>JANNLB010000191.1:0-12202 GCA_031396605.1 Geobacter sp. | reverse complement strand
GTCGGAAAAAATCAGAAAGGTGGCGCCATAGGGGATAAAACAGCCAAACAATGACATGCCGTTTATGACCGCTCCCATGGCATGCTCGCGAATACCGAAATGCAGGTTCCGGCCGGAAAAACTGCCGGCCTGAACTGATGCAGAACCTTTGATATCGCTGTTGTTGGAAGGTGACAGGTCGGCAGATCCGCCTGCAAGAGCCGGTATCAGGGCAGCCGCTTTCTGCAGGACAGCACCTGACAAGGCACGGGTTGCGCCATCTTTACCGGCTACTACCGCTAACAGTTCCTCGGACAGGTTGACAGGCAGTTGTTTATGCCACATCTCATCCCACATCTTCGCCTTGTCCGGGTTGGCGGCATGCCAGACCTCAAAACCACGCTGCCACGCAGAATAGCCCTGTTTTAATTCATCAATCCGCCCCTGGCAGGTATCGCGCACCTCCTGAGGGATTTCGAAGGGGGAGTACTGCCACCCAAGATTGGCGCGGGTGGCAGCGATCTCGTCCGTGCCGAGCGGCGAGCCGTGAGCGCCCGAGGAGTCCTGCTTGGCAGGGCTGCCGAAGGCAATGTGAGTTGTCGCAATAATAATCGAAGGGCGCTCTTTGTCGGCTTTGGCTGCGGCAATGGCGGCAACGATCTGGTTATAATTGTGACCGTCGATCTCCTGCACCTGCCAGCCGCTGGCGATGAAGCGGCCGGCAACGTTCTCCGACCAGGCCAGATCGGTTTTACCCTCAATAGTTATGCTGTTGCTGTCGTAAATGTAGACCATGTTTCCCAGTTTCAGGTGTCCGGCCAGCGCAGCCGCCTCATAACTGATTCCCTCCTGCAGGTCTCCGTCACCGATCAACGCATAGACGGTGTGATCGATCGGACTGAAGTCGGCACTGTTGAAACGTTCTGCGGCCATTTTTGAGGCAAGAGCCATGCCGACGCCATTGGCAAACCCCTGCCCAAGCGGCCCGGTCGTCACTTCAACGCCGACGGTGTGACCGAATTCCGGATGGCCGGGAGTTTTGCTCCCCCACTGGCGGAAGTTTTTCAGTTCCTCCAGCGGCAGGTCGTAGCCAAACAGGTGCAACAGCGAATAAAGAAGCATCGAACCATGCCCGGCAGAAAGAACGAAACGGTCGCGGTTCGGCCAGCGGGGGTCTTCAGGGTTAAAGGAAAGGAAGTTGCCCCACAGAGCGAACGCACAGTCGGCGGCCCCCATAGGAAGACCGGGGTGCCCGGAATTTGCTTTTTCAACGGCATCAACCGAAAGAAAACGGATGGCGTCGGCACAGAGCCTGGCCTTGTCGGCGGGAATCATGATATGGCGCATGGATGTTCCTTTTATCTGAGTATGTTGTGTATTATGTAAAATGGTTAAAACCTGCAGTTTGAACGATGTACGGGCTGCCATCCGGGTTGACAGCCGTCACCCCCGGAAAGCCTGTCACTATACCAATACGCGTCACCGCAATGCCACACTTTTTCATACTGTCCACAATTTTTTTCCGGTTGGAGCGGGGAGCGGTGAAGCAAAGTTCGTAATCTTCCCCTCCTGAAAGAGCCAGCTGGTAAGGAATTGCGGGGAGATGTGCTGCGTGGGAGCGGAAGTCGGCGGAAAGCGGGAGATCATCGAGACGAATGCAGCCGCCGACGCCGGATTGCCCGGCAATATGTCCGAAATCGGCCAGGATACCATCACTGACGTCGATCATGGCGGTTGCCAGTCCGGCTTCAGCCAGTGCCAGAGCGGCAGAAACCCTGGGATTCGGATCGAGCAGGCGGGAAACCAGATAATCATGCCCTTCGACTCCGCTCAGGGAACCGCGTGCCGATGGGGAACCCTGTTTTGGCAGGGAGCTCTGTTCTGGTGGGGAGTTGCCCTGTAGCTGAGCGGAGTCCGGTGGCTGAGCGGAGTCGAAGCCCTCCACCAACTTCAAACCAAGCGCCGCATCGCCCAACGTGCCTGTCACCCAGATATCGTCGTCCGGCATCGCACCGGAGCGGCGCACGATCCGGTCAGGGTACTGTTCACCCATGATGGTCACGGAAATCGTCAACCCGGAGCGTGACGAGCAGGTATCGCCGCCGATCAGAAATATCTGGTTTTCTGCAGCCATCGCCAGAAAACCACGCATAAAATCGTCAATAAACTCAAGCGGAAGAATTGATGGAATAGCCAGGGAAAGGAGCGACCAGCGGGGAATACCACCCATGGCGGCAATGTCGGAAATACTGACGGCCAGAGATTTGCGCCCGAGACGGAAGGGATCATGCCAGGCTCGGCGAAAATGCACATCCTCCAGCAGCATGTCGGTGGAAGTCAACAGTTGCATCCCCGCTGAAAGCACCGTCACTGCGGCATCGTCACCAATACCGGTAATAACGTTCTCATGCACAATGACTCCGGCAGCTATGCGGGAGATCAAGCCGAATTCGCCAAGACTGGCAAGGGAAGACAATGATGAGTGGGTCATGGTAAAATCAATTCTGTGTATTCCTGATGGCTTGGCTACTTGACAATTGGGCTTCGCATTGTAACGTACCGGGCTCTAATGGCAAGTAAAAACCATTATGTACGTGTCGTGAAATATTGTTGCAACGATCGGACTGATATGCTACTTTTTACCGGTTTACATGCACTTGAACACAATTAAAAGGAGCTTTACGTGAAAATCATTACCACTGCGAAACTGTTTACGGTCACTCTCTGTATGGCCGCACTTACCGGCTGTCAGGGGAGCACCAATTCCAGCGGGGCAAAACTGGAGGGGAAAAAAGAGGGTAAGGTTCTGGCTGAAGTCAATAGCGGCAGCATTACCACCGGCGATTTTGACCGTGAATTGAAAAATCTGCCCGAATACCTGAAAGCGATGGCCGACACCCCTCAGGGCCGCAAAGAGATGCTGGATACGATGGTCATCCGTGAACTGATTCTGCAGCAGGCTTCCAAAGACGGTCTCGACAAAGGCGCCGAAATTGAGGAGAAACTGCAGGATCTCAAAAAACGCCTGATCGTGGAATCGTTCCTCAAGAAAAAGGTCGAGGTTGAATCCAAAGTTTCTGATGAAGATATGAAAAAATTCTACGAGCAGAACAAGGATAAATTCAAGTCAGGCGAGCAGATTAAAGCCAGCCATATTCTGGTAAAAACCGAGAAAGAGGCCAAGGAAGTTCAAGCCCAGCTGAAAGCCGGCGGTAATTTCGAAGAACTGGCCAAAAAAAGTTCTGTTGACTCCTCCTCTGCCAAGGGTGGCGACCTCGGATGGTTCGGCAAAGGGAGCATGGTGCCGGCTTTCGAAAAAGCGGCTCTCGCACTGAGAGAAGGTCAGGTTTCGGACGTTGTCAAATCCGATTTCGGTTTCCACATCATCAAGCTTACCGGTAAACGTCCGGCCGGTATCCGACCCTTTGAAGAGGTAAAAGAGCAGATCAAGGGTGCGATCATGCCGACCAAACAGCAGGAAGTTTTTCAGAAAATCAAGGAAGAGCTGAAAAAAACCGCCAAGATTACGATCAAGGAAGATGTTTTGAACAGCGTCGGTGGAAAGAAGGAAGAAGCTAAAGCGGATGAGAAAAAACCTGTCGAGGCTCATAAACCGGCAGTTCCTGAAAAGAAATAGCGGCCGTCGGGCTTGGCACAGACATACTCTGAACAGATAAAACCGGAAGTGCGGGAGTACATCCCCCTTCCGGTTTTTACATCTACTGAGCCCTGATAAACAGGATAAGTGCGCTAACGAAGTTATTTTTTGCCAGAACAGCGCAGAAAATAACTTCTAACTTACTAAGAAAAGAGTCCAACTATGAAACAACGTACTTTGGGAACTGTGGCAGTCTCTCTGGCCCTGCTCATGGCGGGAGGATGTGCCGGCAACGACGCGGCTGTCAATAAGGACCCGGTAGCGGCGACACTCACGGCGGAACAGCCAAACCCAACCCCGGACGGGCCAAAAAAGCCGAAAAACATAACAAACGCCATTGTGGCAATTGTCAACGACGAGATCATTACCCTGCATGAGGTGAATCGGGAAACGCAATCCGCTATAAGTGAGGCGGAGAAGAAAGCTCCCTTGAATGACGCCGCCCGAAACCAGATTCGCCGCACGGCACTCGATCATCTGGTTGAAAAGAAACTGACCGAGCAAAAGATCAGGGAACTGAATATTAAAGTGTCCGAAGAGGAAATTCGTCAGGCGATCGATGACGTGCGCAAACAGAACAACATTCCTTCCCAGGAGGCTTTGGTTGCGGCTCTGGCCGGCCAGGGTCTTTCATTTGACCAATATCGCACTCAGCTTCAGGAGCAGCTCGAAAAGCTGAAACTGGTGAGCATGGAAGTTCGCGCCAAGGTACAGGTCGGAGAAACCGAAATACGTGACTATTATGCTGCAAACCTGGGGAAATACACAGAAGAGGAAAGCTATCGCGCCCGGCACATTTTTTTCAAAACCGGTGAGAAGGCCTCTCCGGAGGATATTCAGCGCTCCAAGACTACAGCCCTCGCTGTCCTGACTGACGCCAAGGCGGGAAAGGACTTTGCCGAACTGGCAAAAAATTTCTCGGAAGACTCCGCTGCCCGCAAAGATGGCGGCGATCTGGGGAGCTTCAAAAAAGGGGACATGCAGCCGGAGCTGGAGAAAACCATCCTCTCTCTGAAGCCGGGTGAGGTCAGCGATCTGGTGACTACGCCGATCGGCTTTCACATCATCAAGCTTGAAACAAGGGTGGCCGGCAAAACAAAGCCGTTTGAAAGCGTTAAAGCAGAAATCGAAGAGATTATCTATCGCAAAAAATCAGAAGAGCGCTTCAGCCAATGGGCCAAAGAACTGCGCGGCAAAGCCAGCGTTGAAATCAGAGAGCTGGAAGGATTGCTATAACGCTGCCGTCATACAGTAATACTTATACCAAAACAGCCGCTCCCTAAACTAGGGAGCGGCTGTTTTGTGAATGCACTGTTATTCTGCAGTTATTCCTTGCGGCGCAGATACCGCAGAAACTCTTCACATGAAAGCTGCTTTTTTCTGACCAGGTGGGCTATTTCCCTGCTCAAGGCCAGTCTTTCTCCATCTTTCATGGCGTCCTTCAACAGCACAAACAGCGGTGTGTTGCTGCCGTACGGGTCCAGCCGAAGCCGCTCCTGCAGTTCGAAAGCCGACATGTCCGATAACATTTGGCTGCAGAATATCATATAGACCGGATGAATAGATGAGAGAGCAAGCGCTTCTTTTCCTGAATACGCTTTTATGACTTCAAAATCCAATGCCTCTATCGCCTTGGATAGCTTCTCTTCCCCTGACCTGGAAGCTACCATAGACTGCAAATCCCAGGTTTCAGCCTCCTCGGTCAGACCATAGACCGCCAGCCGATTCTGGAGGTACTGCTCATCAATCGGAAGTGTAAAAAAACCGGCCACCGGAAACACGCCGCCAACCTTGCCTTTTTCACTCAAAAATACTAGCAGCACCGGGATGTTACGGGCTATCGAAGACCTCTTTATTTTGAGCAGAACGCCCCAGCCATCTTCGGAAAAAGGGGAAATATCCAGCACTATTCCCAATGGTCTTCCAACCTCAAGATTGTCGTGTTGTTCAAGTCGACTGACATATCCTCCAGCTTCCAGATAAGAGGAGAGCAGATCTTCGCGTCCGTCTCCCGGCTTTATACCCAGTATCCAGAGCTCTCTGCGTGGTTCGGTACTCTCTGTCATAATCTCTCCTGTCTGCAATGCATTGATCAAGGAATGTTTTCTCTTACCAGAATGCTGAACCTAAAACCAGAAAATTCTAATCCTTACAAAAAGGACAAGACATTACTCGGCTGAATAGAGCTCGAGGATACGCTCAATTATATGTGTTGTTGATTTGCCATCAACAAAAGTGACCAGCTCAACCCGACCACCATACGATTCAACGATGTCTTTTCCGACCACACCTTCCATGGAATAATCGCCCCCCTTGGCCAGAATATGCGGCTTGAGAGCAATAATCAGTTCCAACGGGGTGTCTTCGTCAAAAACAACAACATAATCGATACAATCCAGAGCCGCCAGGAGATGAGCACGTTCATCCTGGTCTATCAGCGGTCGCTTTGGCCCTTTCAGACGGCGAACAGAGGCATCACTGTTGAGCCCCAGCACCAGCAGGTCGCCAAGATTTCGTGCTTTTTGCAGATATTTCACATGACCGGCGTGAAGCAGATCAAAACAGCCATTGGTGAAAACTATCCGTTTACCTCTGTTTTTCTCCTCAGAAATCAGAGCGGCCAACACATCGAGACTCTTTATCTTTGAGTGACTGTCCTTATGGGTCAGAGAAACGGCGTCGATGATTTCCTGCGGCGTAACGACTGATGTCCCCAGCTTGCCGACCGCAATGCCGGCTGCAACGTTGGCCAGGCGAGCTGATTCGGCCATACTGAAACCGGAAGCGATGCCTATTGCCAGTGCAGCCAATACAGTGTCTCCGGCACCCGAAACATCAAAAACCTCTCGGGCCACCGTAGGAATATGAACAATTGCTCCCCCTTTTGAGAAAAGCGACATACCCTCTTCACTGCGGGTGACCAGCAAGTGAGGCAAACCGGTGGAACTCATGATAACACCGGCAGCCTGTGCCAGAGACGCTGCATCAGTGATGGATATTCCGGAAGCGGCCTCAGCCTCCTTACGATTCGGTGTCAGCAGTGTTGCACCGGCATAGCGGGTATAATCGGTCCCCTTAGGATCAACCAGAACAGGAATACCTGCTGCGGCAGCCGCAGAGATTGCCGAAGCGATAACAGCCGGTGTCAATACACCTTTGTTGTAATCTGAAAGTACGATGACCGAATATTCGTGGGCTTTGTCGGCTATCCAGTGGCAGAGCTTCTGTTCAACAGCCGCCGGCAATGCTTCTCGTGATTCCCGGTCAATGCGTACAATCTGCTGATGAGCGGCAACTACTCTCGTTTTACGGCTGGTCCGGCGATCGGGGTCCAGGAAGATTGCCCGGGTATCAATCTGATGATGGCTAAACTGCCCGAGCAGCTCGTGGCCGTTCTTATCGTCGCCGACAACCGAACAGACCGAGACCTGGGCCCCGAGCGCCGCCAGATTATGGACCACATTGCCGGCGCCACCCAGACGGAGTTCTTCGCGGATAACATCAACAACCTGAACCGGCGCCTCGGGCGAAATACGATCCGCTCTCCCCCACAGGTATTCGTCCAGCATCAGATCACCGACAACCAGGCAGCGGATCCGGGCAGAATGGGCAAAAAGAGTTTCAACAACCGTAAGTTCCACACGGCCTCCCAGGCAGAAAGTTCAGAGTTTCAGGCAAAGAGTGATTTTTCCAGCAGATCGCAGACAATATGGATAATGGTGATGTGCCCTTCCTGAACCCGCGGCGTATCATTGCTCGGCACTATCAACGCCAGATGGCAGACATCCTTGATGTCGCCGCCATCCTTCCCGAGAAGGCCAACAGTACGGCACCCCCTTTCACGGGCCAGTTCCAGCGCCTGCAGCACATTGGGAGAATTGCCGCTGGTGGAGATTCCGACAACCAGGTCGCCCGGCACGGCCAGCGCTTCAACCTGACGACGAAAAATCATTTCGAAGCCATAATCATTGCCGATAGCGGTCAGGATAGAGGTGTCAGTTGAAAGTGCAACAGCCGGCAATCCCCTCCTTTCCATCTTGAAACGGCCGACAATCTCGGCCACAAAATGCTGGGCATCAGCCGCCGAGCCGCCATTTCCCATCACCAGAAGCTTTCCGCCGTGCGTGAATGTTTCCACCAGAAGCGTCACCATTTCGGCGATCAGTGGCGACAGTTCCTTTTCAATCCGGGTGATGACGTCCCGATGAGCCGCTAATTGAGAGGTGATCTCAGATATCATGGTAATGCTTCCTCACGCTGTTTCGCGATGGTGGTTGTATGCGCCTGAATGCTGCCGAGCAGTTCTTCATGTGAAATTGCGGCATCTACACCGGGAAAGACAACTCCGCTGCATCCCCGTACCGCAAGCAGATCCGGCCAAGCGCTCCGCAGCGCCGTAATCTTTCGCTGGAGATCCCGCAACGGGAACAGGAACGCTACACGGTACAGATGTATGCCGGTATGTAGTCCATTCCACCCCATTTTCCGGAATGCGGAGAACTGGCGGCGATGCAGCAGCAGCGTAAAACTATGTCCCTGGCGGGCTCCGTCCAGAAGGGCGGAAACGGTAGTGTCAAGGGTCACCGCGTCGGCTTCCGTGCCGAAATAAATGCAATAACGGCGGGCGATCCCCCACCGGGAGACGTATGTTGTCCGGCTATTCTGCACCATCTCATTCCTGCGCTGAGCCGAGCCGAACTGCTGCCCGGCAGAGCAGGACAAACGAAGGCGACCGGTGATACAGGTGCGGTATCCGTGGGCTGCGACGCGCCGTACATACTCTGCCAGACACCATTCATTACCGTCCAGATTCTCGTCGAAGCTGCCGGCAACCATACGCATCTCGGTACGCACCAGAAGTGTATCAAATGAGATCGTGCAGCTCTCCATAATCGTGCATCCCGGGGCGAGATCCGGAAGACGTGGCGCCTCGGCTCCACTGAAGAGCGGCGAAACTATCCCGGCGCCGGTGGTTTCCGCAGCGTTCGCCAAAGCTTCCAGCCAGCCGGCCTGCACTGAAACATGCGGCCGGACGATGACAGTATAATCGCTGTCAGAACGGGCCAGGCCCATATTTATCGCTGCAACCAGTCCGATATTCCGTTCGGATTTGATAAACAGCCCCTGATCCCCCAAAGATTCGGAGAATTCCTCCAGCATCAGCTCAGTCTCGCGACTGCTGCCGTTGTCGACAATAATCAGGCGTGCTCCGGATGAATGTTCGCGAATCGCCGCAAGACAGGCACGGGTTTCAAAAGGGTAGTTCCAGACAGGAACGAGTATGTCGATAGTGGGGGAAATCATAAGGGGTATGCAAGATCTCAATATTACAGGGTCACAGAGATTTTTTCTCTGTGACCCTGTGATGCAAATCAGGATGAAATTGAGACACGACGCAGCAGATCGAGCTCATCCAGAACAAGTCCGGAGCCGAGACAGACACAATCAAGCGGGTTTTCTGCGATAAGAACCGGCACCTTGGTGACTTCACGCAGCAGCAGGTCCAGATTGCGCAGCAGGGCGCCGCCGCCCGCCAGGAAAATGCCCTGATCGACAATATCGGCAGCCAGTTCAGGCGGCGTCTTTTCGAGACAGATCCTCACCGTATCGACAATAGCGTTGACCGCTTCTTTGAGAGCTTCGCGGATTTCGTCCGAATTAACTTTGATGGTCTTGGGAATGCCTGAAACCAGATCACGCCCTTTTACATCCATCTCCAGAAGTTCCGGACCGGGATAGGCTTCACCAATCTCCATTTTGATTTTTTCCGCCCACCGCTCACCGATCTGCAGGTTGTATTTTTTGCGGATGTATTGCACTATCGCCTCATCCATCTTATCGCCCCCCATGCGGGTGGACTGCGCATAAACGATTCCGGCCAGCGAGATAACGGCGACTTCAGTCGTGCCGCCACCAATATCGACAATCATGTTGCCGGATGCCTCGGTGATGGGCAGTCCAGCCCCGATTGCTGCCGCCATCGGTTCCTCGATCAGATAAACCTCACGGGCTCCGGCCGATTCGGCCGATTCCTTGACCGCGCGTTTTTCGACCTGGGTGATGCCGGACGGCACGCAGATGACGATGCGGGGGCGGACGAGGGTTTTGCGGTTATGTACTTTATGAATGAAATAACGCAGCATCTCTTCAGTAATATCGAAGTCGGCAATGACGCCATCCTTCATCGGGCGAATGGCGGTGATGGAACCGGGAGTCCGTCCGAGCATCTGCTTGGCTTCCATGCCGACTTTGAGCACTTTCTGCTGGCCGTTAGGCATTTTTTGCACCGCGACAACCGATGGTTCGCGCACCACGATCCCCTTCCCCTTCAGATAGACCAGAGTGTTGGCAGTGCCGAGGTCGATGGCGAGATCATTGGAGAACATTCCGAACAGATAATCAAACATTTTCAACATTACGTGGTGATCCTTTCAGTTATCATATCAAGTGGGTAAAATGGCGGAAAATAATAGCAGAGTCGCGGTATGTAATGCAAGAAAGAATGTAATTACGCATGTGAATGCTGCCTGATCGCTTGATTCCGGCATTTCAGCACTACCGGTCGAGAGAAGTCCGACTTCTTGACATTCCGGCTTCATTTCTGTAGTTTGGTGCAGTTTTAACGAATCAGAAACGGAGACATCATTTAATGGAATACAAAGATACCCTCAACCTGCCGCAGACCGATTTTCCGATGAAGGCCAATCTGTATCAGCGAGAACCGGAAATGCTCGCAAAATGGGAGCAGGACGGACTCTATGCCAAACTGGAAACGTCCGGCAAAGACAAACCTCTTTACGTTCTACACGACGGCCCCCCTTACGCCAACGGCCATATTCATATCGGTCATGCTCTTAATAAAACTCTCAAGGACATTGTCCTTAAAGTCAAACGCATGGAGGGTTTCCATGCCCCCTACGTGCCGGGCTGGGATTGCCACGGTCTTCCGATCGAACTGCAAGTGGAAAAAAACCTGGGGTCAAAGAAACTCCAGATGAGTAAACTGGAAATGCGCCGCGAATGCCGGAGCTATGCAGCCAAATTCGTCGATATCCAGAAAGAGGAATTCAAGCGCCTCGGAATCCTTGGCGACTGGGAAAATCCCTATCTGACCATGAACTATGAATACGAAGGGTTGACCGCAGCCGAACTGGCCCGTTTCGCGCACAATGGAGGACTCTACCGGGGGCGCAAGCCGGTGCACTGGTGCTCCTCATGCGTAACGGCGCTCGCCGAGGCCGAGGTCGAATATGCCGATCATACCTCCCCCTCCATCTTCGTCCGTTTTGCCCTGCGGGATGACGTTTCGACTGATATCCCCGCGCTGGCCGGTAAACAGTCCTACATCGTCATCTGGACAACAACCCCCTGGACTATTCCCGCCAACCTGGCCGTAGCGCTCCATCCGGAGTTCGATTACGTAGCACTTGATACCGCGAAGGGTGTTCTGATCGTCGCGGAAGGGCTCAAGGATTCCTTCCTCGCGGCGGTCGGCCTGACCGGAGATGTCATCGCAACATTCAAGGCAGGAGTGTTGGAGCGCAAACTGTGCAGGCACCCCTTTTATGATCGTGATTCGATCGTGTTGCTGGGTGAGCATGTGACGCTGGAAGCCGGCACCGGCTGTGTCCACACCGCCCCCGGCCACGGCCAGGAGGATTATGAGCTGGCGCTGAAAGAGGGGCTGCAGATCTACAATCCGGTCGATAACCACGGAAAGTACCTGGCGGATGTCGAATTCTTCGGCGGCCAGCAGGTTTTTCCCGCCAATCAGAGCGTGATCGACAAACTGACCGAGGTTGGCGCGCTGCTCCAGACCGCCACAATAAGCCATTCCTACCCGCATTGCTGGCGCTGCAAAAAGCCGATCATCTTTCGTGCCACCGAACAGTGGTTCATCAGCATGAAGGCGAATGATCTGCGCGACAAGGCGCTGAAAGCGATCGACCAGGTAGAGTGGATTCCGAAATGGGGGCGCGAACGGATTTACGGCATGATCGAGAACCGTCCCGACTGGTGTGTATCCCGCCAGCGCTCCTGGGGTGTTCCTATCACCGCTTTCTCCTGTACCGCTTGCGGCGAATACATCGCCGACGGCACTATCATGGACCACGTCGCAGAGATTTTCAAAAAGGAAAGCTCCGACGTCTGGTTCGACTGGAGCGCTGAAAAGTTGCTCCCCGCCGGATCGGTCTGCCCGAAATGCGGCGCGGCATCCTTTGAGAAGGAAAACGACATCCTGGACGTCTGGTTCGATTCGGGGGTTTCGCATGCAGCGGTACTGGAACCGAATGCCAGCCTGCGTTCACCGGCCGATATGTATCTGGAGGGGAGTGATCAGCATCGCGGCTGGTTCCATTCATCCCTGCTGGAGAGCGTCGGAACAAGGGGCACAGCACCATACAAAAGCGTCCTGACCCATGGTTTCGTACTGGACGGCCAGGGGCGCAAGATGAGCAAATCCGTGGGCAATGTCGTGGCACCCGAAGATGTCATCAAGAAGTTCGGCGCCGACGTCCTCCGCCTCTGGGTTTCCGCCATGGACTATCAGGATGACACCCGCAT
>JANNLB010000187.1:0-1566 GCA_031396605.1 Geobacter sp. | reverse complement strand
CGCCATCGGTTACAAGTCAAGTTCATCGGCGCCATCGGCGCGGTGTTCGACTTCTACACCGGCCGGGTCAAGCGCTCGCACCCCATCTTTCAGAAACTGGGGTTGGAATGGCTCCCCCGCCTGCTGCAGGAACCGCGACGGCTCTGGCGAAGAATGTTTATCTCGGCGCCGCTGTTTGTGGTGGAAGTGGTGAGAAGAAGAGTTAAGGGGCAATTGTGAATTGTGATTTCGAATAGAGAAACAAGCGGTCTCACGCGGAGACGCAGAGTAACGCAGAGGAAAACGAAATCTTTTTGGGGTAAACTAACGAAAAGCTTTGAAAAGAAAGGAAGCCTGGACAGATTTATTTATCAGATCCGTGCAGAGAAGCGGGCATTGATCCCGGCGCCGAGACAATCTCTCAGACACTCACACACTCAAACCACCTGCTGCCCGGGGAACCTGAAGGGACGCTGCTTGTTATTTTGTTATTGGAAAAGTGGCGAATGGGGATCGAGGATTACGAACTGCTGACCATGTATGCCAAAGCCAAGGGCGATGCTGCCGCGAAGGCGCTGGCGAAGGATGTACTGGATCACCCGGAGGATACAACCAAGGCGGATCAGGTGCGGCGGATGATTTTAAATCAATTTTGAATTCTGGATTTTGAATTTTGGATTGGGAAACAGTACGGCAATTATGGATTGTGAGTTATGAATTCTGAATGCAGGACGGAAATGAAAGAAAATCTTATACAACAAAAAAGCTACGCTTTTGCTCTTCAGATAATAGATATCTATCGGAAACTCTGTAAAGCCAACGAATTTGTCTTGTCGAAACAGTTGCTTCGGTCTGGTACGAGCATTGGGGCAAATGTTGAGGAAGCTCAGGCTGGGCAAAGTAGAGCTGATTTCGTATCAAAAATGTCAATAGCCTCAAAGGAGGCAAGAAAAAGATTTTATCCACAATCAACCAAACAAGTTGTAAAACAACTGAAGGTTTCGTATTATCCAGTTTAAATAATTGAGTCTGGATAATTGAAAGGCAATAAATATGAATAACCCCTTCAAATTGGTCATTGCCAAGGGCGACGACTTCTGTAACAGGACATCAGAAAAACAGCTTATCTGCCGGAACATGCGCTCCGGCATCCATACTGTAGTGTATGCCCCGAGGCGATACGGCAAGTCCAGTCTGGCGGCGGTGGCAGGTGAAATGCTGACTGACATGACCTGCATCTACGTTGATATGTTTTCGGTTACCTCGGCAGAGGATGTGGCTGAAAAAATGTACCGTGGAATCGTGGCAACGCTGGGTCGCAAAGCTGCGGACAAAACGTCTTTGGCCGAACGCATACTAAAGTCCTTCAAACGTCTGCGGCTGAGCATGGAGGTCAGTTCGACGACTTCACTTCCTGAATTTTCTGTTGCCCTTGGTGATGATTCGGCTGAAATCCACCTGGAGCACCTTATTGCCTCGCTTGATGACTATTGCGCAACTCATGGGATCAAAGCATGTCTGGTGCTTGATGAGTTTCAGGAAATCTGTGAACTCAAGGACAGCAAAAAGGTTGAAGCCTTGCTGCGT
>JANNLB010000183.1:0-4400 GCA_031396605.1 Geobacter sp. | reverse complement strand
GGCGCCATCCTCGTCACGGTCAATACCAGCTACAAATCAGCCGAACTCGAATACATACTGAATCAGTCTGACTCCACTTCACTCTTCATGGTCGGTTCCTTTAAAGACACCGATTATGTTGAAACCTTGAACAGTGTTGTTCCCGAGCTTGCTGCCTCCGTACCGGGAACACTGAATACAGCCAAACTGCCGTTCTTGAAGAACGTCATCTTCATCGGCGCGGAAACCCCTGCCGGTATGATAAACTTCGACTCCATCATCAAACTGGGGGAGGGGGTGTCCGACTCGGAACTGGCCGCCGTGGAAGCCACCCTGGACTGCTATGAAACCATCAACATGCAGTACACCTCCGGCACCACCGGCTTCCCCAAAGGGGTCATGCTCACCCACTACAACATCGTCAACAACGGCTTCAACATCGGCGAATGCATGAAATTTACCGAAAAAGACCGCCTCTGCATCCCGGTCCCCTTCTTTCACTGCTTCGGCTGCGTCCTGGGCGTTATGGCCTGCGTCACCCACGGCACCACCATGGTCCCGGTTGAAATATTTGACCCGCTTAAAGTCCTCCAAACCATCGAAAAAGAGAAATGCACCGCCGTTCACGGCGTTCCGACCATGTTCATCGCCGAACTGGAGCACCCTGACTTCGCCAAATTTGACCTCAGCAGCCTACGCACCGGCATCATGGCCGGCTCCAACTGTCCGATAGAAGTCATGAAAAAAGTCAACAGCGATATGCATGCCACTGAAATCACCATCGCCTACGGCCAGACCGAAGCCTCCCCCGTCATCACCCAGACCCGCACCGACGACGCCCTCGAACTGCGCGTCGCAACCGTCGGCAGATCCCTCCCCGACGTAGAAACCAAAATAGTCGACATCGAAACCGGCAATACCCTCCCCCCCGGTAAACAGGGAGAACTCTGCACCCGCGGCTACCACGTCATGAAAGGGTACTACAAAATGCCCGAAGAAACCGCCCGTGCCATCGACGCAGACAATTGGCTGCACACCGGCGATCTCGCCATAATGGACGAAAACGGCTACTGCAAGATCACCGGCCGAATCAAGAACATGATCATTCGTGGCGGCGAAAACATCTACCCGCGCGAAATCGAAGAATTCCTCTACACGCACCCCAAAGTTTCCGACATCCAGGTGTACGGCGTCCCTGACAAGAAATACGGCGAACAGGTAATGGCCGCCGTCATCCTCAAGAAAGGGATGACGATGACCGAAGATGAAGTCCGCGCCTTCTGCCGGGACAAAATAGCCAACTACAAGATTCCGAAATACGTCACGTTCGTCGACGGTTACCCGATGACCGCATCGGGCAAGATCCAGAAATTCAAAATGAGGGAAATGGCGATCAAGGAATTACAACTGGAGGATATGGGCGAAACGGCGTGAGTCCATCCGATCATTCCCGTTTCCTGCAGGCACGCTGGTCCATCTTCTCCATTCTGATTGCCATCTACATGCTAGTGTTTTTTCATCGCATGGCGCCGGCGGTGATTTCCGCAGACCTGATGAAGGCTTTCAATACGTCGGGCGCCGCTCTCGGGTCGCTGGCAGCGATGTATTTCTACATCTACACCGCCATGCAGATTCCGGCAGGAGTCCTTGCGGATACACTGGGAGCCAGGATCACTATCACGGCCGGTACACTCGTGGCCGGATGCGGATCGATTCTGTTTGGAATGGCAGGCACATTTACAGCGGCCTCAGTAGGGCGAGCCCTGGTAGGGCTCGGCGTTTCTGTGGTGTTTGTCGGACTGTTCAAAAGTAACAGTGTCTGGTTCAGTGATCGAAACTTCGGCATGATCAGCGGATTGGCCGTGCTGCTGGGTAATGTTGGTGCCATTGCTTCAGCGGGGCCCCTTGCCGGGGTGCTGCGGAGTTATTCCTGGCGCTCTGTATTCCAGGCGCTTGGTGGTGTCACTCTGCTGCTTGCGCTGTTGGCAGTGCTGTTTGTGCGCAATCGTCCCGAGGATATGGGGTTTCCATCCATGCGTCAAATGGAGGGAAAATCAAGCCATCCTGCCAGTAAAAAGCATTGGTGGGATGATTTAAAGTGTGTGGTTGCAACCGGGTCCACTTGGCCGCTACTGTTGGTGGATCTTGGTATGGTCGGAAATATGCTGGCGTTTGTCGGGTTGTGGGCGATCCCGTTTCTGCGTGACATTCACGGCCTGGGTCGCTCTGCTGCAGCAGTTTATACCACCGCTGCTCTGGCTGGCTTTGCGGTTGGTTCCATGCTTGCCGGCTGGCTTTCGGATCGCATAGGACGGCGGAAACCGGTTATTCTGGCTGGGACGCTTCTGTATGCCGGAGCGTGCCTAGGATTGGCATATCTGCCGTGGAATCCGGGGCCGATCGGCATTGCCCAGTTTGCATTGCTCGGCCTCAGTTCCGGCGGTTTTGTCGTGACATTTGCAAACGCCAAAGAGGTTGTCGCACCGGCATTATCCGGCATGGCTGTCGGTCTGGTGAATACGGGACTTTTTTTCGGCGCCGCCGTCATGCAGCCGCTTTTTGGCTGGGCTCTGGATCTGAACTGGAATGGCCGGATCGAAAACGGATTACGGGTGTATGCGCCGTCGGATTACCATACCGGGTTTTTGATTATGCTCGCGTTTTCGATTGTCGCAGTTGCGGGTGCAAGCAGGATAAGAGAGACGCACTGCCGGAATATTACGATTGAAAGTTGAATTAACGGCGTTGGGGGGGTGGAATGGTCGATGTCTACAGCACTATTGCAGAAGCAGAGCATGACGTTCAGGAGCGCCTGGCGCAGGTTCTGGAGCGTCGGGCAATCGATTTACAGCAGCGCGGCATGCTCGGTACCTATCTGACCGATATCGACTTACCGATAGGCGCTGATCTGCTTGATGTCGGCTGCGGCACCGGCCCGGTGACCAGAGAGCTTGCCCGTCGCTTCCCTGCCGGGCGGGTCGTCGGGATCGATCCGTCACCGGTGTTTCTGGCGACCGCGCGAAGGCTGGCGGCCGAACTTCCGAACCTGAGTTTCATTGAGGGGGACTGTCGCTATCTCCCCCATGACGGCGGCAGTTTCGACGCCGTTTTCTTCCATACGACCCTGAGTCACGTTCCCTGGCCTGAAGCAGCCCTGAAAGAGGCGTTCCGCGTACTCCGTCCCGGCGGCGCTCTGGCCGTCTTCGATGGCAATTACACGACGACCACGCTGGCAAACGGCGAATTCGACCCGCTACAGACCTGTGCCGATGCCGCCATGGCGGCCCTTGTGCACGACCGCTGGCTGATCCAGCGGCTGCCGACCCTTGTTCGGGGGGCCGGATTCTCGGTTGTGAAACAGCGCAGCCTGGGGATTGTTGAAACAGACCAGCCGGACTATATGCTGACCATTGCCGACCGGGGCGCCGATGTGCTCGCCGCAGAGGGGAGAATCAGTGCCGAGCTCGCGCAGGCCCTGAAAAACGAGGCGCGCCGGAGGGTGGACAGCGGATGTTTTTTCGGTTCCATTGCGTACGGGAGCCTTGTTGCGCGTAAGCCGATGTGACGTGTGAGCACAAAGACTACGATAAAAAACCACAACAGAACCCACCGCATTATTCTCTAAATGAGGGGCGCCCCGATTTATTCTTAAATAATCCAGAGCATTTATCAAACAGACCGACCGGGCAGCTCGAATAGCTTCCGGTCAGCCCTCGTTATCGTTTTGCTGAGCCGGCCTAATCCTCTCCTTCATCTCCCGCCATCAAGTCCGTATTATGCAACTTACCACTGTCCATATTCCCAATCCACGGAGTGCTGGCAATTGCGAGCAAGACGATCATAAGCATCAGAATAGTTGTTGCCATGGTATGTACCTCCTTTACCTGGATCTGCTATTAATCAGATCTTTCATTCCCCCCTTTTTGTAAATTATAGTCCTTATAATGACAAAAAGACCACATGATTTGTTTGATTTCCAAATGGGACAACGTCATGATCCTTGCGTTCTCTACACCCTGTTGTCGGTACGGCACTTTCTTGAAAGCGGAGAGGCTCTTCCGTGGTGGACGTTCACCGGGGAGGGGAAGAAGTTGCTTGCGACAATTTCGGGAGTGGGGAGTACGTGATGTAGATGCAGAGGTTGTTTTCAAGGTATGGGAAGGGGGAAGGAGACGGTGCTGGTCCGTTGGCTCTGGCGGGAATACGCATATGAGGAAGTGAAACAAAAGGGCAACCGAAAACGGTTGCCCTTTTGTTTCATTCCGGAACCATGCCGGAAACTACCTGATGTCCGGCACTATGGAGGAAGTTACCTGTGGGGATGCTCCACTAATGACCTTACCGTCAAGATCGACAGCGATAAAGTCTTTCAGAGTGAAGTCCGCAGGATTGGGAAAATTGCCGGCTGCAATAACGGTGTT
>JANNLB010000113.1:0-5769 GCA_031396605.1 Geobacter sp. | reverse complement strand
GGCCATGAGTGATTATATCGAACGTTTCAGCGCCAGCGAACGAATCCTGCACTGGATTGTCACGTGCAGCTTCTTTACGTTGCTTCTTACCGGTCTTGGGCTCTATTCCCGGCTGTTTCACGGTTATTTCGGCCTGTTCGGGGGAGGGCAGAACTCTATCCTGATTCACAAAACCTCAGGTGTTTTGTTTTTTTTCAGTTCTCTGTACATGTTTTTTAACCACAAAAAAGATGTCTCCAGCTTTGATGATGGCGACTGGCAATGGATAAGGAAGTACGGGGGCTATCTCACCCGCTATGGTACCCACTTCGACATCGGCAAGTACAACCCAGGACAGAAGTTGTTTGCCGTATTCATTGCTGCCGCTACCGTGGCTCTGGGGTTGACAGGGATCTTCATCTGGTTTCCGGGGTTCTTCCCCCGCTGGATTGTGCAGCTGTCTCTGCTCACGCACAGCGCGATGTTTGTGGGTTCAATCATGTTCGTTGTTGTGCATGTATACCTGGCTACCATCGGCAATCCCGGTACCATTGAGGCCATGCTGTACGGCGATGTCCGCAAGATCTGGGCAAAAAAACACCATCCCCGATGGTATAAGGAAACAACCGACGAAAACCCGTAATATTCTTCTGCCTTGCACTTCTGCTTAATGTATGGGGGCGGCCCTGATCGGGCCGCCCTTTATGTACCTTCACCTGTCTTGAGGAGTCCCCATGTCATCCACGGAACATAAAATCGCAGCACTGCAGCAGGCAACGCAATCATCGCCCGAATACGCTGATATTGTTCCTCTCTTTAGCGGCATTTATGAATATCTGCAGGGGCGGGAAAGTCAGACCGGCATTTCTGTTGAGTTGCCGGATTCCGATCCGAAGGAGAGACTTGAAAATCACTTTCCTTTGATAAGTATTACTGACCTGAGAGTTGATCGGGAGCGTACGATTGTTTTTCTGCTCGGCGTAATTGCTGTTCTCATCCGGAAAGGGAAAGAAAATGCCGGCTATCTCCGGAGTATTGCGGCTGCTTTGCAGAGCGGAACCATTGATCCGGCCTCTCTTTACGGCGCGATTCTGGAACGGCGTCGGGCACCGATAAATGACCTCGCCGAACTGTTGTCCGTACCCTCTCCACTCGTCGAATACATCTTTGAGATGCCGCTCAAGGCGGCTCTGGAATGTTTTTCAGCCGGATACCGGGCAGAACATGTTGCCGGGTGGCAGGAAAACTTCTGCCCGATCTGCGGTTCGAGGCCCGGAATGGCCGAATTGTCGGGTGAAGAAGGGCGCCGCATGCTCTCCTGCTCCGCCTGTTCGTTCAGCTGGCAGTTCAAACGCCTGACCTGCGCCTATTGCGGTTGTGACGATCCTGAAAAACTATCCTATTTTACCGCCGGTGACGGGGCAACGAGGGTCGATACCTGTAAAGCCTGCAGTCGCTACATCAAAACGCGCGATTCGCGTAAAGCCGCCAGCGATGTGCCTTTGGAGGTTGAAGACCTTCTGACGATACATCTGGATTTGTTGGCGTCACGGGAAGGGTTTGAACGGGGAAAATAATGTGGGAGCCTCCCCTTTGTAAAGGGGAGGCTGGGAGGGGTTATCTTCACCGTCTGCGCAGGAAGCGCTTGTCCCCCGCCCGTACCGTGATTTTGAGTGAATCGAAATATTCAAGAAGCGGTATCATGAATTTACGGGATAGTCCCGTAATGTCTCTGAATTCAGAGGGGGTTATCTCGCCCTTGGCACGGAGATGCTCAAGCAGGGTCTCTGATATCAACTGCAACGGACCGGGAGCGTAGTATATATCACTCTTTACCTTGACCGCCCGCCCCTGCCGGGCAAGCAGGCTCAGGTGTTCAATCACCGGCTTCTCCGGAAGCAGGAGCAGCTCGCACAACTCTTTCACTGTAGGAGGTTCAGCCCCGCCGTTGATCAGTATTTCCTCAAGTTTCTGCTGAATACCGGCATTGCCGTCGCCGGCTCCCCCCTTTCTTTCCGGAAGTCTGACCTGATCCCGGTCCGCCACAACTTTTTTTTCGTTTTCAAGATACAGAAGGCACTGGGTAAAGAAGCGCCCGTCACTCCGGGCCGGAAGCCGGGTTTTCAGCTCCTCTCTGCTGATGCCATCCTTTATGGGATTTTGTGCCAGATATGTTTCAATTCTGCGCAACAATGTTTCAGAAAGGGTGTTGAAACTTTCACGTCCCAGGAACAAACGCGGTTCGCGAACCATCTGGATCACCTTTCCTGAAGAAAGAGGCAGGGAAAGTGCCGCTTCAAGACGCTTTGCAGACAAGCCGGTGCGCCAGAGCAGGTCATGGAAGGAAATTCCCGAAAGAAGCGATGCAGCGACAAGTCGCTCCACCATTTCCGGCTCATCGCCGAGGGACATTGACTCCAAGAGTTCGATCGCCTCAACCGATCGCCGCCGCCTTCTTGGCGGAGACGGGTCCAGGATGGTTCCGCCGCCGACCGTTTGTGAAGGGGAATAGGTGCGCAGCACGAACGGATCGCCGTTTAACAGCAGAACCGGGCTTGCGAGACGCAGCTGGGCGAAGGTGCTTTCCTCCGGTTCAAGATTCTCCCTGCCCAGCAGTATCACCTGGGCCGAAACTTCGTATGTCGCCGAATGCAGACGGAGTGTTGAACGGTGTTTGAGCGGCCTTTCGGCGGATTTAAGACAGACAATCTCGACATCTACGACCCTGGTCGCCCGGTAGAGCCCTCGGGGGGCTACGACATCGCCACGTTTTACCTGATTGTTGTCAACTCCCTGAAGGTTGAGGGCGAGACGCTGTCCGGCTGAACCGGCATCAGTCGTGCTGCCGTGAGCCTGAACGCCTCTTATTCGTGTACAGATTCCGGACGAAAACAGCTCAACTTCATCTCCGACCCGTATCTGTCCGGACAGCAGGGTACCGGTGACAACCGTGCCGAATCCGGCTACCGTGAAAGCCCTGTCAACCGGAAGGCGAAAGGCGCCGTCACTTCTCTTCTGATCAACCCCGTTCGCCATCTTTCGCAGCTCTTCCTTCAGCTGTTCGATTCCGGTGCCCCGGCGAGCAGATACCGGTACGACCGGCGCTCCCTCCAGAAAACTCCCGGCAACAAAATCACGCACCTCCTCCGTCACCAGTTCAAGCCAATCGGCATCGACCAGATCACACTTCGTCAGGACGACGATTCCCTGTTTCACTCCGAGCAGCCGACAGATATCAAGGTGCTCGCGTGTCTGCGGCATAACTCCCTCATCAGCCGCAATCACCAGCATTACCATGTCCATGCCGCCGACACCGGCCACCATGGCGCGGACAAACCGTTCGTGCCCCGGGACATCAACAATGCCGAGCTGAATGTCCCCCGGCAGCAGCAGATTGGCGAATCCGAGTTCAATGGTTATTCCACGGGCCTTCTCTTCAGGAAGCCGATCCGTATCGACTCCGGTCAGCATCTTGACCAGCGATGTTTTGCCATGGTCGATGTGTCCGGCGGTACCGAGGATGAGGTTCTTGGTCATGAAAAAACGCTCATGGCATCGACAAGAGCCGGAATATCGGCATCCTGAAGCGTGCGGAGATCGAGCAGGTATTTCCCCTTGTTGATTCTCCCCAGAACCGGAGTTTTGCACTGCCTGAATGCTGAATCTATCTGCTGGGGAGACCAGCCGTCTGCTTCAACCGAGATGAGGAATGTCGGTAGATCCAGCAGCGGCAGGGAGCCGCCGCCGACCTGGGAATTCCCGGTAACAACCGAGAGGATGACCGAAGATGGTATTTTCGGTCGAATCCGGCGGATCCAGGATGACGCTTTTGCCTTCAGCGCCTCCGGCTGCATCGTCAACATGCGCAGGGTGGGTATCTCTGCAACCGCCTCCCGTTCGTCCCGGTACAATTTCAATGTTGCTTCAAGAGCGGCAAGTGTCAACTTGTCAATTCTGAGGGCTCTCAAGAGCTGCTCTTTTCTCAGTCGGGAGATTATCTCCCGGTTTCCGAGAATGATGCCGGCCTGCGGCCCGCCGAGCATCTTGTCACCGCTGCAGGTCACGATATCAACGCCTGCCCTGAGATACTCCTGCACGGGGGTCTCGCCGGTTATGCCGTACCGGGAGAGGTCGAGCAGAGAACCGCTGCCGATATCGGCCATGACCGGAATTCCTTTCTCCCTTCCGCACCGGACGAGCTGCTCGATGGAGACCTCTGCCGTAAACCCCACCACCGAAAAATTACTGGTATGAACCTTGAGAAGCAGGGCCGTTTCCGGGGAAATGGCTGTTTGATAGTCTTTCAGATGAGTGCGATTTGTGGTGCCGACCTCTTTCAGTATGCCGCCGCTCAATCTCATGACATCGGGTATTCTGAATGATCCGCCGATCTCGACGAGCTCTCCCCGCGAAACCACCACCTCTTTGCCGGCTGCTATCCCTGAAAGGGCCAGCAGTACAGCGGCGGCATTATTGTTGACGACAATCGCCGCTTCAGCGCCGGTCAGTTCACAGAGGAGCGACTCTACGTGAACATACCGCTCTCCGCGTTCACCCGTCGCCATGTCCATCTCCAGGTTGGAATACCGCTGTGCAACTTCCAGCATCTGCCGACAGGCAGATTTTGAAAGGAGTGAGCGCCCGAGATTGGTATGAATCACTACTCCGGTGCCGTTCACAACAGGGTGAAGACTGGGCGCAACGATATGCTCCAGCTCTTTTACGATCAACCCGCAGAGATGGCTTTCGTCAATCGCTGCCGGTAACGTGCCGCCTAATGAATCAATCCGGAGAGTTGCCAGAACGTTCCGCACCGCGGCAAGCACGGTCGGGCGGGGATTGGTTTCAAGCAGCGAGACGAGGGGGGGAAGAGACAGCACTTTATCAACCTTGGGGATCGAGCCGATGTTTTTTTTCATGTGTAACTCCGGGAGCGGCGCTGTCTGCAAGCACTGCTTATCATTGATGTATGACAGGCTCCACGGATATATATCAGTTCAACGCTGGCATGGCAAGGGATGGCATCAGATTACAAGTAAGAGCTGCAGAGAATCCCCGAAAATGGAAGCTGTTATGAAAAACCCCTTGTACGGACAGAAGCCAACAGGTATAAATAATTATCGGATCACGTATGGTTGATTTACGCGGAATGGCTCTTTTTCAATGTTGTGACTTCGATGTCAATGGAAGTACGTCAGTCGCTGGCGGGCTGCCCGGTCTTCAAAACCGGTGGGGTGGATGAGAAATTCGCTCGGTGGGTTCGATTCCCATGTACTTCCGCCAATCATCATTTTATGCAGTTCGATACAGCATCTAAAGCCCCTTTAAGCAGGGGTTTTTCTGTCTGTCGTCCTTATTTCCAATAGCGCAACGATAAATTATAGGTACCCACAAAAAGCTTTACCAAGAGGAAGAATATAATATAGTATAGCTATACCAATTTAAATAGCGGGGGATCTTTGGGGGTAATCGGCAAGATCACATTGGTTATAAAATAGCTGAACAAGTGTTACTGCTGTTTTTAGATTCCCATGTAGCCAATTTTTCTCCATTCAATATCAGGGACAAACGCCCCATGCTCCGATACGACAAAGGCATCACCACCGAGATACCTGACGACTTTCCCGCGGAGTTCCCGATCAAACTGACCGTTAACGGCCGCGAGATTGCTACCCTGGTGGCATCGCCCCATGAACTGCGCTTCCTGGTGGCCGGTTTTCTGCGTACTCAGGGGTTTGTGCGGGAAATTGGCGACTTCCAGGTTATGGGAGTGTGCGACGAATCCGGTGA
>JANNLB010000105.1:0-4568 GCA_031396605.1 Geobacter sp. | reverse complement strand
CGCTCGGCGCCACCACCGTTTATACGGGCATAGGGGATGGCCGCCATCAGGGCATCCTGCAGCCGATCGCGCATGACTTTTACAGTGGTATTCTCGGCATCCATATACTGGCCGGCCAATTCACAGGCCTTGCCCAAGGCGATAATGGCTGCGGCATTCTCGGTACCTGCCCGGCGGCTCTTTTCCTGATGCCCCCCCACCAGGAAGGGACGGAAAGGGGTGCCGCGGCGCAGGTAGAGCACACCGATCCCCTTGGGGGCGTGCAACTTGTGCCCGGAAAGTGAAAGCATATCTATTTGCGAATCAGCCATTTTTGTGGGGATCTTGCCGATAGCCTGAACGGCGTCACTGTGAAACAGGGCCCCCTTGGCCTTGGCAATGGCAGCGGCCTCCTCCACCGGAAAGATCACACCGGTCTCGTTGTTGGCCCACATCAGCGACACGATTGCAGTGTCGTCATCCACCGCGCTTTTAAGCTCCTCCATGTCCAGTCGCCCGGCGCCGTCCACTCCGATTTCCGTAACACGGTAGCCTTTCTGGGTCAGGTTGCGGCATTGGGTCAGCACGGCCGGGTGCTCGACACGGCTGGTAATGACGTGACGCCGGTCAGGAAAAACCTCCAGCGCCGAACGTATAGCGGCGTTGTCACTCTCGGTGCCGCAGGCCGTGAAAACAATCTCTTCCGGCGAAGCACCCAAAAGAGCCGCCACGCGACCTCTGGCCTCGGTCACCTTGCCCTGCACCTGGCCACCGAAGAAATGCATCGAGCTTGGGTTGCCGTACAGTTCGCAGAAGTAGGGGCGCATCTCTTCGAAGACCGCTTCGTCCACCTTGGTGGTGGCATTATTGTCGAGATAGATCTCTTTCATGCGGGAACCTCCTCAACCACTATATCCTCGGCCACCAGGTCACGCAGCTTGATTTCGACCATGCGGGCAGTGTTGCCGGATGAGGCGCAACCGGCGCAGGCTTTGCGGAAGGCTACCTGCACCTTGGAACCGTCGATGTCGATCAGTTCCAGATCACCGCCATCAGCCCACAACAACGGCCGGATGTCGCGCTCCAGAACCTCCTGGATCAGCTGCATCTTTTTCATATTGGAGAGTTTCTCGGGGCGCTTGCGCGGTTCCTCGGGACGAGCCCCCATTACTTCATCGATCAGTTCCTTGATCCTGGGAATGCATCCACCGCAGCCTCCACCGGCCTTGGTGAAGTGAGTCACCTGTTCCGGAGTGGTCAAATGATTGGTCTCGATAACTTTCTTCAAGAAGATATCAGTGATGCCGAAACACTTGCAGACAATCGTACCCTCCTGGTCGGGATAGGCCGGGGCGTGATCATGGTCATGACTCTGCGCGGGCGCTTCGTGCCCGCGATATTTCAATATTGCCACCTCCAGCGCTTCCTGCCCCATCACTGAACAGTGCATCTTCTCTTCCGGCAGACCGCCCAGAAAATCGGCAATGTCCTGATTGCTGATGGCCAGGGCTTCGTCCAGGTTCTTCCCCTTGACCATTTCAGTCAGGGCCGATGAAGAGGCGATGGCGCTGGCGCAGCCGAAGGTCTGAAACTTGGCGTCAATGATCTTGTCCTTGTTATCATCCAGCTTGAGGTAAAGCTTAAGCGCGTCGCCGCAGGCCAGGCTGCCGACCTCGCCGACGGCGTCGGCATCAGGTATATCCCCGACATTACGGGGGTTCAGAAAATGGTCCTTAACAATTGGCGTATAATCCCACATGAATGTATCTCCTTATTAATCGGAAAAAATATTTTAACAGGGATGGACAGGATGAACAGGATAGAATCGGTGTTATTATAAAGACGTTATCCTGTTTATCCCCTTCATCCCTGTTAATACCGGGTTCAAACAGTTTACCCCATGATGAACTTGCGTCCAGCTTCCATCACCTCTGCAAGGCGCGCATCGTTGCCCGCCTCACCATACAGCCGTACGACCGGCTCCGTGCCCGATTTACGGAACAGCATCCAGCTGCCGTCAGCGAGCAATAATTTGGTTCCGTCGGTTCTGACTACTTCCTTGACTTTCGATCCGGCAACTTCGGCGGGAACCGCATTGATCTTGTTCTTGTAGGCTTCTTCCAGCGCCGGCGACAGCTTGAGGTTGTCGCGGCGGGTGACAAAACGCCCCACCTGGTCGTACAGCCGGTCAAGAAGTTCACGGATACTCTTCCCCTCCCGGGCCACCATTTCGGCCACCAGGAAACAGGCCAGGATACCGTCCTTCTCCGGTACATGCCCCTTGATCGTCAGTCCGGCGCTCTCTTCTCCGCCGATGACCAGCTTGTCCTGGCTGATCAACTCACCTATATACTTGAAGCCGACCGGCGTTTCGTAGACCGGAACACCATGTTTCTTCGCTACGGCATCGATCAGGTGCGAGGTTGCCACGCTGCGTGCCACGCCCCCTTCAAGTTTGCGCACCCGAATCAGGTAATCCAGCAGCAGGGCGATGATATAATTAGGCTCGATGTAGCTGCCGTCGGCATCCAGGATACCAAAGCGGTCGGCGTCGCCATCAGTCGCAAGGCCTAACCGGATATCGGGATCGTTTTTGACCAGGGCAATAAAATCGGCGATGTGCGCCTCTGACGGCTCTGGCGGGTGACCGCCGAAGTAGGGATCAGGACGGTCATTGATAATTTTGTACGGGATACCGCGCTTGCGGAGCGGTTCGTCCAGATAGCCGCGACCGGTACCGTACATTGGATTGAGCGCAACCAGGCCCAGTCGACCGATGACATCGAAATCGACCTTTTGTTCAAGGGATTTCAGATAGTCGTCGTGAGGGTTGATGTTCTCCACCAGCCCCTGTTTAGCGGCGTCCTCAAGGGAAAGTTCCCTGTAGCATCCGGTGCCGACCGTCGCATTGGCACGCCGTTCGATCTCACAGGTGGTTTCCGGCAGCGCCGGGCCGCCCGAGGATGGCGAAAATTTGATGCCGTTGTATTCGGGGGGGTTATGGCTGGCGGTAAAGTTGATGCCGCCTGCGGCGGCGCGCCGCAATATATCGTACGAGATAACCGGCGTCGGGGTATCCCGCTCACATATATACGCCTTGATTCCGGCCCCGGCAAGGACACGGGCGGAAGCTTCGACAAATCGCTGCCCCATGAATCGGGTATCGCAGCCGATTACAACACCTTTTTCCTGCTCACCGGATGCTTTAATGGTATCGGCTATCGCCTGAACAACCACCTTGACGTTATCAAAGGTGAAATCCTCGCACAGAATTCCACGCCAGCCAGATGTTCCAAAGGCAATTTTCGTCATGTCACCCCTCCGTCGGCATAATAAGACAGCTTTAGTCGTGTTAGAGTAATACACATGTGGCCGTCAGTCAAGACAAAGAACAACGATAATATCCATGTTTTTCACAACACTATTACATTCAATACAGACTTTGTAGGTTGTGTAAAATTTTTTCAATACATCAGCATCTCTCCCTGATAGCGTCTTACACATCAAAAAATCATCTTGCGGTTGCCATTATGTAGATCATATATGCAAAAAATCCGCAGATTAATAAGGTAGCCATTTTACACCTCCTCCCGGTTAAATAGTGACTGCTGGCATTCGTCGCATTTCTTCTTTTTGTGCAACGACGTCTGGATTTCGACTAAACCATCGTGCCGTTCCAGCAGCGATGGGCTATCTGGGCAATGCTTCCGATTGTTGCTCTCAATCATGCCCTCGTTGAAGTTGGCGTAGCAGTAAGAACATCGGAAATGGCAGGTGTTATATATGCCCATGTCTGCCGATTCTACGCAGCCGCAACTTTCCCTTTGGTTCTTATCCTTATTTGAAACAGCATCGGCGCCAAAGAGTTGGCTGATCAGCTTGCCGTCAATGCAGGCACCATGTTGAATGCCTATAGAATCCAGATTAATATCCTCGCTACAGGAGAATATCTGCAGGCCATGGCGGTTGGCTATATCCTTGAAACCTCGTGCAACTTGGTCAAGCGAATTCATGTGTTCAGGTGTAGTTATGTCCGCCAGTTTAATGCCGGCGCCTTCCAAGGTCTTGTTCAAGCGTCCCTGGCCCTTGCCGTAATAATCATAGAAACTGAACACCAACCGCCGAGTGGCATCCTTCAATTGCCGGGCAATTAGCTCCGCCTGCTTCAGGTGCCAGGCGACCGGTGTAACGTTGGTGAGTATAATAGGATCATAACGCCATACCACACGTTCCGGACCGATGCGGCCTGCCAATGCAATCATGGTTTCGATGCGCTCCTGCAACGGCGGAACGTTGGGCTCAAAAGTTTTATCGTAGGGGTTGAGAGTGAACTGGAAGTAGTACATCAGCCCCCGCTCATCCAATTCGTCCAGGTGTTTCATCAGCGGGTTCGGATTCTTGGTCCAGAAACAGATGGCGTCCACGTCTTCCGGTTTCAGGCTGAATCCGGAGACCTGCTTGCTATTAAATGGGTTGACCCGGTGGAAGAATCCTTCACGAACCCGCTTCATGAACCAGTCGGAATAAAAGGCCGGTATGTCTGTGCGTCTGCTGGCTGAAATAATCATCGCTTACCTCGCTATCTCAAG
>JANNLB010000084.1:0-18410 GCA_031396605.1 Geobacter sp. | reverse complement strand
CATAGTCATCTCGGCTATCGATAATCTGGTAAAAGGCGCTTCCGGGCAGGCGGTACAGAACATGAATCTGGTCTGCGGATTCCCTGAAACGATGGGGTTGGAAGGTTTGGCGCTGTTCCCCTGACCGATGCAATTTATCCCTACCACACAGGATGAGATGCGCCAACGCGGCTGGGATGAGCTGGACGTTATCTTCGTCAGCGGCGATGCCTATATCGATCACCCTGCCTTCGGCATCCCGCTGTTGGCGCGCTGGCTTGAATCTCATGGCTTTCGAGTCGGCATCATCGCACAACCGGACTGGCGCTCAAAAGAGCCATTCATGGCGCTCGGCCGCCCCCGGCTGTTTTTTGCCGTTTCGGCCGGCGCCATGGACTCGATGGTGGCCCACTACACTCCCGCCCGCAAGCTGCGGCACGATGACGCCTACACACCCGGTAACCGTTACGGTGCCCGCCCCAACCGCGCCACGATGGTCTACATATCCCGCCTGAAGGAAGCATTCAAGGACGTACCGGTCGTTATTGGAGGCATTGAAGCATCGCTGCGCCGCTTTGCCCACTACGACTTTTGGGAAAACAAGGTGCGTCGCTCGATTCTCTTCGATGCCAAAGCGGACCTGCTGATCTACGGCATGGCCGAGCGGGCGATTCTGACTGTTGCTGATAGGATGCGGGATGGTGAACGGTTGGAGGAGATCCGTGATGTGCGAGGTACCGCATATATCTGTAGCGGGATTGAAAACGGCACTCATATCGCGATTCCGTCATATCAGGAGGTATCAGACTCCAAAGAAAAATTTGCTGAGGCCTTCCGATTGGTCTACCTCCAACAGAATCCCTGGTCGGCTTGTGTTGTTATACAGCAACACGGCGATAGGATGCTGGCATGCAATCCTCCGGCACTCCCCCTGACGGAAGTCGAGATGGATGCCGTCTATGCCCTGCCGTTTGAAAAGAGCCCTCATCCGTCGTATGCCGAGACAATCCCTGCCTGGGAGCAGATCAAAACCTCCATCACCAGTCATCGAGGCTGTTTCGGCGGATGCGCGTTCTGTGCCATCACCATGCATCAAGGCAAAACGATCCAGTCCCGCAGCACAGGCTCCATTCTTGCGGAAATATCAGCAATGACCCGCAAATCCTGGTTTCGCGGGGCTGTCAGCGATATCGGCGGGCCGACTGCCAACATGTTCGGTCTCGGCTGCAATAATCCGGACGCTATGAAAAAATGCGTCCGTGAAAGCTGTATTTTCCCGGCTATCTGTTCAAATTTGCGTACCGGTGATAAACTGGCGACGGCACTGCTGCAAGCAGCCCGTTCTCTGCAGGGTGTGCGCCATACGGCAGTTTCATCCGGAGTACGGTATGACCTGCTCGAGAGACAGCCCGCCTATTTCAGCGAGTTGACAGGCCACCAAGTCAGCGGACTGCTCAAGATTGCACCGGAGCATCTGATTGATCACGTTACGAATATCATGCGCAAACCGGGGAGGAAATCATTTGAAACGTTCCTTGCCCGATTCCGGGAAGAAAGTGATCGGCATGGCAAACGTCAGTATGTCGTACCGTACTTTATCTCGGGGCATCCGGGTTGTACGTTGGCTGACATGTTCGAACTGGCGCTGACTCTCAAAAAAATGGGGATAACAGTCGAGCAGGTACAGGATTTTACCCCTACACCGGGCACCATAGCCACCTGCATGTTCTGCAGCGGATATGATCCGATGACCGGAAAGCGGGTCTACACGGCAACTAGCGACCGTGAAAAAGGGCTGCAGAAATCTTTGCTGCTGTGGCACCTGCCGGATGAACGTACAAAGGTGATGGAGGCATTGAAGGAACTGGGACGTGAGAGTGAGGCGGGGCTGCTATGGGGTGCCGGACACGGAAGCGATCCGGGCGTCACAACACACCACACAAAAATTTTCACAAAAAAAGCCCGCTGAGATCAGCGGGCTTTAGCGATTTCACAAGATGTCAGGCGGCAATTACTTCTTGACTACGTTTGCCGCCTGAAGACCTTTCGGACCCTGGGTGATTTCAAATGTTACTGCATCGCCCTCTGCGAGTGATTTGAAACCATCACCGCCAATAGCGGAGAAGTGAACAAAAACGTCTTCGCCCCCTTCCTGCTCGATGAAACCAAACCCCTTTGTGTCGTTAAACCATTTAACTTTACCCTGTGCCATTTTCCTGCCTCCTTTTTTGTCCGGTCTTGCGCCGGAGCATTTGGTTACCGCTTAAGTTTCTGGAGTCTGATGCAGGAAAAGCGCAAAGCCTGGTCAAACGTGCTACTTGCAACGTTCTGCAAAAACTTCCGAAACTGGGTGCCCGAGTCGTTTAACACAGCCGCAAAGCGGGTGTCAAGACAATTCACACCTCGCCCTTATAAACAGGATAAGTGCGTTAACGAAGATATTTTCTGCCATAAAAACGAAGAAAATATCTTCTAACTTACTAGCCCCGATAAATCGGGATAAGTGCGTTCACGAAATAATCTCTGCAAAAATCGCAGAAAATTATTTCTAACTTACTAATTATGGCGCTTACAATTCTTCATTTTTACTCTGCAGTTTTTTCACCAGCCTGTCGTAACCGTTGGCGGTAATAATTTTATTGAACTGGCTGCGATAGTTCGAAACAAGACTCACCCCCTCGATGACGACATCGTACACCATCCAGATACCATCACGCTTGAACAGCCGGTAGTCAAGAGTGAACTCGTCGCGAGCAGCGGTAACAACCTTCGATTTTACTTCTGCATACTCTTCTTCTACGGTCTCCTTGATGTAAACTATCTTCTCATTGTTGTATGACTCGATCTTGCCGGCATATGAATTTTCAAGCAGGGTAGCAAAAAGTTCCGCAAACTGTTTCTTCTCGGCTGCTGTGCGTACGTTCCAGTGTTTGCCAAGAGAACGTTTTGCCATCTCGGAATAGTCAAATATGTTGCTGATCGCTTTTTTAAGAATCTGGCGGCGTTTTTCATCATTCTTCTTCAGTTCCTTGTCCGCAACAATGCGCACAACTTCATCAACAGTCTTTTTCACGTCCTCGGTCGGACTTGCACTCGCGACAGAAGTCAGAAAAATTGCAGCTGTCAGCACCAGTAAGATTCTTTTCAACATGCGGCCTCCTCCGGATTATTTTTCATTTACGCGCAACGGTTCGTTTGTAGCATAGTCAAGATTTGCTGCTGCAATTCGATAGTTGTAGATTGATTTGAAAAAATCGGCACGCATGGTGGAATAGGCCTGAAGCGCTTCGAAGATATCCTTGGCGGGACCCATGCCGAAGTCAAAGTTTGCAATAGCCGTTACAGCCCATTTTTTAGCGTTCAGATAAGCGCCGCGCGTTGCCGTAGCGCTGTTTTTAGCTTCGAGCAGATCAAGGTAATATTTTTTTACCTGAAGCGGCACGTTGGTATCTGCAAAATCACGGGTACTGAGCAGCCGGTTATACTGAGCACGCTCTCCGGCAACTTTCGCACCGGTGATGCCGAAATCGATTTTCCAGCGGGCGCCCAAGGCAATACCGGCATTAAGATGATTGAACGGGTCGTTGAAGTAGGGATTATTCACACGTTCCCGCTCGTCTGAATAGGCCCAGGAGAATAGCCCCCCCAGGAAAATATCGGGATAATAGTTGGCTTTTGCCGCTTCAACCAGTGCCGACCGCGCCTTGAGACCTTCTGCGATCTGGAAGAATTCGGGACGACGACGGCGGGCATTTTCAAGATACGTTTCCAGGGCGGGAATGTCGACATCAACAATCACCAGCCGTTCGGTCCCTGTTTCGAGCGGCGCGTCGACCGGCAGTCCCATTCGAGCCCTCAGTGCGGCCAGAGCGAGCGACTCCCCCTTCTTTGCTTCTTCAAGAAATTTTGAAGCCATTCCCGAAAAGGCATCCAACTTGTAGAGATCCATCTCATCAACCGTATCAGAACCCTGATTGAGCAGTTTTTGGGCTTTTTCACGCGCCCTGATGAGGAGCTCCTGTACCTCCAGCACCAGTTCCTTCATCTCGCGGGCCAGCAGCAGTCCGTTATAGTATTCCTGGACTTTAAGGACGATCTCGTTGGCCCGCTGCTCCTTGCGGGATCGATCAACCTCGATGCCATGAGTTGCTGCCTTCATGTTCTCGGATATTTTTCCGAAGGTATAGAGCGGCTGGATGATGGTGGCGTCGGCGCTGGTGAACCAGGTAAGCGCGTTGAAGCTGAACGGTTTGTCGGTATTGATGGTGGGGAGAATATCCTGCCGGTAGGCGATCGGCGCCGGACCGACAAGTGTGGTCATCTCTATCTTCGGAAAACGGTATGACTTTGCTTCATCCAGCCTGCTGGTTGCCAGAGCTATGTCACTCTCCGCTTCACCAAGTTCTGGGGCCGCTTTCAGAGCCATGCGGATACAGTCATCCAGGTTGAGAGCCGTTTGCCGCGTCTGGCTATCGGCTGCGAGTCCGGAGCCGGCACTGACGAACAGTGACCAGAGTGCTATAAAGGTACAAAAAAGTGTTTTCATCGGTACTTTCCTATTCAGTGTCGGTTACTTTACGCTGCCATGGATGAATTTGCTGACCAGCTCTTCGATATCGATAGCCGACTCGGTTTCACGGATCGAATCATTGTTTTTCAACATTTTCTCGGAGCCGCCCGGTCTGAGTTTGATGAATTTATCGCCAATGATCCCGCTCGTTCGAACCGAGGCGATGACATCATCAGTGATCTTGACTCCGGATTTGATTTTCAGGTAGGCCAGCGCCCGGTCGCCGCTTTTTGCATCAAGCGCTATCCGGTCAACTTTTCCCACCTCGACCCCTGCCACTTCGACCCGAGCCCCCGGTTTCAGGCCTGAAACCGAATCAAAACCGGCGGTAACGGAATAAAAATCACCGCCGAAAATCTCCATTTTGCCCAGTTTGATCGAAACGTACCCCAGGCAAAGGATGCCGATCAGCATAAAAGTGCCAACCATCATTTCCAGTTTTATCATGTTCATATTGTACCTCATAAAATTTCTAACGCACTAAAACATCTGGATCGGGCCATCCAGGCTGCCGCTGATGACCTGGCGGATCGCCGGATCGGTTGAATGTATAATTTCCTCCGCTGTGCCGAGCTGCAAAATCTTGCCCCGGAACAGCATGGCCACGTTCTGGGCCACATCAAAAATTTCCGGTATTTCATGCGACACAATCACCGCCGTAAAACCGAACTTGGCGTGTGTGTCCTTTATGAGCTGGTGAATCGCCCGCTTTATGATCGGGTCGAGGCCGGTGGTCGGTTCGTCAAACAGGATGATCTTCGGGTTGAGTACTACCGCACGTGCCAGGCCTACCCGTTTTTTCATACCGCCGGAAAGTTCATCCGGAAATTTGTTTTCAATGTTTTTCAGCCCGACATCTTCCAGAGCCGACAGAACCCTGACCCGGATCTCCTCTTTCGAAAGAGAAGTTTTTTCCTCCAGTGGGAAGGCAACATTCTCAAAGACCGTCATCGAATCAAACAGCGCCACGTTCTGAAACAGCATGCCGAATTTCTCACGAATCCGGTTCAATTCCGAGCGACGCACATCAACTATACTCTCGCCATCCACCTCGACAGTTCCGCTGTCAGGCTGCAGCAGGCCGATCAAGTGTTTCAGAAGCACACTCTTCCCTTCACCGCTGGGGCCGATTATGGCAGTAATCTTACCATCCGGAATAATAAGATCAAGTCCGTCCAGAACCTTTTGCGCGCCGAAAGACTTATGCACATTTCGCAGCGTGATCATATCAGAGCAGTACCGAAGTGAGGAAGTAATCCCACACAAGAATGATAACGGATGTCAGCACAACGGACTCAGTGGTGGCTTTGGAGACCCCCTCGGCGCCATGGCCGGCATAGTATCCTTTGTAGCAGCCGATCCATGCGATGATCACGCCGAAGGAAAAAGATTTGAGAAAACCGGAGTATACGTCGCGCCAGACAACCGATTTTTCCATTTCATAAAAATAAGCCCCGGGATTTACCCCCAGCAGTTTGACGCCGACCAGCCAGCCGCCATAGATGCCGATCACATCGAAGATAGCGCATAACAGGGGGAGAGAAATCATGGCGGCAATGAACTTCGGGGTGACCAGATACTTGAAGGGATCAAGCGCCATGGTTTCCAGCGCGTCAATCTGTTCGGTAATCCGCATGATGCCGATTTCGGCAGTAATGGCACTTCCGGCTCGTCCGGTCACCATCAGGGCGGCGAGCACCGGCCCGAGTTCCCGAATCAGTGAGAGCGCTACCGCCGTACCCAGCATCCCTTCGGAACCGAACTTGGAAAGCGTGTAGTACCCCTGCAGCCCGAGAACCATACCGGTAAACCCGGCGGTCAGCACAATCACGAACAGCGACTTCGTGCCGATAAAGCGCAGCTGTTTTAATATGTGCACCAGACTGGGCGGTCGCCGGGCAACCATGTAGATTGAATAGAGCAGAAACCAGCCCACTCGTCCCAGGTCGCGTACTATTCCTATGGTTGTATGTCCAAGAGCCTGAACCACGTAAATCCTTTAATACTGGAAATGTGGAAAAAATATACATCAATGAAGTGAAAAAGCAAGGGGCAATACCAATTTCAAATCAAAGATGAAATCAAGGCGGAGAGAATTGAGGCGACGAAGGCGTACAAATAGTACGTTGAGGACCCGAAGACGAGCCTGTCCTGAGCGACCTGTACTGAGCGCAGTCGAAGTAAGTCGAAGGGCTAACTAAGAGGGCGCTTTGATCTGGAATTGGAATAAGACCCTGCTGGGCTCCGAAAGGGATCGCTCGGTGTTGAGGATGGCGGCCCGCATGTGAAAGTTTCATATCAATGCCCCTCCGGAGTTTTGGCAGAAACGTCTGGTTGTGCAGGGGAAAGCCGGGGCTGCTTCTTTGCAAAGATCCGGGAGACCAGAACAAAAAAGAACGGAATAAAGATCAGATCGATGAAGGTGGCCGAGAGCAGTCCGCCGGTGACGGCGGTGCCGATGGCGTTTTGGGCTGCTGCGCCGGCCCCTTTGGTCAGCGCCAGCGGCAGGGTGCCGAAGAAGAACGCCAGCGAGGTCATGATGACCGGGCGGAGACGAATCTTCACCGCCGCCAGTGTCGCATCAACTAGTTCATGCCCCTGAAGCATCTGATCCTTGATGAACTGGATGATCAGGATGGCGTTTTTGGTGGAAAGTCCAATGGTGGTCAACAGCCCGATCTGGAGATAAATATCGTTGGGGAGGATCCGCAACGATACGGCCGTGATCGCTCCCACCAGCCCCAGCGGAATCATCAGCAGGTTGACAAAGGGAATGGTCCAGCTTTCATACAGTGCCGCTACGGAGAGGAACACCACCAGCAGAGAGATGGCATAGAGCGCCGGCGCTTGCGCGCCGGCATTCTTTTCCTCGTAGGAGAGGCCGGTCCATTCATAACCGACACCTTGCGGCAGCTGGGCGGCCATCTTCTCCATTTCAGTCATAGCTTCACCGGTGCTTATACCGGGCGCCGCCTGCCCCATGACCTCCACGGACGGTATGCCGTTGTACCGTTCCAGACGGGGCGAGCCATATTTCCAGCGGGCTGAGGCAAAAGCCGAAAACGGCACCATTTCGCCCTTGTTGTTGCGCACGTGCCATGTGCCGATATCTTCCGGCAGCATCCGGTACTTCGCATCGGCCTGGAGAAAGACCTTCTTGACCCGGCCATTTTCTATAAAGTCGTTGACGTAGGAACTCCCCCATGCTGTGGCAAGAACCTCATTGATACTTGTCTGGGGAATCCCGAGCGCTCCTGCCCGTACATCGTCGATGTCGAGCTTGAACTGGGGAGAGTCATCCTGACCGTTGGGACGCACCGCAATCAGTTTCGGGTTTTTCATTGCCAACCCGAGCAGCTGGTTGCGGGCCTCCATCAGCTTCTCGTGGCCAATTCCGCCTCGATCCTGCAACATGAAGTCAAAACCGTTGGCTTGTCCCAGTTCCACCACCGCCGGTGGCGAAAAGGCAAATGCCATACCATCTCTGAATTGGGAGAAGGCCCCCATGGCACGGCCGGCAACTGCCGGCGCCTTCAAATCAGGGGTCTGGCGGAACTTCCAGTCTTTCAGCCTGACAAAGGCGAGCCCCATGTTCTGTCCACGACCGGCAAAACTGAAGCCGGCAACAGTGATCACAGCCTCCACCGTTTTTTGCTCCTTCTCTAAAAAATGCTGTTCCAGCTGTTCGACAACCTTCATGGTTCGTTCCATGGTTGCGCCGGCAGGCAGTTGTATCTGGCAGACGATAAAGCCCTGATCCTCATCAGGAAGAAACGAGGTGGGGAGTCGCAGGAAGAGGAACACCATACCGGCAACGATTGCGCCGTACACGAACAGATAGCGGACAGGCTTGGCGAAGGAACGTCCGACAATTCCTTCGTACTGATTTCTGCAGCGGTCAAAAATTTTATTGAACCAGCGGAAAAACCCCTTGAACCAGCCGGATTCAGCGGGGGTATGCCCTTTTTCCACCGGTTTGAGCAGGGTGGCGCAGAGGGCGGGTGTCAGGGTCATGGCAAGCAGAACCGAGAGGATCATGGCGGAAATGATGGTTATGGAAAACTGGCGGTAGATGACGCCGGTGGAACCGGGAAAAAACGCCATCGGCAGAAAAACCGCCGTCAATACGGTGGCGATGCCCCACAGTGCACTGGTGATCTGCCCCATGGACTTTATTGTTGCCTCCTTTGGGGGCAAACCTTCTTCACTCATGATCCGTTCCACGTTCTCGACAACGACGATGGCGTCGTCAACCAGCAGACCGATGACGATAACCAGGGCGAACATTGTCAGGGTGTTGATGGAAAAACCGCAGGCGAAGAGCACCCCCAAGGTGCCGAGCAAAACCACCGGCACGGCGATGGTCGGGATCAGGGTGGCGCGGATGTTCTGCAGGAAGAGGAACATGATCACAAAGACCAGGAAGACCGCCACGGCCAGGGTCTTGACCACCTCTTCAATGGAGATCTTGACGAACGGTGTCGTGTCGTAGGGATAGACCACCTTCATCCCGGCGGGGAAAAACCGGGACAATTCCTCCATTTTTGATTTGATCCGGCTGGCGGTCTCCAGGGCATTGGCGCCGGCTGCCAGACGGATCGCCATACCACCCAACGGTTTCCCCTTGTAGCGGGCCTCTGTATCGTAATTCTCGGTGCCGATTTTACTATCAGCCACATCCTTGAGTTTGACTGTGGAACCATCACTGTTGGTACGCAGAATGATGGCGTCAAACTGTTCGACCGTCTGCAGCAAGGTTCGGGTGGTGATGGTGGCGTTCAGCTGTTGCCCTGGTGCGGCCGGATTGCCGCCGAACTGGCCGGCTGATACCTGGGCGTTTTGGGCCTGTATTGCGGCAATCACATCGTTGGTGGTCAAATGATAGTTGTTCAGTTTGGTCGGGTTCAGCCAGATGCGCATGGCGTTCTGGGAGCCGAATACCTGCAGTTCACCCACCCCTTCAACCCGGCTGACGATATCCTGGACATTGGATACCGCATAATCGGTCAGTTCATTGCGGCTCAAGGAGTTGTCTTCAGAGATAAGGCCTATGATCAGCAGAAAATTCCTGGTGGACTTGACCACCTGAATCCCCGAGCGCTGGACAATCTGGGGGAGGAGCGGCGTAGCCAGCTGCAACTTGTTCTGCACCTGCACCTGAGCGATGTTCGGATCAGTGCCGGCCTTGAAGGTCAGGTTGATGGCTACCGCCCCTGCAGAGTCACTGCTGGACGACATGTAAATCAGGTTGTCAATTCCATTCAGCTTCTGTTCTACAACCTGGGTGACCGTATCCTGCACGGTCTGGGCGGATGCCCCCGGATACACGGCGTTGATGGTGATCTGCGGCGGTGCGATCGGCGGATACTGGGAGACCGGCAATGACTTGATCGCCAGAAGACCTGCCAGCATCACCATGATGGCGATCACCCAGGCAAAAATCGGGCGATTGATGAAAAATGTAGGCATGGAGCGGCTCCTTTATTTTTTGGCTGCTGGTGGTTGTGCTGCACCGGCGGGTGGAGCTGCCGGTGCGCTGCCAAACGGCACCGCTTTCACCGGTGTTCCCGGCCGCGCCTTCTGCAACCCTTCCAGGATGACACGATCCCCCGTCCTCAGCCCGTCGCTGACCAGCCAGCTTTCACCCACCGTCCTGACAACCTTGATCAGACGCGGTTCCACCTTATCCTCGGCTCCAACCGTCATGACCATGGCCTCGCCTTTTGGATTACGGGTCACACCACGTTGCGGGATGAGAATGGCGTTCTCATTTACCCCCTCCACCAGAATGGCGCGCACAAACATTCCGGGGAGAAGCGTCTGTTTGGGATTGGGGAAAACCGCACGCAGGGTAACGGAACCGGTGCTCTGATCCACGGTGACTTCTGAAAATTTGAGGGTTCCGTCCAGTGGATACGGGGAGCCATCTTCCAGGAGTAGTTTGACCTGTGCTGAACTGCTCTTTTTCATAACGCCGTTGGCAAGATTCTGCTTCAGCTTGAGCATGTCGGCAGTTGACTGGGTCACATCCACATACATGGAGCCGAGCTGCTGGATAGTGGCGAGCGCCGATGGCTGACTGGCGGTTACCAGAGCCCCGTCGGTTACTGCCGAACGACCGATGCGTCCTGAAATCGGTGCCTTCACCGCGGTGTAGGCCAGATTTATCCGGGCGGTATCCACTGCCGCTTTCGTAAAAGCGACATCGGCCTCAGCCTGTTTGAAAACAGCATGAGCATCGTCGTAGTCCTGCTGGCTCACCGCCTTGATCGTCACCAGATCCTTATATCGTTCTTCTTTGAGCCTGGCCGGTGTCAGATTGGCCTCGGATCTGGCTTCGGCCGCCTTGGCGCTGGCGAAGGCGGCCTGATAACTTGCCGGGTCAATCTGATAGAGAACCTGCCCGGCTTTTACGTCAGAACCTTCAATAAACAGACGCCTTTGGATAATACCGCCCACCTGAGGCCGCACTTCGGCAATCAGTTCGGGAGCCGTCCGGCCTGAAAGTTCAGTGGACAGGGTAACCCGTTGCGGCCGAATGGTAACCACTCCTACCTCGGGTGGACCGGCCGGAGGCATCTGCCCGGCGGACTTTTGTTTATCGCAGCCGACGAGCAGAATGCTGACGGCAAGAATTCCAACACTGGCAAGTAATGTTGTTCTGAACGTGATTTGCATAGGCACCTCTGATGAGTAATTACGAATGAATGTTCATTCCATTTCTAGAATATTTGTATGGAGGTTGCCAATCTTTTTTATATTCCCACGCCTGTCAGCCTCTCTTCGGCACGGATGAAAGCGTGAAGTGAGACCTCATCAGACCAGCTCCTCGATCTTTCCACCCGGTTTCAAGGTAAATCTGCCACCGCGCCATTCAACCTGATTGCCCAGAAATGAAAGCGCCCAGGCAAAAAAAGCCAGCATATCCCGCAGCGGGAGCAGCCAGAGCCAGCGGGGAAAGAGCCCGTCCCTGACGAAGCGGCGGCTGAAGATGGTGCAGACGCTCAGACGAACTCCATACAGCAGCGCTATTGCCGCCACCCCGGCAGCCGGAGACGCAGCCAGCAGGGCTGCCAGTAAAGCTGCCGGGAAGGGGAGCATAACGCCGGATGCCAGATAACCTCCCGGGCGGCTGGCCCGCATTGTCCGGGCCCAGCGCAACTGCCGTGAAAGTACCGTCCTGAGATTATCCGGTTTTATGGCACACTCGACAAAGCAGGGGTCAAGGGCAACACTCCAGCCGGCCCGATGGATCCTGTTGCCAAGCTGATAGTCATCGGCCAGATAACCGGCCAGTATTGTAAAACCGCCGATCGCCAGCAGTGCTTCACGTCTGACCGCCAAGGAGGCGCCCAGAGCGAAGGTTAGGCCCTCCAGTTGCCGGGCCACCAGCACATTGGGGATCATCTCGGCAGTAAAGCCGATCGCTTCAAGGGCGGCGGCAACGCCATGTACACTGGAGGTGCGATACAGTGATGTGACCAGGCCGACTTGCGGATCAGAAAAATGGGCAACCACCGACTGCAGATAGTCTGGAGGGACCTTGATGTCACTGTCGCAGACGATGATAATCTCATGCCTGGCTATCGGGAAGGAGTTGATAAGATTGGAAACTTTATAATTCGGCCCGTGTAATACCGGATTGACTACCAGTTCGATGTCGTGTTCGGGAAAATCGCGTACCAACTGTCGGATGACCGGAATTATCGGGTCGTCAGCTGCTGCTGCGGCAAAGACAAGCTGTATCTTCCCCGAATAGTGCTGGCGGCAGAACGAAGCAAAATTTTCGTAACTGTTCTCATCCAACCCTTTGACCGGTTTCAGGATCGAAACAGCTGCGGTTACGGGGAGATGGTTGATTTCTTCATGACTTGTGGCCCCTGACCTCTTCCCTTTGAAGTATTTCAGCGCACAGAGAAGCGATACCAGCGAATAGGTCAGCGACGGCAAAACCGCTATGAAAGGGAGCAGGATGCGCAGCACGTCAGAGCGCCTTCTGGACAAGAAGCAGGTACGGGGCCCCCTGCTTGACGTTGGTCTGCCCCATCCGCCAGGAATGATATACCCGCGGATCCAGTCCGACCGCCCAGCCCTCAACGGCCAACTGCTCATCGCCGCCGCCGCTGTGGCCCGGGTACACAGTCACCAGCACGACTCCGCCCGGAGCCAGCAGTTGCAGCGATTGCTCCAGGGCGATGCCGGTTGTCTCCGGACGGGTAATGACGCTGCGGTCTCCTCCCGGGCAGTAGCCGAGATTGAAGAGCACAATCTGCACCGGGCCGGTGACGTGTAGTGCCAGCTCTTCGTGCCCGTTCTGCAGGAGCGTTACCCGACTCTCCAGTCCCGCTTCTGCCACTCTGCGGCCGCTTTCTTCAAGCGCCATCCGCTGAATGTCAAAACTCCAGACATGGCCACGAGTGCCGACCAGATGAGCCAGCAGCAGGGTGTCATGCCCGTTGCCGCAGGTCGCATCAACCGCGCTATTCCCGTCACGTACAAAATTGTGCAGGAAGAGGTGCGAAAGCGGCACCGGCCCGCGCAGCGCCGGGATTGTGGAGCAGGATGTGGAGAGGGAGGGGTCAGTCATAGCGGTAGAGGTTAGCAGAATCCGGAGGCTTTAGCCACAAAGGATTTGTTTGTAATCGAGAGCTGAAAAGGGTACTACAAACGGCATGATACTGAGAAAAACGGTTGGAAAAGAACAGAACAACCTCCGTCTGGATGATGCCGTTGCAACCCTCAATGCGGGGGTCAGCAAATCGGAGGCGCGCCGCATCATCGACCGGGGAGGGTGTACGGTTAATGTCGCGCTGGTGAGGGTGGCGTCGCGGAGTGTCAAGGCGGGTGATGTCATCGAGATCGGCGTTATGGAAGCGGGGCGTTTTCAGAAGCTGCTACTTCTGCCGGAAGCACTGCTGTATGAGGACGCTGAGCTGATAGCCGTCAACAAGCCGGCCGGAATCAACAGCCAGCGTACCCCCTATCAGCTGAAGGGTACATTGGAATATTGGGTGTCAGAATATTTCAAGGCGCAGGGAAACAGTGAACCGGCCCGGGTTGTCCATCGCCTCGATCGCGGCACCTCCGGAGTGATGCTCTTCCCGAAAAGCAGACCTGCAGCAGCCTGGCTTTCAAAACAATTTCAAGATGGTCTGGTCGAAAAGCGATATCTGGCACTGGTGTGCGGAAACCCCCAGCAGGTGGAATGGAGTGTGGATGCGCCTATCGGAAAGGTTGCGTCGGCCCGTTACGGGATCGTTGAAGGGGGCAAGCAGTCCAGAACCGAATTCCGGACGGTGGCATCATCGGGTGACATCTCCCTTGTAGAAGCACGGCCGCTGACCGGCCGCACCCACCAGATCCGGGTACATCTCGCATCGGTCGGTCTGCCGATACTTGGCGATGATACCTATGGCGGACTGCCCGCCGGGCGGATGATGCTGCACTGTTCCGCAATGACGTTTCAGAATGAAAAAAACGGGGAGATTCGTGTTACTGCGCCTCTCGCCGGGGAGTTTGAAGAGCGGGTGTGTGGTTTGACTCAATCCCCAAAGACTTGGGCGCTGAAGATGTAGATGTCACATTCCCCCTGCCAGGCGTCCTGCGGCAGCCCGGCCTTTATGCAGGTATGCTGCAGGAACTGGTCGCGATTCCAGCCGTATTCGGTCGCCACCTGAGGAAGCAGCACCCCGCGATAACTCCCCTTGACGATGTAGATGCCATGGGTTCCGACTCGTATTTCCTCTACTGTCTCCGCCTTTTCCAGCGGCGACAGCACCGAAATATCAAGCGCAAAATCGGCCAGATCATCGACCTTCATCGGGTAAAAGCGGGGATCGCGGGTGGCGGCCGAGACCGACATCTCCTGCACAAGTTGATACAGAGGCTGATCGGAAACGAAATTGCCGATGCATCCCCGTAACTCCCCCTTCTGTTTGACAGTGACAAAACAGCCGGAGTGAAGGTTCAGCCCCGGTGATGCTGTTACGACGACCGGTACCTTCCGGTTGATGACATGGTCAACAATAGTTTCCCGGGCAATCTTCAACAGTTCCTTCCGTTCCTTTTTGGTCAAGAGATCCGACATGATTTCACTCCGTTAATTCATAAAAGCAGGAATAGATATTTTCGCCTCTTACAATACTGCAAAACCCGGTTCACGCAGAGACGCGGAGGGCGCGGAGAGAGTCAACTACAAAAGATTTATGGTTTAACCTCAAAGACTTTAAGTTTTCAATCCTGGTTTTCTCCGTGTTCTCTGCGTCTCCGCGTGAGATTTATTTTGGTCTCGGTTTAATAGGTTTAGTTTAATAATTTTTGCGCCGGAACAGACCGGTTTTGATGCTGGTCACCCTGTCAAGAAACAGGATGCCATCCAGATGATCCATTTCGTGCTGGATAGCAACCGCTTCAAAACCGCTTGCAGTAATCTCCTGAACAGTCCCGTCCGGTTCGCTGAAATGCAGCGTAATTTCTGTCGCCCGTTCTACATCGCCGGTGTAGTCGGGCACACTCATGCACCCCTCGCGCATGGTGGCCGAGCCGCTGCGATCCGTGATCTCCGGATTGATCATGCGCAGCAGGCCGTGGTTATTCTCTTTTCCGTGGCGGTTTTTGGAAACATCCACCACGCAGACCCGGAGCGTTACGCCGATCTGCGAGGCCGCAACGCCGACGGATCCGGGCCCCTCGTGCATCGTGTCGACCAGGTCCTGGATCAGGTCATGGATTATCTGGTCGATCTTCTCGACCCGATTGCAGAGCTTTTTCAGCACCGGGTGCGGATACCGTAAAATCGGCTGAACAGGCATCGTTAGAAAGCCACCGGTGTTATGACACGAACGCCGATTTCCACGTTCAGCTCTTTTTTAAGGGTTGCCAGCGTCTGCTCCACTCCTTCGGGACCCTCACCGTCCGGCAGAGCCACCTCCAGCATCAACACATAGACCGGTTCCTCCGCAGTTCCGATCAGCTTGGTGTTGAGGTCGGTGATATTTATGCTGCGAGCGGCCAATTCGCGGGTGACGCGATAGACGATACCCGGCTGGTCGGCGCCATAGACCGAGATCATGCAGATCTCTCCGTCGGTCTCCTGACGGGCCACCTCATCGGGATGCAGGGTGCGAACTCCGAGAGTCATCGCGATCCGGTCGCATACCGGTTTCAGCTCTTCAATCAGCCGTGATTTGCTGAACGGTTTTTTCAGCGAAACAATCATGATCATGGCAAACTCGCCACCCAGCATCGTGCAGCTGGAATCTGCGATATTGCAGCCGAGGTTGAAAAGCCCTTCGGTGATGGCGGCCACGATACCGGGGCGGTCCTTGCCGACCACGGTGACGGCGTAATGCAGAATTTCCGCTTGCTGTGTCATGATGAACCTCTCAGATTGTAGTAGTTCGGTTATCGCACCAAAACGATTTCATCTGCAATTGTTTTTTGATTGCACGATGAATTATGAGTGAACTTGATGGTAACGATGCAAAAGGGTTGGTTGGGACGGATGGGGAGTGAGGGGTGATTGAAGAGACACGTCCGATTATCTCGACGTGAAAAAAAGTTCGTGGGATAAGAGATTCTCGACACCTGAAGCACAAATCTGAGTTGAATCATGGTGATGTTCAAGGGATTGAGTACATGAAGAAACCAACAAAAACCACTTCCAGCACAAAAAGGGGTCAGCCCCGGACACGAGACAAAATTCACACGCCACAATTCCCCGCTATCCTCCCTAATCCGGCCCGCTTCGGCAGCATGATGTAAGCTCTTTACTCCGACGTGTCCCGCAAAGGCGGCTGCTCAGCGGCGGTTTCCATTCCTTGAGCAACTTCCTTGATTATCCCCATCTGAACATAAATCGGCCGCACCTTCTCCCTGATATGGGGAAGTTGCCGGGCAAATACAACCGCGCCGACAAGACAGCATGCAGCGCCGAGCAGCAGCGTCTCACGAAGGCCGATAATTCCGGCCATCGCCCCGGCTCCGAAACTGCCGAAAGGGGCCATGCCCATGAATGCCACCGTGAAGAAGCTCATGACCCGGCCACGTTTGTCCTCCTCAAGAATTGTCTGCAGAATCGTATTGCTGGACGCAACCAGCGTCATGGCTCCAAAACCGGCGATTACCAGGGCTAACAGGGAGAGTGGGAGATTGGTCGATACGGCAAAACCCGCAATCCCGGCAGCAAACAAGACGGTGGCAAGTACTATCAGCCTGCCAAGCCCAAGGACGCTTCTCCGTGACGCCAGGTAGACGGTGCCGGCTAAAGCCCCACCTCCGGCCGCTGTCATGAGAAAGCCGAAGGTGTGAGCGCCGCCGTGGAGAACTTCCTTTGCGAAGACAGGCACCAATACCGAGTAGGGCATACCCGTCAGGCTGACAAGGGCGACCAGCAGCAGAATGCTTCTGATCGGCCCGAAACCGAACGCATAGATGATGCCTTCACGGAGTTCCTGGAAGACATGCCTTCCTTGCTTTTGCAGATGAGGGCTGGGGTCAAGACGCATGGCTGCAAGCGCCACCATTACCGCCAGATAGCTGACGCTGTTCAGGATGAAGCAGACCCCTTCACCGACCGAAGCGACCAGGAGTCCGGCAATGGCAGGGCCGATAAGACGGGCGCCATTTACCATGGAAGAATTCAGGGCAATGGCGTTGCCGAGGTCTTCCCGCTGAGAGATCATATCGACAACAAAGGCCTGCCGTATCGGGATATCAAAGGCATTGACGACGCCGAGAAGCAGGCTCAGAACAACAATATGCCAGACCTGGACAACCCCGGAGAGAACGGCGGCAGCCAGAACCGCCGCTTGCAGCATGGCGAGGGCCTGGGTAATAATCAGCAGGCGTCGCCGATTGCAGCGGTCGGCAAGTACGCCGGCGACAGGAGCGAGCAGAAAGGTAGGTATCTGGCTGCTGAAACCGACAACGCCCAACAGGAAGGCAGACCCTGTCAGACGGTATACCAGCCAACTCATGGCAACCTGTTGCATCCATGTGCCAACAAGGGAAACACTTTGACCGGCCACAAAGAGCCGGTAGTTTCGCGAGCGCAGCGCCCGCAACAGGTTCTTTATCCCTGATTTTTCTTGTGTGGAGATCATTGCCATTATATTCAGTGGGCTCTTTCGAAGGCGGAGTGAAAATTTTGTTGTAAACCCAACCCGCAGATTTTGCAACGAATCAGTTCCTTTAACACCTGAAATAAAACGGAACACTCACCACATATTTACTCATAAAGGATATTTGCCTGCCATGCTTCACTCCGCCAGCGACCTGACTTTTTCACACATCATCTGGGTGGCCTCATAGGGGCCGCGTCTCAACTCCATAAAAATTAAAAATAGAAAAGGGGATACTATGAAAAAATATGTCTTGATTCTGTTAACCGTTTGCTGCACGGCCTTGACCGCCTGTTCCAGTGACCAGAAACAGCCGACATGCGCTCTCTGCGGGCAAACGATCAGCGAGGAAGAGCACGACTTACGGGTGATCCGCTTTAGCAATGATGATGTATTACGGAATATCGAGGGGGTGTGCGAAGATCTGAGCAAAACAATAACCACTGCTTCACATCAGAATACTCCCTGAATCCCAGCGCCCCAAACAGCTCTTGACAACACCATTGACAACACTTTTAACAGTATGGTTAAATGTACCATAAAGAACGTTAAGGAGGTTTGTAATGCCGTATATATCTGCAAATGATTTGAAAATAAAAGGGGTTTCCGTAATTGAAGCCATGCTTTCCGTGCAACCGGAAGCGGTTATTTCCGTTCGCGGCAAGGAGCGGTTCGTAGTGATGGATATGGACCATTATCATTACCTGCGCGAGTGCGAACTGGAATCCGCTCTTGCCCAG
>JANNLB010000051.1:0-5868 GCA_031396605.1 Geobacter sp. | reverse complement strand
AACGAACATCTCCCGCGACACATCCATGTTGTTAAGGGTGATGATTATGCTACAATCGATCTCACATCGCTAACCGTTCGCGAAAGTTGCATGAAACGATCTGATCTGAAAACCGCTTTGGCACTGGTTTCGACACACAGGGAACAGTTTGAGAGGAAATGGGATGAATTCTTTAAAAGGTAAAGCGGTCCATATCGATGAGCGGTACCTTCACGTCGAACTGAAAGATGGACGGATGATTTCCACGCCGATGAGCTGGTACCCGGAGTTGAACAACGCCACCTTGGCCCAGTTGGTCGATTACCGATTCATTTGTCGCGGCACCGGCATCGAGTGGCCGGAATTGGATTATCACCTGAGCATTGAGGCGATGCTTACCGAAACCCGGCTTGCGAAGGCGGCTTGAGGGGAATGGCATGGCGGCTGATGGAGCCGTTTTTTGTGTTTGATGAGGTTTTATGTACTGGGATGTTGTTGAAGCCAAAGTTTTGGGGTCTCTTGAATTTGCCGTGACGTTTGCAGACGGTTTAAACGGAAAGGTGAAGATTCTCCCGCCGCATCTGTACGGAGTTTTTGAAAAACTTCGCGATCCGGATTTTTTCAAAGAGTTACGGGTTACGGATGGTTTCGTTTCGTGGCCGGGTGATATCGACATCGCACCGGACGCCATGTATCGCGAGATCAAGAGCAAAGGGACGTGGGTGCTGGAATAAGTGTGAGTTTATCAGGATGTTTTGCGGGATGCTTGTAGATGTACTGGAGGCGAGTGGTAAAGGCGTTTCCTGATGTATGGGAATTTTGCTACGAATGTCCGAAAGTCAAGCCCGACCCCGCAGATTCCCCGGGTCGAATCGGTCGGACCTGGAGAAGGTCCCGGCCTGCCGCGCTAACATTTTGATGTTGTATGACAAGCCCCCCTTCCGGAATGACCGGATCGGGGGTTTTTATTGTTTATCAGGATGATATTTTCATTAATTAAATTATTGACGATGCCGGCATTATAATGTTATGTACTTGATGTTTAAACGATTTATGTGGAAATTTTCTATGGGAATGCATGTAAGGCATTGAATTGATTGTAGCAGGCCGGGGGGATTAATGTTGCAGGTGCCCAAAGCAATTCTTGACTCAATCGAAGCAATCTGTTTGCCATCGATGCCGCAGGTATTGTTACGGTTTCTGCGCTTGTCTTTCGACGAAAATACCTCAATGGCTGAACTTGCGACTCTTGTGGGCCAGGATCCGGCTCTGAGTGCGCGGATTCTGACCGTCGCCAACTCACCGGCTCTGTGTCGCGGAGCAAAAACCGGAAATCTGCTTCAATGCCTTGTCAACCTCGGTATCCGACTTGCGAGAACTTTAGCCGCCTGCCTCGTTGTCCAAAAAGCTTTTTCAGCCGCTGAAGATAGTCATAACTATGACTTGACAGGCTTCTGGGGACATTCCCTGAGGGTGGCCGAAGTCGCTCGTGACATCGCCAACGAGGTTGGTTACCATGACCAGGAAGAGGCTTATCTGTCCGGTCTCTTGCACGATATCGGTCAGCTGCTGCTGCTGGGTAGTGTGGGAGAAAACTACGTCCCCATGCTCGTATTATGTCGGGATGAATACGATCTTCGGGATGTGGAAAAGCAGAGGCTGGGTACGGATCATGGCGCTGTCGGCGCATGGCTGGTGGATCAATGGAAACTCTCGTCCTTCATGTCGGATTCGATTCTGTTCCACCATGCACCCGCTGAAGAAATTGTTGCCGCCGATGCTTTAAGCCGGATCGTTTGGGCCGCCCATGTGATCTGCTACCGCCACAGGCAACCTGATCCGGATCTGGATGAGCGGCTTCCCGATCTGGCGGCGGTTAGTCTGATGACCGGAATCGATCTGTCCAGGATTTCTGCAATCTATACCCACTGTTCCGAGCGCGTTGTTTCGGTCGCAGCTTCACTGGGTATTACCGAAAATGCCGACGCAAAAACCCTGCCCCATACCTCCACGATACCTCTGGTCAACCTGAGTCCAAAACATTACTACACCATAGCTGACACACTGATCGAAGAAGCGGTACGCGACATGGCCCTGATGCAGCCATTGCAGCAGGACCTTGCTTCGCTGGGCAGCGAAGCCGAAATTTTTCTGGCGGTGCGTGAATCGGCCCGAATATTGTTCGGAGTGGGACAGCTGGTCTTTCTGTTGGTCAACCCGGAAAAGTCCGCTCTTTCCGGTGCGAACGTTTCCTGTCAGCCGGAGTTGCTGCAGCGGCTTGAAATTCCGCTGGATTCCAGACATAGCCTGGCAGCAAGCGTTGCCCTGGAAAACAGATCGCGCTCCACCTTCGAGCCGGAACACCCCGCCTCCATCTCACTGGTGGATGTCCAGATTTCCCGTGTGCTTGGGTGTGAAGGCCTGCTGTATGTTCCCTTGCACGGTCGCCGGCGAAACATCGGTGTCATGGCTTACGGTGTCAGCGCTGCACAAGCGGCCCGCCTCCGGCAGCGTCTCAAATGGATAACGAGCTTTGCAAACATGGCAGCGATCAGCATCGAGAACTGGCGCGACATGAGGGACCGTGAGCTCAATCTCGAATCCACGCTGACCAGGCAGTTTGAGCAGCATGCCCGCAAGGTGATTCACGAAGCGGGCAACCCCCTCAGTATAATCAAAAACTATCTGGCGATCGTAAAACAGAAACTGCCGGATGACAATGCCATGATTCAGGAACTGGAGATTCTCAGGGAAGAGATCGACCGCGTTTCGCTGATCATGCGGGGCATGAGCAATCTTACGGAGGCATTACCGGAGACAGGCGCCCTGGATGTCAACAATGTTATTGAAAACATGCTGGTGCTCTACGGCGATTCCCTTTTCGGGAGTCGCGGCATCGCGATTGAAAAAAACCTTGATCCCGGATTGGCCGTCGTTACTTGTGAACGCGACAGTTTCAAGCAGATCCTTCTGAACCTTTGGAATAATGCGGCCGAAGCCATGTCAAGCGGTGGCAGTCTGGTGATTTCCACCCATGCCGGCATCAATCAGAATGGCCGGACCTATATTGAAGTCCGTGTGAGCGATACCGGTCCGGGGTTGCCGCCGGACGTCATGCACAGTCTTTTCCAGCCGCTTGATCCGAACCGGCGATCCGGTCACTCCGGAGTCGGCCTGTCTATCGTTGCAGCGTTGGTGGAGCGGCTTGATGGGCGCATAACCTGCCTGAGTAAAGCAGGCTTGGGAACCAGTTTTACAATATTACTGCCGCAGACCAGGAAGGAAGAAGCATGAGCGAGGCGGAACAGCAAAGCGAAAATTCATTTTCAGATTCGCTCGACCAATCACAGAGGATTCTGATCGTCGACGACGAAAGCCGGATACGTTCAAGTTTGCGGATTCTGCTGGAGGCAGCCGGGAGGGAAATTCAGGAATGTGAAACCGGCATTGAGGCGATTGCAAAACTCAAGTCTCAGGAAGTAGACCTGGTCCTTCTCGATATAAACCTGCCGGACATTTCCGGATTGGAGGTGTTGGAATGGATAGCAAATAACAAGATTTCAACCAGTGTCATATTTGTCAGTGCCGATGACAGCATCGATTCTGCCATTCTTGCCCTGCGATACGGCGCCATTGAGTTTGTTCGCAAACCTTTGAATCTGGAGGAAATACAGCGCAAGGTTGAGAATGCTCTTTACCGCCGCCGCATGGAGCGCAGTTATGCGCTGATGACAGCCCGGATGCAGCAATCGGAACAGCTGCACCGATTCCTGGTGGAAAATTCTCCCGATCTTATCTACACCCTTGATGATACCGGCCGCTTCATGTTTATCAACAGCCGGGTGGAATCGCTGCTGGGTTACTCGCGTGAAGAGCTGATCGGCAAAAAATATTGTACGATTGTCCATGAAGAAGATGTCGAGAAGGCCCACTATGCTTTCAATGAACGTCGTGTCGACAGCCGTGCCACGGCCAATCTTGAGGTCCGCTTGAAGTGCAGAAACGATCATTTCCGCTATTTTGACAGTCATTACATCGTGGCGATGATGAATGCCACCGGCATATATGGCGAAAAGCAGGCTGGTTCCACTTCAGAGTCCAAATGCTTCATGGGTACCTACGGTGTGGCCCGCGATATTACCGAGCGCAAGATTGCCGAAGAGACAATCTCTTTTCAGGCGCTTCACGACCAGCTTACTCATCTGCCCAATCAGAGGCTGTTCAAAGACCGACTGGAAATGGCGCTGGCTCTATCGAAACGTCACGGCGGAGTGGTTGGGGTGATGTTTATCGACCTTGATCGGTTCAAGCTGGTGAATGATACCTACGGGCACGCTGAAGGCGATGAGCTGTTGAAAAAGGTTGCTCATCGCCTTCAGCATTGCATGCGTGCCGGCGACACCCTCGCCCGCAAGGGGGGGGACGAGTTTACCGTGCTGCTGCCGGATCTGCTTAAAGCCGAAGATGCCGGCATCATAGCGGACAAGATTTTGAACGAACTGCGGTTTCCTTTCCTGGTTGCCGGGCAGGAGTTCAGAGTCACTGCCAGTATTGGAATTGCTGTTTTTCCGCGTGACGGAGAGAGTGTTGATGTCCTGCTGAAGAATGCCGATATTGCCATGTACAGAGTCAAGGCTGACGGCAAAAACGACACCCAATTTTATATCCCTGATATGAACGCCTGCTACCATGAGCGTATCGAACTGGAAAACGATCTGTGCCATGCGATTGTCAATTCCGAGTTCGAGCTGTACTACCAGCCGAAAATAAGCGTCATAGACTTCCGGATTGTCGGCATGGAAGCATTGATCCGTTGGCATCATCCGCTGCACGGTCTGATGAATCCGCGCACTTTCATCGATCTGGCCGAGGAAGTCGGACTGATCGGCGACATCACCGACTGGGTGCTGGCCGAGGCTTGCAGCCAACTGGCCAAGTGGCGCGCAATGGGGTTGGATGATCTGCGCATGTCGATCAATGTTTCTCCGCAGGAATTTCAGCGCAGCGACATGGTGGAACGGGTTTCCTCCCAGGTGAACAAACACCGTCTTCCGGTCGATTCACTTGAGATAGAGATAACGGAAAACATTCTTCTGCATGATGCTGCCAGCGTTATAAAAAAAATGAGTGTTATCAGAGATCTGGGTGTTCGCATTTCGATTGATGATTTCGGCACATGTTATTCTTCGCTCAATTACCTGCGTCTGATACCGATCAGCACCATCAAAATCGACCAGTCCTTTGTCCGGGATCTGTCCGAGGAACACCGCAGTTCCGCGATCATTCAGGCCATTGTCGACATAGCCAAAGGCTTTGGCCTGCATCTGGTGGCAGAGGGCGTCGAGACAAACTACCAGATGAAAACGCTGCAGCAACTCGGCTGCGACGAGATGCAGGGGTACCTGTTCAGCCGACCCGTGCCGGCGGCCGAGGCCGAACGTCTGTTGAATAATGCCTGTGACAGAGTTCAGATGAGACTCGGCTCTGCCCTGGAAATGCAGCCCGGTCTGCCCGGTTTTGCAATCGCCTAGAGTAGATGATCGAACCATTCTGCCTTAAATCCGCATTAACGCTTTAATCTCCGCCTTTCACGCTAAAGATCCATTCAGCCAATCGACTTGAATTCGCCGACCGGATATTAGAGGGGTTTATCGATTGATATCTTGACGCCGTGGTGGTATGGAATGCCGATATGACAAATGACAGAAAAATTTCCGATTTGGGCGAATTCGGCCTGATCGATCGTATCGCTGCCAAGGTCGGAAGCGCTGCCGGCGTCATAACCGGTATCGGCGACGATGCCGCCGTGACCGCCATGACACCGGGGATGCAGCTTCTGACCTCCACCGACATGCTGCTGGAGGATGTGCACTTTCGCCGCAGCTGGCA
>JANNLB010000049.1:0-13106 GCA_031396605.1 Geobacter sp. | reverse complement strand
AAAACGCCGTGAAACCCTGTAGTATAGGGCTCCACGGCGTTTTTATTGGTTTATTTTTGTGAAGAATGGAGACGCGACACCGCTCTGTCTTACCAAGACCGGCGCCAACGTGCTCCAGACGGCAACGCCGCTAAGATCCCCTGCGGCAACCTGCGCTACAAGATGGATAAGTTCGGCTCGTGATTCATCGACTTGGCAACTTGGAAGCCAGACCACAGATCCTGCTGCTAGTTTAATTTTTAATCTCTGTGGGTAAATTCCCCGCCCCTTGGGGCGATTTAAGCATCAGATAAGGTTGCAGTTACCCCGTCCGCTTGCGGCGGGGTGGTTCATTAATATGCAAAAACGCCGTGAAACCTTGAGAGAATGGGCTTCACGGCGTTTTTGTTTAGTTCGGATTGTCTCGTGTCAGTGCCTGACCCCTACGGTTTCCCTGTAACCGGGCTCGTTTCCAGCCACCACACCGCCATGAGTGGTGGAATCCTTGTCTACTATGGCTTCTGCTGACTTCTGCTCCATCACGGCAACCTTTACAGCGCCGCGCCTTTCTTGCGAAATGCAAAGTGGAGCAGATCTCCCCGGATAAGAACGTGAACTGTCGCTACACAACCGCAGCATTTATTTAGGCCCTGTGGGTCCCATTTCTCCTGAATCCGTGGAACTTTGTCATGTGGTGCTGACTTGTCCGGATGATGGCCTTGTATGCTGTTTCTGTCCGTCGGCTCATAGCTTTGCGCTCCGGCTTCCTCCAGACCCCTCCTCGCGGATACGCCCTTGCCTTCGGCTAGTACTTGTTTTACCCTGTCTCGGTGAAACAACTAAGTTACCGTAAACCAGCAAGCTGGTAACGGTAACTAATCACGACAGTGACTGGATTCTCGTACAGGGGACTTTCACCCCATAAGTTCACGCCCATGACGGGCGTACACCAGGAAAATGGACGCCGACCGCCCAAAAAACTGGACGGCGGGTCATTTTCCGAGTCGTTATGCCATCAAAAACGGCATCAAAACAAAAATTGACATGCGTACCAATAATGGTACAATAGGCTACAAATGACCGATACCTCTTTTGTCCTTAAGGTCGTATTTTATTGTTCCGAAGCCGACAATGAGCCGGTCAGGGAATGGCTGAAGGATTTGCATCGTGATGACAAGCGGCAAATCGGTGAAGATATCAAGACAGCTCAGCTTGGCTGGCCTTTAGGAATGCCGCTAATCAAAAAGATCGACAAAAATTTATGGGAAGTACGAACCAGGTTGGCAGATGGTATAGCACGGGTTTTCTTTACGGTTGACAGCGAGTACATGATTTTACTTCACGGATTTATTAAGAAATCACAGAAGACCCCGCAAAAAGAACTCAAGACGGCATTAAGCCGCCTTGGCACCTACAAAAGAGGCTCAAAATGAAAAACGAACATTTAGGATCAAGCTTTGACGGTTTTCTTGAAGAAGAAGGGCTTCGGGCGGATACGGAAGCCGCAGCCATTAAAAGGGTCATTGCTTACCAGATTGAAATTGAAATGAAGCAAGCGAAACTATCAAAAACCGCTATGGCCGAAAAGATGCAAACCAGCCGCACAGCTTTGGACAGGCTTCTCGATCCCGCCAATGCCTCCGTCACCCTTCAAACCCTCGAAAGAGCGGCCCTAGCCCTTGGTAAAAGCCTAAAAATAGAACTGGCATAACAAGCGCCAGCACGTGGCCGCGAAAATCCGAGTCACGTAAGGCGCGAAACCGTTGGAATAATACTGAGCTTCATAAAGTCGCAAAGTCATTTAATAGATCTGGTTGACAAGCCCCAGAAAAGCGATAAATAGCAACAACTTTGTAATACCGGCAATGTTTTTACTACAGCGATGTTAAGCGGCAAGAGCTTCACGGTGACCGGCGGCACCCTCACCTTCAATGCCAACGAAACCTTGTCGGGCGTGGGTATAAATGTCACCGGCGAAACATGGTCTATCAACTCCTCTGGCCAGTTGGTAATCTTAGGTTCAAGTAAAGGCACCTCTTACAACCACCTTTGTTTCCGGTAATGCCACGCAAGGCTGGACGGGCAGCACAACATACACCAACGGCACAACAGCTACCTTGACGTTAGTGCCAGCATAGAGATAAAACAGAAATCATTTATGAAAAGTAGACGAGAGAAGTGAGAGGCTCCTATATTTTAGAAGCCCTTAAAGATAAAACTTGGAGCCGCTGAAAAGGCGGCTCCAAGTTTGGTTATTTTGTCATTGTCTTTGAATTTAAAGCGTTATATCCTCAAAGCAGAATTTTAGATACCGATGCGTTTGGATTTGGTGAAGAACAGTGGGAAAGGGAGCAAATAATATGCGAGTTGAAGCGATAGAAAAAAAGGCGGCTGGTTCATACCCCACCCAGGAGTTACAATTGGCAAGCAAAAACATATTCTCCTCGATATAACCCCCGTTACCACAGGTGAAGTCTCGGATGATGCGTTTGTGCAAGCAGCCGGTTTGTTGAAGAAAACTACAATTGACGGAGTTACTTTTCAGAAAAAAATGCGGAAAGAATGGGACGGGCGGTAGTGTACCTGATCGACACAAATATAATCATTTATTACCTTGAAGGCGAGCAAGCTGCCGTCTCGTTTTTACGCATCCACAGGGGGAAACTGGCAATCTCGTCTGTTACCTGGATGGAGACACTCTCGTACCCTTTTAGCGCAGACGAAGAGCAGGTAGTTCGGGCATTTTTGCACTAATTCAGGCTGATAGAAATCTCTTCCCCAGTGATGGAGTTATCTGTAAAAGTCCGCCGAATGAAAAAAATGAAACTCCCAGATGCCATAATTGCCGCGTCAGCCATTCATCATGATTTGATCCTTGTGACAAGGAATATCAAGGATTTCAAGGGAACCGCAGTAAAAACACTTGATCCGTTTGTAGCTTCGTAAATTTACGGATTTTAGACCGGCTGACAAACAGGGTCGTGGCTCAACTTCGCAAAATACAAGAGTTGACTCACGGCTCTTGTTTTTTATGGAGTGGCGACATCGGCACAAAGTTGCGGAGCAGAAATGAGGAGTTGTGGCGTTTCGTGGCTGCGCTGGCGAGGGCGGAAAAAAGAGTAGCTGAGTGCCGCAATCATGCCGGAGAAGTAAACTGGCGGAGCAGTCAGGAAATACGGAAAAGGCTATGAATAAGCTGAAAAGTTAAACGGCAACTAAAACCATATGATTATGCTGCTTCTTTGCGGTGAATATATTGTCCCGCAGCTTGAGCCAATAGACCGGAACGAGTCATGTGGTACTGCACTGCGTAGCGGTCAATCTCATGCAGAAGATTTTCTGACAAAGTAATATTAACCCGTTTTGCTTTAACTTTGAGCTTGGCAAGATCAATGTCTACCAAGAGCCATACCCCTCCTTGATATTCGGGGTTAACGGCCAATTGTTCTAATGGTGTTGGTGCCGGTACAGGTATATCTTCGCCTTCAAAATAAACTTCTGCGGCCTCTAGAATCATGCGTGGTAAATCTTCCCACTCGTCGGCGGCTGAGAAACAGCCGGGAAAGTCGGGAATAGTTACGCCATGAGCGTGTTGATCGTCTCCAACGTGAATATATGCAGGGTATAACATATTTATCTCCATTCCCAACCAGCTTGCCGGCAAATGTTGCGCAAGGTTCCGATTGCCACGTCTTTCCGTGGGTGTGGCACTACTACATGACCAGCTTTCGACGGGTGTTTGTACTTCTGGTGGTCGCCTTTGCCGCCGACACAACTCCATCCCTCGTTTTCAAGCCGTTTGATGATCTCTTTGCTAGTCATAGGATATTTATACACACCAATACACACCGAGTCAAAGTAAAAAATCGAGATAAGACTGAGGTACAACCAGGAATAAGCACCGGCCAAAAACCGCCGGTGTTCTCCAAACCCGTTGAACAAATAAAAAAAGATTAGAAGAATTCCAATATATCAAACTTACTGTACGATGCGCTTGACCCTGCCGATGCCGGTGAAATAGGCATTGGAGTGTCTGCTCCTTCTTGACGCATCCATCTGCGGCACCTTCCCCACCTTCAGCCCCGCCTTCTCCATCATGGTTCGGATGTCCTCCTCCAGCCCCTCCTCGGTAACCGGCTCATATTTATTGAAGAGCAGCTCGATCACGTAGGGGGAGATGAACATCATGAACCTGCCAGATTGCCTGCTTGACACGGCTCTGATAAAACTGATATGGTAAACCATTAAAATTGTTGTACCGGATAGCACGTCTTCGTAAGCCCCGGAAATTTCCGGGGCTTTTTTCGTACCATCAGAGCAACCAGAAAGAAGGAGTATCATGGAGTTTCAAGCATTTAATTTACACCCCGTAATCGCAGCAAGTATCAAGGAGGCCGGGTATGTCACACCGACCCCCATCCAGCAGCAGGCCATACCGACCGTGATGCAGGGGCGCGATGTCATGGGCCTGGCCCAGACCGGGACCGGCAAGACCGCGGTCTTCGCTTTGCCGATCCTGAATCGCCTGTTGGAGGGCCCGCGCGGCCGTATCCGTGCATTGATTGTCGCCCCTACCCGCGAACTGGCGGAGCAGATTCATGAATCATTCGTGACGCTGGGACGACATACCCGGCTAAAGAGTGTCACCGTTTACGGAGGAGTCAACGCAAATCCACAGATTCAGTCACTCAAAAACGGCGTTGAAATCGTGGTGGCCTGCCCGGGCCGCCTGCTGGACCACATCGGCCAGGGTAACATCGACCTCTCCCACCTTGAAGTGCTGGTGCTGGACGAAGCTGACCAGATGTTCGACATGGGATTTCTCCCGGATATCCGCCGCATCCTGAAACACATCCCCGCCAAACGGCAGACCCTGTTGTTCTCCGCCACCATGCCGCCGGACATCAATAAACTTGCCCACGACATTCTGACTGATCCGGTCACTGTTCAGGTTGGTAATACCGCTCCTCCGGTCACCGTTTCCCATGCCCTGTATCCGGTGGAGCAGCATCTGAAAACCGCGCTGCTGCTGGAACTGCTCAAACATACCGATACCGATTCCGTGCTTGTTTTTACCCGCACCAAGCACCGCGCCAAACGCCTGGGCGAGCAGCTTGAAAAAGCCGGCTACAAGGCCGCCTCGCTGCAGGGGAATCTTTCCCAGAATCGCCGGCAGGCGGCACTGGACGGATTCCGTGACGGCACCTACCAGATCCTGGTAGCAACCGATATCGCCGCCCGCGGCATCGATGTGTCTCTGATATCGCACGTCATCAACTATGATATTCCGGATACCCCGGAAGCATACGTACACCGCATCGGCCGTACCGGCCGTGCTGCCAAAAGCGGCGATGCCTTTACCATGGTATGCAGCGAGGATACGATCATGGTGCGGACGATCGAGAAAAAACTGGGTGCCCCACTGGAGCGGCGCACGGTAGCTGACTTTGACTACACGATCCTCGCCCCCAAAAAAGACGCCGAGTTCGCCCGCCCGCCGCGCGAGCAGCGGCCATCCCGTAAACCGGCCGATGCCAAAAAAAGTTCGGTCGGTTCAATTAACCCGTTCAAAAGTGATCATCCCGGCAGCAAGCCTGCCGTCCGTCCGCAGCAGGGCAGACCGGGAGCAGCAGGCAACGCACCCAAAACCATATTCAATAGTTCACGCCGCGGGAAATAAAACCAACCCCCCTTCCCCTGAAAAGGACCCTCTGGGGCCTAAAGGGAGCGGGGAGGGGTTAAAGACTGAGGAAAAGGCTCATGGGAATATCGAAGCACCCCTCCATCGTTACCATGCCTGAATCCGCAAAGCCGTACCCTTCCATTCTCACTTTCCTCTGCAAAAAATTCCCTGCAATTCCCCCGGATATCTGGGAAAAACGGATCTCAGAGGGAAAGGTTCGTGCTGAAAACGGGCAACCGATAACTCTTGATACTCAATACGCTCCCCAGGGGCGCATCTTTTATTTCCGCGAAGTCATCTCCGAGCCGGACATTCCTTTTACTGAAAAGATCCTGTACATAGGCGACGAGATACTGGTCGCCTGCAAGCCTCACTTCCTTCCGGTAACCCCCGGGGGAAAATATGTTAACGAATGTCTGTTGAACCGCCTGCGCCGCAGCACCGGAATCGAAGATCTGGCGCCGCTGCACCGCATAGACCGTGAAACAGCCGGAATAGTACTCTTTTCCGTCAACAAAAAGAGTAGAGGGCTTTACGGCACACTCTTCATGAATGGTCTCGTTGAAAAAACCTATCAGGCTCTCTCGGTGTGTCTGCCGACTCAGGGAACAGCTTCATGGGATATCGAGAATAGAATAGAGCGGGGAGAGCCGTGGTTCCGGATGAAGACGGCACCCGGCAGAGTAAATGCCCGGTCCGCCATTAATCTGGTGGAGGTCAAAGGAGAGGAAGCTCGCTTTATCCTGAAGCCGAAAACCGGAAAAACCCATCAGCTGCGGCTCCACATGAGCGGTCTCGGATTCGGGATATTGAATGATCGGTACTATCCGGAACTGCAGGCAGAACGTGAGGACGATTTCAATACGCCGCTCCAGCTTGTCGCGCAGAAGCTTCGATTCAAGGATCCTCTCACGGGCAAAAACAGAGAGTTTATGTCTGACCGTGAGTTGCTCTGGTAGACAGCTCCGGTCAGGGATGTCTGAAAAGTGGGAGAGGATCCCCCGTTTTTTCAGATTCTCATATCTGAATGGATTGAAGCAGCGTCCTCATATTATCGGGAATCGAGTCCGGCCTGCGTGTATCACGATTGACATACACGTGGATAAAGTGCCCCTGTGCCGAGACCTCCTCTTCGTCCTCCCTGAAGACACCCACTTCATAGCGCACACTTGAATTACCAAGCTTCGCCACACGTATGCCAATGGTAATCCGGTCCGGAAAAGATACCGGAGCAAAATAATTGCACTGCGTCTCGATGACCAGGCCAACCACCGGACTCTGTTCGATATCAAGTGCATCATTCGCGATCAGGAACTGGTTCACCGCCGTATCGAACCAGCTGTAATAGATGACATTGTTCACATGTCCGTAAACATCGTTGTCCATCCACCGTGTCGTTATCGTGTGAAAGTGCCGGTAATCACTCCGTGTATCTGTCTTGGCCTTCATTGTGTCCTCCGCACATTCCGTCTGAAAATATTCTGAATCAATATACGACCTGATAAATATTTATTGCATCTTCAAAAGTGATTTTTCGAGGATTGTTCGCCAAAAGCCGGGTTACCTTCATGACACCTTCCGCCATCCGGGGGATGGCGTCCTGAGGTATGTTCAGTTCCTGCAATGTTCTGGGCATCTGCAAATCTGCAATCAGCCCTTCCAGAAAGCGTATTCCCGCCTCCGCCAGAACCTTGCTGTCCCGAGAAGAAACATCCGGGCATAACAATCTGCCAAGTGCGGCAAATTTCTTCAGATTGGCGATCATGTTGAAACGCAATACGGCACAGAGCATTACCGTATTCGCCACACCATGCGCCACATGGAACTCTCCGCCGAGCGGATAGGCGAACGCGTGTACCGCGGTCACTCCGGCATTGGCGAAAGCCTGCCCCGCCAACAGGCTCCCTTCCAGCATATTCATGCGGGCTTCAAGATTGCTTCCGTTGGCCCAGGCACTACGGATATTGGCTGCGATCAGTTCAATGGCCCGCACGGCAAGATGATCGGTCATGGGTGTTGCATTAACGGATGTGTATGCCTCCATGGCATGAATCAGCGCGTCCATGCCACTGGCGGCCGTCGCGCCTGGCGGCAGGGATATCGTCAGTTCAGGATCGAGAATGGCCGTCTCCGGAAAAAGGAAATCGGAAACAACCCCCTTTTTCAGGTTTTCCGCCTGGTCTGTCAGAATAACAATCGGGGTCACTTCGCTCCCGGTGCCGGCCGAGGTGGGAATCAGAATTTTCGGTATCCCACGTGTATCAACCAGGTTGACTCCGATCATCTGATCGAGCGATTTCTCGTTGGTCAAGAGGACCGAAATAATCTTGGCGACGTCCATGGCAGAACCGCCCCCCAGACCGATTATCAGGTTGCACCGGGCTTCACGCGCCAATGCAAGGCATTCGTAGATGGTTTCCAGTGGCGGTTCAGGTGGTACTTTTCCGAATACGGATACCGAATCAACGGTCCCTTCCAGCATCTGCAACACCTGATCACAGATGCCCGCCTTGACTATCCCCTCGTCGGTAAAGATAAATACTCTTCTGCCTCCGAGCAGTTTGATTTCCTGCGGGAGAGTGCTTACTGACTTTATTCCGGTGATGATTTTCCCCGTAGTCTTGAAATAATTTATCGATGTATTCATACGTTTCTCCTCGGAATGTTAAACGGCAAGGTATTTCTTTTTTACATCGTCATCATGTCGGAAGGTTTCCGCGTCGGCCTCATAGACGATATGTCCTTTATCTATAATGACAACCCGGTCTGCTACCGCCATGCAGAATTTTATGTTCTGCTCGGAGAGCAGAATCGTGGTGCCCAGTTCCTTGATCTTCAGCACCAGATCTTTCAGAACCTTTACCATCACCGGACTCAACCCCTCTGTCGGTTCATCCAGCAGCAGGATTTCCGGATTTCCCATCAGGGTGCGGGCGATGGTAAGCATCTGCTGTTCTCCGCCGGAGAGGGTTCCACCCGGTTTGTCCTGGTAATCAAGCAAAATCGGAAAATAAGTGTAAATCTGCTCCAGATTCCAGTATCCGTACCGTCCGCTGGAGGTTCCCAGCAGAAGATTGTCTTTTACCGAAAGCTCTCCGAAGATCCGCCGGTCCTCGGGAACAAGACCAATGCCGAGTCGCGCGGCGTGATAAGGTTTCAGTCCGTTGATCTCCTTGCCGTTGAAGATCACTTTGCCTTCTTTTGGCGGAACCAGCATCATAATGCTCTTGAAGGTGGTGGTCTTGCCGGCGCCGTTTCTCCCCATGAGGCAGAAGGTCTCACCCTTTTTGACCGAAAAATCGACACCGAAAAGAATATGACTCTTCCCGTAATAACTATGGATATTTTGCACGAGCAGCGTTTCATTCATAATCATAGCACCTCATGGCCAAGATAGGCCTCAATGACAGCCGGATTTTCCTGAATCTCTCTCGCGTTCCCCTCGGCGATCAATTCACCCTGAACCAGCACCCGGATGATGTCGGCAGTCCCGAACACCATGTCCATGTCATGCTCCACAAAGACCGTGGTCAGTTTGAATTCCTCGTGAATCGCCCGGATCAGATGGGTCATTTTGACTCGTTCATCAGGTGACATTCCGGCGGTCGGTTCGTCCAGCAGGAGCAATTTCGGCTTCATGGTCAGGGCAATGGCAATATCCAGAACCTTCTGGTCCCCGTGAGAGAGCTCAAAAGCCTTTAACCCCTCTTTGCCACTTAGGCCCAGTCTGTCCAGGATAAATCGGCAGTGTTCCTCCACATCTTTAAAAACTTTCCGGTCTGCGAAGATGTTCCAGTTTTTCCCATGGTATGCAAGGGCTGCAAGGTAGAGATTGTCGTAGACGGTTTCATCATAGAAAAGGCTGGCCACCTGAAAAGCCCGGACAATTCCCATTTTAACGAGACTCTCCGGTTCCGCTCCGGTTATTTCCATGCCGTTAAAAAATATGCCGCCGTTGTCCGGTGTTATATACCCGGTAATCTCGTTGAACAGGGTGGTTTTCCCTGCTCCGTTGGGACCGATGATGGCAGTGAGTTCACCTTGTTCGATCCCCAGGGAGATATTTTTGGAAACATGCAGCCCTCCGAAGTGTTTATTCACTCTTCTGAGTTCAAGGGTTGTCAAGCTGGCCTCCTTTTTTCGCGAATAGTCCCGCGAAGTGCCGTGAAATACCGACAATACCCTTCGGAAACAGCAGCACAACGGTTATCATGATTGCCCCTATCACAAAGGACCAATACTGGGTGGCGCGACCGATTTCATCTTCCAGCAGGACAAAGACCGCTACACCGATGAGCGGCCCGAAAAAGCTTCTCATTCCTCCCAGAATAGTCATCAGGATGATGCTCCCTGACATGGTCCAGACAAACATGTCAGGATGGATGCTTTTGTCTATTCCGGCGTACAGACCGCCGGCAATGGCGGTGAAGCAGGAGGAGACCACATATGCCAGCAGTTTGTGGCGGAACACGTTCATGCCGATAAAGCTTATCCGGGTAGGATTCTGTCTGATTCCTTTCAGAACTGCGCCAAACGATGACCGGTCAAGACGCCAGAGGAGATAGATACAGAGTGTCACGACGATGAAGGAGAAAATGTAGTAGTTGAGCCCCCCGGCCAACAGGGGAGGTTTCGGTATCGCCTGAATACCATCGTCTCCGCCGGTAAAGCTTGACCACTTGACCGTAATTCCCCAGCCAAGCTGGGCAAATGCCAGAGTAAGCATGGTAAAATAGACGTCCGACAAGCGCAGGCTCAATGCCCCCAGCAGCACTGAAAGGGCAATTGCCGCCACGGGGGCCACCAGCAATGCCCACACAAAATAGTCGCCGCCAAAACTCTTGGCCATCATGCCGGTGACATACGCACCCAGACCGTAGAATATCGCCTGTCCGAAAGAAAGGAGCCCGGTAGTGCCGAACAGGACATTGAATGAAAGAGCGAACAGTCCGAGAATGATAATCTGCGAAGCAATATGAAGAGAATGTTCCCCCCTGACGAATATCATGCCTCCGAAAATCAGGAAATAGGCCAGCCATGGCGCCATGGTTTCAAGTTTATTGTTCATATCTTCTTCCTCCCCTTTTCGCGGGAGAATAGCCCTTTCGGTTTAAAGATGAGTACTACGATCATTACCGCAAAACTGAGCAGGGAGGCCCACTGCGGCATCCAGAGGATACCGAAGGCATTGACTTCGCCGATGAGCAGTGCCGCAAACAGCGCCCCCCAGAAGTTCCCCAGCCCACCGATGACAACAACAATCAGCGAATCGATAATGACCTCTACCCCTGTGCCGGGCGCAATGGTCCGTAATGGGGCGGCCATGGCTCCCGCCAGGCCGCCCATTGCGGTTGCCACCCCGAAAACAAGGCTCATGACCAGTGAAACATTTACTCCCAGCATTCCAACCATTTGCGCGTCAGTGGATGCCGCCTGGATTATCTTGCCTGTCTTGGTCCGGCTGAGTACATACCAGGCGCTTGTCACGATCACCAACCCGAGAAAGATGATAAACATGTTGTAGGTCGGTATTGTTACCGTTCCAAAATTCAGTGATCCTGCAAGAGATTCCGGCTTAGAGATCGTTTTGTATGCCGGCCCCCAGATAAACTTCACCGCATCGTCGAGAATCAGGATAAAGGCATAGGTCAGCAGAATCTGGAATGCCCCCTCTTCCTCCCGTCCGGCGATCCTTCTGATGAAGCAGATCTCAAGCAGCATCCCGACCAGACCGGCTCCGATAGCCGCTGCAACTGCACCTATCCAGAAGTTGTCGAACAGGGCAATCGCCTGATAACTGAAGTACGCGCCGATCATATAAAACGAGCCATGGGCAAAGTTGAACACCTTGGCCACACCGAAAATCAGTGTCAGACCGCTTGCCACCAGAAACAGCAGCATAGCTACAGACAAGCCGCCAAGAAACTGGGAAATAAATATTTCAAAACTCATGCTGATACTCCGCTACTTATTTTTAGTCTTTATCAGGATATCGATGTACTCCTGTGTGGCCATGAGTTTATCAGCGGCATAGACCTTCATTTTACCAAGCGCATATTTAGCGGGCGGGAATTTGTCATTCTTCACCGTTACACCGATTGCCTGGGCCTGAACCATTTGATGGGTCTTCGGATCGATATATGAGGTGAAGCCGGCCGGATCTTCGGGAAGTTTTATTTTCATACCTTCCATTGCCTTTACAAGTGCTTCCGTATCATCGGCATTACCCACTTTTCTAATAGCTTCGGCGATCACTAAAATGCCTGCATAGGCGCCTTCAGCTGCATAGGATGGATATCTGCCGGTTGCTTTTTTGAATTTCTCAACGAAATCCCTGTTTTCTTTTGTTTCAGGCCAGTTGTTATGGTGTCTGGCGGACATGATCAACCCTTCCGGACATTCAGCCCCGAGGGTGGAGAAAACTTCATAATTGCCACCGCCATCCGGATGGAAATACTTCATTTTATCGAACAGTCCATAGGCCTTGGCCTGCTTGATAAATGCAACCGTGTCCCCGCCCCAGAAACCGGCAACCAGTACATCCGGTTTCGCCTTGATAATCGCGGTAATATACGAGGTATAATCCGGTTCATACAGTTTCGGCCAGAACTCTCCGACCATTTCGTACTGCACTCCCAGTTTGCCGAGTGAGTACTTAAGCTCCGCTATCTGGTCTCTTCCATAGGCATAGTCAGGGCCGATATAGGCAATTTTGCCGCCCATCTTGGCCTCCTGCATATACATGGCGCCAGCCGCCATTGACTGGTAGGTATTGTTGCTCACCCGGAAATAATATTTCTGGAAGGCATTAGCGGTCAGGTCGGTAGCAGCGTGGTCAGAACCGACAAAGATGGTTTTGTATTCCTTGCTTACTTCAGTCACGGCAAGAGCTGCCCCGGACGAAACAACACCATACAGAAATTTCACTTTATCTTCCGTTATGTACCGTTTCGCGAGTGTCACCGCGAGGGCAGGCTTGCTCTGGTCATCGGTAACGATTGCTTCAAGCTTTCTCCCACCCGGCAAGCCCTTGGCATTCACTTCCGCAAGGGCAATTTTTATGGCGGCCTCGGAATCCTGGCCGTACAAACCGCCTCTACCCGACATCGGATAGAGTGCGCCGATCTTGATCGTTTCAGCAGCGAAACTGACCGCAGACGTCAGGCAGACCAACAACATTGACAACATTGATACGGTTTTACGATTCATCTTGAACCTCCCTTTGTGTGGTGTACTACAGTGAAATTGAAAAACTCGGATTCATTATCTGCTGCAATTCATAGCGCCCGTCATACCTGTTGCTTTTCCGGCAGCAGCCCTTCCATCTCGGGCAGAAAGACCCCCCAGACTTTCTCTTTGAGCCGGTCCAGAAAATTCGCCGTGATGAAGCAGGGGAGCGCTATATCGGGATTAGGGTTTTCAAGCACCTGGGAAGGGAGTGTAT
>JANNLB010000016.1:0-9304 GCA_031396605.1 Geobacter sp. | reverse complement strand
GCCAGCGGGAACAGATCATGAGCTTCTTCCAGCAGGACCTTGAGCTTCTTGTCGCCGCCATAAACGATATCCTTCTCCTGAAAATCGGAGGTGAACTGCATCGGAAAGCTGGTAACGCCGGTGATGCCGCTCATCAGGTTGCGGCGCGTGCCCCAGGAGTACCAGCCGCAGCCGACCGGGCCGTGGGAAACATGCACCATGTCGCGGATCGGCCCCCAGACGACACCCTTGGCCCCAGCGTATGCGCAGCCGCGAGCGCTCATCACACCCGGAACGGTCTTTTTGTTGGACTTGACGCTGGAGCAGCCGGAGGCCGCATCATTGGGCGCCAGGTGCGGGGCGCGTTTCTTTCTGGCCTTCTCGGGATACACCGACAGGGCATCATCGATCATGGCCTGGGTGGATTCCTTGGTTATGCCTTCAATTTTTCGTATTTTGTCTGACATGGGAAACTCCTTTTATGTAAGAAGACTCCCCCCTTTGACAAAGGGGGGCTGGGGGGGATTTTAATCGCAACATCAACTGCAAATCCCCCTGAATCCCCCTTTGTCAAAGGGGGACGAAATCTTTAAGCTGCTGCTTCGACTACGCCCACCACGCTCTCATCTTCCGCTTCCATGATGCCGTACTCCATCAGGAGGTCTTCCAACTCTTCCATCTCCAGAGGTGTCGGTATTACCAGCATCTTGTTATTGAGGATCTTCTCTGCCAGAGTCCGGTACTCCTGCGCCTGCGGATGCTCCGGCGAGTATTCGATAACCGTCATCCTGCGCATCTCCGCCCGCTGTACCTGATTGTCACGGGGGACAAAGTGGATCATCTGGGTGCCGAGCTTTGCTGCCAGGGCGCTGACCAACTCAAACTCCTTGTCGGTTTTCCTCGCGTTGCAGATCAAACCGGCCAGACGTACCTTGCCGGAAGTGGCATACTTGAGGATACCCTTGGCGATGTTGTTGGCCGCGTACATAGCCATCATTTCACCGGATGTGACGATATAAATCTCTTCAGCCTTGCCCTCGCGGATTGGCATGGCGAACCCGCCGCAGACAACGTCACCCAGAACATCATAGAACACGAAGTCGAGGTCAGGGGTGTAGGCACCGTTCTCTTCCAGGAAGTTGATAGCGGTGATGACACCGCGACCGGCACAGCCGACACCTGGTTCAGGCCCGCCGGACTCGACACATTTGATGTCGCCGTAGCCGATCTTCATGACATCTTCCAGCTCCAAATCCTCGACGGTGCCGCGCTCGCGCACCAGGTCCATGACCGTATTCTGCGCCTTGGCGTGCAGAATCAGACGGGTGGAGTCGGCCTTGGGGTCGCAGCCGACGATCATGACCTTCTTGCCGATGGAGGCGAGGCCCGCTACCGTGTTCTGGGTTGTAGTTGATTTGCCGATGCCACCTTTACCGTAAATTGCGATCTGTCTCATTGTGTTTCTCCTTTTGCTCACCAATCTGTGAGCCTGTGGGATTTTAGTAAGTTAGAAAATTTTCTGCGGCTCGTTGCAGAAACTATTTTCGTGAACGAGCTATTTTTTTGTGTGTGGCAACAAAAAAAGCGCCCCATTCCTTTGAATGGAGGCGCCTTTGCCTTAGTCATCATATTTATTCTTCCTGCTTAACCTGTTGCAGATGGTTGCTGATACTAAAGCATTTGCCGTGCCAATATTAGTTTATTTAACGATAACAAGTTGTTATTAAGTGTTGCATGAAAAAGAGGCGGTTGTATGAGTGTAATTAGGGAGGGTATTACGCCAGTACTGCGGACAGATGCTGAAAAAATAGTCAGTTGGGCAGCATGCGAAAAGCAGAGGCCTTGACAGCGGCATAAATGGTACTGCCCGGCGTAATGCTTAATTCGTTGACAGCATCCTGAACGACCTCTGCGATCAGCGTGTTGCCGGCGCAGTCCAGCTCCACGCCGATCTTCCTCCCCGAGCTGAACAGGGAGCGCACGGTGCAGTCCAGAAGGTTGCGGGCGCTGGTGGCTTCGGGGTGCTGCTTGAAGAGAATGATATCCTTGGAAGAAAGTTCCGCCATGGACTCGTCGCGCTCCGAACCGACCGAAAGGAGAAGCCGTGAAGCGCCCCAGGGATAGGCGTACAAAGTGCCGACCGTCCGGGGAGTGCCGAGATTCAGGAGATTAATATAACCGACCTGGCTGGCGCCGAGGCGCTGACGGGCCAGTTCTTCTGCAGTGGAACAGCCGATGATGCGCCCGCCGGCGACATTAAGCACCTGATCCGCCATCAGCCGCATCTCCAGCAATGAGTGGGAGATGAACAGGTACGGGATGGAGAAGGTTTCGCAGACGCTTTTCAGATAGCCGATGATCTGGAAGCGCAAGGTGTCGTCCAGGGCCGAAAGCGGTTCGTCCATCAGCAGTAGTCGTGGATTGGAAAGTACGGCGCGCCCGATGGCTACCCGCTGTTTCTCGCCGCCGGAGAGGTTGTTGACCCCCCGCTTCAGCAGGTGACCGATCTGCAGTACCTCTACAAGGGTGTCGAAATCTATTCTGCGCAGGCCTGCAGGACAGCGATTGAGGCCGTAGAGCAGGTTGCCCTGCGTGCTTAAGTGCGGAAACAGATGAGGGTGCTGAAATATGATGCCGATGCGACGTTTTTCAGGCGGGACGTCTATGCTGCCGTCAAAAAGAGTTTCCCCGTTCAGCTGGATCAGGCCGCTGTCCGGCCTCACCAGCCCGGCAATCATACTCACCAGGGTCGATTTTCCGCTCCCCGACGGCCCGAAAACGCCGGTCCTGAAATGGGAAATGGCAACATCCATCTCCAGGTCGAAACTCGCGAACCGTTTCCGTAGTGCAATGCGGAGCTGCATGTCAATCCACCCTGATCATGCGACGGCTGAGGTATTCGTGAAACAGCAGCACAATCACCGAAATAACAACGGAAACCAGGCAGAGCATCATGGCCATGGCATCTCCGTTGGGAGAGCTGGCATATTCGTAGATTGCGAGCGGTATGGTCTGCGTTACTCCCGGTATGTTGCCGGCCACGATGATGGTGGCTCCGAATTCACCCAGGGCGCGGGCGAACATCAGCGCTGAACCGGCAATCACCCCTCGCAGTGAAAGCGGAATAATGACCGAGATCATCGCATCCAGCCAGCCGGCCCCCAGGGTACGTGCGGCCTGGATAATACGCGGATCGATGGTTTCCATCCCGATACGGATCGAACGCACCAGTAACGGAAATCCGACTACGGCCGTGGCGATCACCGCCGCCTTCCAGGTGAAGATCAGCCTTATTCCCAGCGGCTGTAGCAGGTGTTGACCGATAAATCCCTTCTGACCCAGCAGGATGAGCAGCAGGTATCCGATGACCACCGGCGGCAGGGTCAGAGGAAGGTTGACGATCACATCCAGCGCCACCTTCCCCCGGAAACGGCAGTACGTCATCAGGTAGGCTACCCCGAATCCGAAGGGGAGTGACACCAGAGTTGCGGTGAACGCCACCTTCAGCGACAGGAGTATGGCGGCATATTCGACAGATGTAAAACTCGGCATAATGTCCTATCTGACCTGGAATCCGTACTTTGTCAGGACCGCCTTTGCCTCGGAGGTTTTCAGGAAGGCAAAGAAGGCTGCTGCTTCAGTTTTTTTTGCTCCTGACGCTGTCAGCGCCAAGGGATAATTCACGCGAGGATAGAGATCCTGCGGCACGGTGAACAGTATTTTGACATTTTTGGCCACCTGCAAGGCATCGGTTCTATAGACGAATGCGCCGTCTACCTCACCCCGTTCAGCATACATCAGGCATTCGCGCACATCCTTGGCCATGACCAGCTTCTTTTCTAATTGCTTGTCGAGGCCGGCCTTCATGAAGGCTTCCATGGCGTACTCTCCAGCTGGAACACTCTTGGGGCTGCCGATGGCGATCCTCTCCAGCTTTATCAGATCCTGCATTGAAGATGCCTTGCCGGGCATACCGGCAAATACCAGGGTGTTATAGGTAAAGATGCCGATGCTGGCGGTATCGACCAGTTTCTTATTCTTCAAGTACTCCATCCATTCGGTGTTGGCGGATATGAAGATATCGGCCGGCGCACCCTGTTCGACCTGTTTGGCCAACTGGCCGGAGGCGCCATAGTTCTTGATGAACTTCATGGCCGGATTCTTTTTGGCGTATTCGTCAGCCAGCTCGTTGATGACCTCTTTAAGGCTGGCGGCGGCGAAGACGGAAATGGTGGCGGCACAGAGCGGCGTAGCGGCGAGCAAAAACAGACCGGCCGCCACTGCAAACATAGCAGGCAGTTTGTAGAGTGGATACATTATTACTGAACCTTTCCGGAGCCCGCCACTAACGGCGGCATCGTTGGACGCCCGATAGTATCGCTATTTGCCCCATACTTCAATGCAATGGTTTGTTTGCGGCATCAACTGTACCAGAAATGCAGGAGGGGACAACTACGAAAAAGGCTGAGATCGGCAGCACCGGCACTCCCAGTTACATCGGTTGGCTGGACGACAAACATTCCCTGGCCGACCCCCGCAGATAATCAAAGACTTCCTCACGGCTGGCGATGAAGCGCGGCATCTGGTTCAGCAGATCTTCCAGAAGGTGCAGCTGTTCGCCATCGTCGATCCCAAGTTCATCCATGACGGCGGACACCATCGGCAGGATCTCGTACAGGTCGTCACGATTGAAGGGGGCAGGGTCGGGCAGGCCGGCAAACTTGGGCTCATCCCGGTTGGCAATGTCTCGCGGGTATTTGAATTTGAGATCGGATGCTTTAACGATGATGGACATGATTCACCTTCCTAATGGATGCCTCAAACTAAAACCCAACCACCCCCAACCCCTCCTTTGTAAGGAGGGGAGTTAAAAGTCCCCCTCCTATTTCGCCTAAAAGCGCCTACTTCTGGTAGGAGGGGTAAGGTTCAATGCCCGCCGCAACCGCTGCCGCATCCACCGCCGCAGCCGGATTTGACAATGTCGCAGGCTATGGGCTTGCTGCATAGCTGCAACGAAGCACGGTCAACATACCAGAGGTCATCCACGTTTTTTCCCTGCAGCTCGTTTTTCTTGAGCATCATCAACACCCGCATCCCGGTTGTTTCCAAGAGAGTGGCGGCTTCGGCAATGGGTACAAAAGAAGTTCCTGCTTCACACATGATAATCTCCTTAATTTTACTTTGTCACATTCAAAACCAACCCCCCTCAATCCCCCCTTATCAGGGGGGAAGTGTCTTGCTCCTCCCCTGATAAGGGGAGGCCGGGAGGGGTTAAAGTGGTGCCTGCAAAGTAGAATTACGCTGCCTTGGGCAGCGTTTCTTCACCAAGATAGATGGACATCAGTTCACAATTGGTCAGGTCGCGTTTGCGTCTGCATGACATGGCTCGCGTCATTTCAAGTAGCGGTTCGGCTCGTTTGCGGTCGATGGATATACCCATACTTCGATAGCGTTCGATCAATCCACCTGTACCGGAATGTTTGCCGACCACGATACTGCGGGTCATCCCGACCTCTGCCGGGTCGAACCCTTCGTAATTATGAGGATCCTTGATGACCCCGTCGGCATGCAGGCCTGACTCGTGGGCAAAGACACTCTCGCCAACCACCGGCTTGGAGACGGAAAGCGGGCGGCGGGAGGCCTTGGCGACAAAGAGCGACATCTCACGGAAACGGTGGGTGTCGATGCCGGTTTCCAGGTTGCAGGCGTGTTTGAGCCCCATGACCACCTCTTCGAGTGCCGCGTTTCCGGCGCGCTCGCCCAGGCCGTTGATGGTGGTATTGACGAAGCGCGCACCGGCGCGGATACCGGCGATGGCATTGGCGGTAGCCATCCCCAGGTCGTTGTGGGTGTGCACTTCGATATCAACCTCGGGAACCGCATGCCTCAGGAACGTTACCTTGTCGAACATGGTGAAAGGGTCCATGATCCCCAGCGTATCACAGAAGCGGAAGCGGTCTCCCCCCAGCGAGCGGGTGATCTCCATCAGCTCCACCAGGAAGCCCATGTCGGCCCGGCTGGCATCCTCACCCCCCACGGAGACATAGAGGTTACGGCTCTTGGCGAAACCGAGCGCGATTTTCAACTGTTCCCTGACCGCATCATGGCTTTTGCGCAATTTGTGGGCGATCATCTGGTCAGAGACGGAGAGAGATATATCCACCGCGGTGATGCCGCACTGGATGCTTGCCTCGATCTCCGGCACCAGCGCGCGGTTCCAGGTGATCAACCGCGCCGAGAGACCCAGGTCCACCAGGGCGCGGATGGAATCCTGCTCCTCCCTCCCCATGGCCGGTATGCCGCATTCGATCTCCTGAACGCCGATCGAGTCCAGCATGCAGGCAATGGCCAGTTTTTCACGGCGAGAAAAAACGACACCGGCGGTCTGTTCGCCGTCCCGCAGGGTGGTGTCATCGATGATGATGTCGTGGATTATGTTCATGAGTGCCTCCCGTTGTCGTTCGCCGTTTCTATCCACAGCTCCCCATTGTTGCAAGCCCATAGAGGAGTTCCGGTCGATATTCAGGTTTTATGCCCGCGTACATCAGTTCATTGGTTCCGGCTATTCGCATCCGTCTCCGGTTTAAGAGCCCCAAGGCCGCACGGTTCGAAGCCGGCGCGTCCAGGCAAACCTTTGTTCCGAGTGGTATCGTATGCAGCGCGGCATCGAAGAGATGCTCCGCCGTGCCGTTGTCCAGCGCCGAGAATGGCCCAAACTGCATTGCATCCCCGCATGGCCGGATTACCAGAAAGCCGGACTCCTCGATCAGCAGTTTGCCTCGTCCGACGGTCGCCGCCAGTAATGCATCGCGCCTGTCGCCCCATGCCTGATTATCGATGCCGCTCACTGAGGGTGTAGTGATTACACTGTCCGTTATCGGGTCATTCTCGGCGTGTCGCTGCCTCCCGATACCGGTCCAGCGGACGATTGTATCGATACAGGAGAAACCGTGTTTCTCGTAAAGCGACTTGCCCTGTTTTGAGGCAGTCAGCCAGAATGTCTCCGCCCCGGCCTCTCGCAACGCCTCCATGGCTTTCCTGAACAGAGTTTCACCGATCCCTTTGCCACGGAATTGTTCCGCAACGATCAGATTGCCGATCCAGCCGCTCCGTTCATGGCAGAGTGAGGTCACAAATCCGGCGGTTTCCCCGTCATCCCCGCGAGCTGCAAGGCATCCCTGAGGAAATTTGGACAGTAGAAACTCGAATTCCCACGTATCTGCAACCCACTTTTCAGATGCTGCCAGCCTCAAAAAGGGCGCTATGTTTTCCGTACGGAACGGCTCGATGTTCATGGCGCCGGGCACGCCTTCTCTGCAATCGTCATGTTCAGATCCTGGCCGATCAGGCCGATGGCGTCGGCGCGGCACTGTTTGCAGTGGGCGAACTGACCGATGATCCCCTCGTTGGCTTTCCTGATCTCGGCCATGCGCCCCTCGCTGGGGGGCTCAATATCCGCGAAATCTGCCTGTGGAATGATCGGCATGATGTTCATCACAAAAGCTCCCAATGCCTTAACTCTGGCGGCGATCAGCGGGATCTGACCGTCGTTGACGCCCGGCACCAAAACCGAATTGACTTTGATGGTCAGCCCCAGCTCGCCGGCCCGCTTCAGTCCTTCAAACTGGTTGGCAATCAGGATCCTGGCTCCGTCCACACCGGTGTAATGTGTGCCATGGTAGACGATGTGACGGTAAATCCGCGCACCGATCTCCGGATCAACCGCGTTGATGGTAACGGTCAGACTGTGCATTCCCATCTCATACAGACGATCTATCGATTCCGGCAGCAGCAGGCCGTTGGTGCTCATGCAGAGCATCAAGTGAGGAAACTCCTTCTTGACCATCTCGAATGTTTCGAAGGTTTCTTCGTTGGCCAGCGGGTCGCCCGGACCGGCGATGCCGACCACCTTGATAATCGGGCCGGCTATCGGACTGGCCATGACTTCGCGCACCTTTTCAATCGCTTCCTGCGACGTCAGAATGCGGCTGGTCACGCCGGGGCGGGATTCGTTGGCGCAGTCGTGCTTGCGGGAGCAGTAGCCGCATTTGATGTTGCATTTGGGCGCCACGGCCAGATGCATCCGGCCGTTTTTCTTATGGTTGCCGCCGAAGCAGGGATGCCCCTGAATCTTGTTCTTCATCTCGCACGCAGTTGCCATGATTGTGCTCCTTTCAAACGGAAAAAGCCCGCGGGGTATAATCCCACGGGCGTCGTTGCCGGTACAGAAAGGGTAAAGCATAGAATGTGCCAGCTTGAAAATAATTAAACACAGAGACACAGAGACACAGAGAAATAACGTGCTTGAGGCATGAGTCAACCGTCAGAGCTATACAGGCTTATTATCTTCACAGAGCAAATTTGCATTTATATTGTGCAGATGTGATGGTTTATGAATTGCATAACCTCAGTGTCCCTGAGTCTCTGTGTTGAAACGACTTGCAGGAAAGGTTCCCATGTTCAACCAGTACAACCGTGAAGAAATCAGCGACCGCGCCCGCGCAGCCTTTATCGGCATGGCAATCGGCGATGCCCTGGGCGCTACGGTCGAATTCATGACCGCAACAGAAATTGCCTCAAAATACGGCATATTCCGTGAAATTGCCGGTGGCGGCTGGCTGCGCTTGAAACCGGGACAGGTGACTGACGATACCGAAATGGCTCTCTGCATCGGCCGGGCAATTATAAAAAGCCAGGGGTGGTCACTGGAAGCTGTTGCCGAGGAATTTGCCGTCTGGCTCAAATCACGTCCGGTCGACTGCGGCGACACCTGCCGCAAGGGGATTCGTGCCTATCTTCTGCACGGGCGACTGGAATCACCGTCAAACGAGTGGGATGCAGGAAACGGCGCGGCCATGCGCCTCCTGCCGGCGGTCCTCTTTTCCCTCCCGGACGGTGAGCTGCTCAAAAAGTACGTACTTGAGCAGGCACATATTACCCATAACAATCCGGTATCGGATGCTGCCTGCCTTTGTCTTGGGCAACTCCTGCACATGACCATCTGCGGCGCGGAAAAAACCCGCCTGCGCCGCCACGTTGAAGGACTGGTGACCAGGTTCCCCACCTTTAACTTCGAACCGTATCGCGGCCTGGCTACCGGATATGTCGTTGATACGATGCAGACGGTGTTTCACTGGTTTTTTCGTGGAAGGAACTTTGAAGAGTGTCTGGTCGGGACGGTCAATCAGGGAGGAGACGCCGATACTACCGGCGCCATTTGCGGGATGCTGGCCGGAGCCTATTATGGAATGGATGCCATTCCGAAACGGTGGTTAAAGAAGATGGACGTCAAGGTAATTGCCGAGATCGAGATTATGGTCGAGCG
>JANNLB010000011.1:0-4118 GCA_031396605.1 Geobacter sp. | reverse complement strand
AGCTGACGGTCATCTCGTCGGCCTGGATCCACTCGATGCCACTGGGTGCTCGCACGCATCGATGGTCGGGCATTGCGCCACCGCGGGTCGACAACCCGGCGATGGTGACGGGGCCGGCGCCGCCCACTTGATCGGCGAATGCGGTCAGATCCATGCCGGTCAGATCCATGCGCCCTCTGGCACGTGATGTGCGTCGCCGCAACGTGCCGGGCTGGGCAGCACCTTGGTGGGATTGGCCAGACCGGTGGTGTCGAAGGCATCGCGCAACGCTGCCTGTGCGGCCAGATCGGCCGGGCCGAACATGAGCGGCATCAGATCCCGCTTTTCCAGGCCGATGCCGTGCTCGCCACTGAGAACGCCACCGCACGCGACCGAGACGCGTACGATCTCGTCGCCGGCAGCGTGCACGCGTTCCATCATGCCGGGTTCGCGCTTGTCGAACACCAACAGCGGATGCAGGTTGCCGTCGCCCGCGTGGAAGACGTTCATGACCATGATCCCGTATCTGTCGGCGATCTCGTACACCTGCCGCAACACCTCGGGCAGAAAGCGACGGGGCACCACGGTGTCGTGCAGGTAGTAGTTCGGCTTGATCCGGGCATGTTTCCCAGAAAGAGCAGGCCCTGGATCAACGGGACGCAGAGCTGAAAAAAGCGGTTGACGTGCAAAATGCCAGACTTGAGCAGATTTCCGGCATGTCGGCCGCTGAAGCCAAAAAAGAGCTGATGAACGCCATGGAAACCGAGGCCAAGCATGATGCCGCCAAGATCATCCGGACAATCGAAGATGAAGCACGTGAAACGGGTGATAAAAAAGCGAAGGAAATCATGGCACTCGCCATCCAGCGCTATGCCGGTGAATACGTCGCCGAGCGTACCGTATCTGTTGTGCCGCTGCCGTCTGACGAGATGAAGGGGCGTATTATCGGTCGTGAGGGGCGGAACATTCGCGCTCTGGAGGCAGCCACCGGCATCGACCTGATTATTGACGATACCCCTGAAGCGGTAATTTTGTCCGGCTTTAACCCGGTACGCCGCGAAGTCGCACGTTTGTCACTGGAAAAGCTCCTGGCAGATGGCCGCATCCATCCTGGTCGCATCGAAGAGGTCGTGGCCAAATCGACTGAAGAAGTTGAACAGTCGATCAAGGAAGCCGGCGAGCAGGCTGCCTTCGACCTGGGAGTTCACGGCATCCACCCCGAAATTCTCAAACTGATCGGACGCCTGAAATATCGTACATCCTACACCCAAAACGTCTACCTGCACTCGCTTGAAGTCGCCTTTTTTTGCGGCATCATGGCTGCCGAACTGGGACTCAACGTGAAGCAGGCCAAGCGCGCCGGCCTGCTTCACGATCTGGGCAAGGCGGTCGATCATGAGGTTGAAGGTTCACACGCGGTAATCGGAGCCGAGTTGGCTCGTAAATACGGAGAAACTCCCAAGATTGTTCATGCCATCATGGCTCATCACGAAGATGAGAAACCGAATTCCGTGCTGGCGATTCTGGTACAGGCCGCCGATGCACTTTCCGGTGCGCGTCCCGGCGCACGGCGCGAGATGATGGAAACCTACATTAAACGTCTGGCCGAACTGGAGCGCATCGCAACATCGTTCAGCGGTGTCCAGTCGTCATTTGCGATTCAGGCAGGTCGCGAGATTCGCGTCATGGTTTCAAGTGAGCACGTTAGTGACGATCAATCGGTTGTTCTGGCCCGTGATATTGCCAAGAAAATTGAAGCCGAGATGACTTATCCCGGCCAGATCAAGGTAAACGTTATACGCGAAACGAGATCAGTAGAATATGCCCGTTAAGATTTTATTTGTGGGTGATATTGTTGGAAAACCGGGTCGTCAGGCGCTGTCGCGAGAGCTGCATCGCCTGGTGGACCGGCATACTATCGATATTGTCATCGCAAATGGTGAAAATGCCGCCGGCGGCTTCGGACTGACGGTCGAGGTTGCCAAAGAACTGTTCAGTCACGGCATTCATCTGCTGACGGGCGGCAACCACATCTGGGACAAAAAAGAACAGGTGCCGCTGATTTTTGCCGACCGGAGGATACTTCGTCCGGCCAATTATCCAGCCGGCGCGCCCGGTGCCGGGAGTTCCGTACTGACTACCCCCGGCGGGGTCAAGGTTGCGGTGCTCAATCTGGAAGGGCGGGTCTTTATGAAAACCCTTGAGTGCCCTTTTCTGATAGCCGATCGTGAAATAAAACGCCTTAAACAGGAAACGCCGATTATTTTTGTCGATTTTCACGCTGAGGCAACATCGGAGAAATCAGCGTTAGGGTGGTATCTGGATGGTCAGATCAGCGCCATGATCGGCACTCATACCCATGTCCAGACCGCCGATGAACGGATTCTTCCGCAAGGGACGGCCTTTTTAACTGACGCCGGCATGACCGGCAGCTTTGACTCGGTAATCGGGATGGGGAAGGAAGAGACCATTCACCGCTTTCTGACCCAGTTGCCGTCCAAGTTTGAAGTGGCCAAGAAGGACATTCGCCTGAATGCGGTTGTGATCGGTGTTGATGAGCAGAGCGGCAAGGCTGTAAGTATTGAGCGAATAAATATTTCCTGCTGAAACAGCTTCAAGGAGTTTTGCGTATGTCCGTAGCCGAACAGATGACCGTCATCAAGCGCGGCGCAGCTGAAGTGCTGATCGAAAAGGAGCTGGAAGAGAAACTGGCAAAGTCTCTCTCGACCGGGAATCCGTTGGTAATCAAGGCCGGTTTTGATCCGACCGCGCCTGACCTGCATCTGGGGCACACGGTGCTGATCCAGAAACTGCGCCAGTTCCAGCAGTTGGGTCACGAAGTCAATTTTCTTATCGGTGATTTTACCGGCATGATCGGCGATCCGACCGGCAAATCCGAGACCCGCAAGGTTCTGACCCGTGAAGATGTGTTGATAAACGCCGAAACGTATAAGGAACAGGTTTTCAAGATTCTCGATCCGGAGAAAACCAAAGTTGTCTTTAACTCGACCTGGTTGAACGAACTAGGCTGCGGCGGCATGATTGCTCTGGCTTCCAAGTACACCGTAGCCCGGATGCTGGAGCGGGACGACTTCCATAAACGTTATACGACCCAGCAGCCGATAGCCATCCACGAATTTCTCTATCCCCTGGTGCAGGGATACGATTCCGTTGCCATGAAGGCGGATGTCGAGCTGGGAGGGACGGACCAGAAATTCAACCTGCTGATGGGTCGGGAACTACAGCGAGAATGGGGGCAGGCGCCGCAGTGCGTCCTGACCATGCCGCTCCTGGAGGGGTTGGACGGCGTCAACAAGATGTCCAAGTCGCTCGGCAACTACATAGGCATCAGCGATCCGGCCGACGAGATCTTCGGCAAGATCATGTCGATTTCCGATGAATTGATGCTGCGCTATTACGATCTTCTCTCCGACATGACGCTGACAGAGCTTGATGTTCTGAAGCGCGACCTCAAGGATCATTCTCTTCATCCGATGGCCGCCAAAAAACGGCTGGGGCGCGAGATCGTTTCCCGCTTCCATGGTTCCGGTACCGGGGAGATCGCGGAAGAGAATTTCGTCAAGCGTTTCAAGGAGAACGAGATCCCGGAGGAGATGCCGCAGGTGAGTTTTACGCTGACCGACGGTACAATCCTGCTGGCCAGAGCCATGACAGAGGCTGGCCTGACCAAGTCCAACGGCGAGGGGCGCCGGGCGATCGATCAGGAGGGTGTCAAGTTGAACGGTGAGAAGGTCAGCAACACCAATCTGGAACTGACGGTTGCCGGAGAGTACATCGTCCAGATCGGCAAGCGCCGCTTTGCGCGGATTGTGGTTTTGTAGGCAAAACTTAAAAAACGAAACAAAAAGGGGGCCAGGCGATAACGCCTGCCCCCTTTTATATAATGACCCATTGGATTACACTACATCTCCATAATCACCGGTAAAATAACCGGCCGTCTCTCGATGGTCTTCTTGCAAAATCGGCGCAGCGCCTGACGGACGGCAGTTTTGACCTCATCAGCGTCACAGCGCATTTCGGTGTTGATTTCCTCCAGCGCAGACACCACCACCTTGCGGGCATCTTCCAGATACTCCTGACTTTCATCCTCGAAAACGAAGCCGCGGGAGACAATATCG
>JANNLB010000317.1:0-14945 GCA_031396605.1 Geobacter sp. | reverse complement strand
GGCCTGCTTCTTTGCCAATTGGGAACTTACGACCCTCTGTTACCAGAACGCCGCTCCCTTGAACTACCGGGGCGAATCGGATAATTCCCCGGACGGGACTTAAACCCGCTAGATATTCAACTGTTACTGCGTACGGACAGCATACTTAATTATTCAGAGAGTTCCGGGGACAGCATACTTTCAGAGAGTTCCGGGGACAGCATACTTAATTATTGCACTTAATATATTACTTTCCGGTTAAATAGAGCCGTTCCCCGTATTTTGCAAGCCAACAAAACCATTTACAACAGTATCAAAAAGTGATACCAAATCCTTATGACCAGCAAGCACCGCAAAACGCTGAAAGCAATTTTCCACGATCCGGTGAACTCCAGCATAATCTGGGATGACATTGAGGCATTGTTCATGGCGCTGGGTGCAGAGCTATTCGAGGGGAACGGCTCCCGCGTAAGGTTTCTTCTGAACGGCATAAAGGCCACTTTTCACCGGCCTCATCCACAGAAAGAAACCGATAAAGGCGCGGTGAAATCAGTTCGACGTTTCCTGCAAGAAGGAGGTATACGACCATGATGCAGTACAAAGGGTATTCCGGTAAAGTTGAGTATGACGACGAGGCGGAAATCTTCCATGGCGAGGTTATCGGTCTGCGCGATGTGATTACCTTTCAGGGTAAGACGGTTGACGAGATCAAGCAGGCTTTCCGCGATTCGGTGGACGATTATCTGGACTTCTGTGTCCAGCTAAAACAGGCTCCGGAAAAACCGTTCACCGGCAAGTTCATGCTCCGCCTGCCGCCCGACCTGCACCGCAGAGTGTACGTGGCGGCCAAGCAGTCAGGTGAAAGTATCAACAGTTGGCTGAATGAGCAACTGGATCACCTCACCGCCAATGTTTGCTGAATCTGGTCCGGCCAAATCCGGCAACTTGGGGGCGTAGTGTCCAACTTCACCTTTCTCCAGCAGGACTGGCCCGAACTCTACGAAACCGCCCGCGAAGCCGAGCAGAACGTCAACAGCGCCCCACGGACCAGCTGCTTCTACGCCCGGCGTTCGCTGGAACGGGCAGTGAAGTGGCACTATGCCAATGACTCCTACCTCAAGCAACCCTATGCCGACAACCTGGCCGCCCTGATCCACGGGATTCGACTCCGCTCAGCCACCATTCATCTGCGTTCAGGCACAATCTATTTGACCTCATCATGTCCATAACGTACAATTTGTACAAATGGAGGTTGTCATCATGACTAATATATCAACAGCAGAAGCCCGCAACGATTTCGCCGATGTCATCAACCGGGCATCATTTGGCAAGGAGAGGTTTGTCTTGACCCGGCGTGGTAAAAAACTGGTAGCAATTGTACCGGTTGAAGACCTGGATCTTCTCGAAGAGTTGGAAGACCAAATGGACGTTGCAGCGGCAAAGGCGGCCCTGGCTGAATCCGACGAGAGAGTTTCCTATCAGGATTTGCGGCGTGAGCTGGGGCTTTAAATGGCCTATCGGATTGAGTTGACCAAGGCGGCGGAACGGGATTTAACGGCTGTCCCTAAACCAATTCTGAAACGGCTGGATGCCTGCATCCTCGGATTGGCAGACGATCCCCTGCCGCCGGGAGTAAAAAAGCTCAAGAACAGCGACGGAATGTACCGTGTGAGAGTAAGCGATTATCGCATTATCTACCGCATTGAGCAGGAGATTTTGACTGTTCTGGTCGTAAAGATAGGCCAATTGCGTAGATCTGACCCCTATATGCTCTGTATATATTGAAAATATTTGAATAATACAATGAAGGGCTAACATTTTGTTAGCCCTTCATTGTATCGGTATGCCATATTCTGACATGCTCCTATAATATGGCCAGTAACCTGCTCACCGGAATGATACGACTTGTATGACCTGTTTACGTAAAATCTAAAATAACAGTTGCGTTGTTTTAGTTTTTGCGTAAAATCTAAAATAACTATCATGCTTATTTTACTTTCCTGGTAAGGCGACTTCTATGAAAAACTTCCAGTCTGGCCGCTACATTCAGCAAGGGCATTATAAAAGTTTTCAACCAAACCCGATCAACCGCGCGTGGCTGCTGGACAACATGGAGTTAATTCAGCTGCTTGGGCAGGCAGATCGGGAATTGGGACGGCTGGATATGTATTCGGACTATATCCCTAACATCGACCTGTTCATCCGAATGCATGTGCTGAAGGAGGCCACTCAGTCGAGCAAGATTGAGGGTACGCAGACGAATATGGAAGAGGCTCTTCAGGATAAAGAAGATGTTGCCCTCGACAAGCGGGACGACTGGGAAGAGGTGCAAAACTACGTGGCGGCCATGAATGAGGCAATTGAGAAATTGCAGGCATTGCCCTTTTCGGCGCGATTGATACGGGAGACCCATAAGACCCTGATGCAAGGCGTACGCGGCAAGCATAAACAGCCGGGTGAGTTCAGGCAGAGCCAAAACTGGATCGGCGGGGCGACGATCAGCGATGCGGTTTTTGTACCCCCTGTGCATACCGCTATTGATGAGTTGATTGGCGACATTGAACAGTTTGTTCATAATGACCGCCAGTATTTTCCTGAGCTGTTAAAAATTGCTTTGGTACATTACCAGTTTGAGACAATCCACCCATTTCTGGATGGCGATGGCCGGGTTGGGCGGTTGCAGATTACGTTGTACCTGGTCAGCAAAGGAATATTGAAACAGCCGATATTGTATCTGTCGGATTTCTTCGAACGCAACCGCACCCTTTATTACGATAACCTGATGCGGGTGAGAGAAAAAAACGACATACTGCAATGGTTCAAGTTTTTTCTGGTGGGTATGATTGAAACTGCAAAAAGCGGCATAGCGACGTTTGACAACATTCTCAAGCTGCAAAAACTGGTGGAAATCCAGATACAGACACTCGGAAGCAGAGCGGCAAATGCACAGAAGATTGTCCATTATCTGTATCAGCGACCATTGATTGATGCTGCCAAGGTGGGCGAGGTCGCGGAAATATCAGCGGCATCGGCTTACAAACTCATTGCAGATTTGGAACAGTTCGAGATCCTGAAAGAAATTACCGGCGGTAAACGCGGGAAAAATTATCTGTTTTCCCGCTATGTGCAATTATTCAAATAACCAGAACGAACTCGACTATCGCTACCTCGACGATTGGACCGACCGCTCGAACAGCAGGGGTATCCATTGGAGATGGCATTCGCCAGAACATTTCCAACTCATGGTAGTAAGTTACAAATAGGGTTCTCTTGTCAAAGAAATTGTGGTAAGGTCAGCGACTATTTTTCAGAGATGGATCTTCCTGAAATCCTGTACACATTCCCTTATTTCTTGTGTAGGAAGAATGCAATAATCGGGGTGAATCCGACTACAACTCTGATAAACAGAGGTAAGAATGTTAACGAAGCTGTTTTCTGCTTGAATAGCGCAGAAGATAACTTCTAACCTACTAACAATACTAAATAACGTTCTCGATCGTTTTGATGAAAAATAGCATATACGAGGTACAAATGCATATCCCAGCAGAAATTCCAGTCAACAAGATATCGGTTAATATTGAAGATGAGATGAAGCGTTCCTACATGGACTACGCCATGTCGGTCATCATAGGCCGGGCGCTGCCGGACGTGCGCGACGGCCTCAAACCGGTCCACCGTCGCTGCCTGTACGCCATGTACGACATGAGCAACGACTACAACAAGCCGTACAAGAAATCGGCCCGTGTGGTCGGTGATGTTATCGGCAAGTATCACCCCCACGGTGATACCGCCGCGTATGACACTATTGTCCGTATGGCCCAGGACTTTTCCCTCCGCTACATGCTGGTGGATGGACAGGGCAACTTCGGTTCAGTCGACGGCGACCGTCCGGCAGCGATGCGTTATACGGAAATACGCCTGCGCCAGCTTTCCCACGAACTGCTGAACGATCTGGATAAAGAGACCGTCAACATGGTCCCGAACTATAACGAGGAGATGCTGGAGCCGACGGTGCTCCCCTCCAAGTTTCCCAACCTGCTGATCAACGGTTCGACCGGTATTGCGGTCGGCATGGCCACTAACATACCACCCCACAATATAAGCGAAATAATTGGCGGCATCATCGCCGTTATTCAGAATCCGGAGATCGGTTTTGAGGAGTTGCTGGAAATGATCCCCGGCCCCGATTTTCCGACCGGCGCAACCATCTACGGCCGACAGGGCATCAGGGATGCCTACAGTACCGGTCGCGGCATCATCCAGATCCGCGCCAAGGCTCATGTTGAAGCCTCCAAGCGTTCAGAACGTCAGGCGATTATCGTCACCGAACTTCCGTATCAGGTAAACAAGGCCCGTCTGATCGAGAAGATTGCCGAGCTGGTCAAGGAGAAGAAAGTCGAAGGAATTACCGAGATTCGCGACGAGTCCGACCGCCAGGGGATGCGGATCGTCATTGAGGTCAAACGGGACGAAAACGCCGAGGTACTGCTCAATCAGCTCTACAAGCAGTCCCAGCTGCAGGTTTCCTTCGGCATCATCATGCTGGCCATTGTCCATAATCGACCACGGGTGCTGACACTGCGCGAAATGATGGACTGTTTCGTCGAGCATCGCTGTGAAGTCGTGACCCGCCGTACCAATTTCGAACTGAAGAAGGCGCTGGCCCGCGCCCACATCCTGGAAGGTCTCAAGATCGCACTGGACTGGCTCGATGCCGTAATCGAGATGATCCGTGAGTCCAAGACCCCCCCCGAGGCCAAAGTGGGCTTGATGGAAGGTAAATTTGCCGATCCCGAATTCCTGCAGAGGCTGGGTCTGCCTCGACCTGTCGGTTTTGAGAGTTCGGTGCAGCTCTCCGAGATCCAGGCTCAGGCGATCCTGGAGATGCGTCTGCAGCGCCTGACCGGCCTCGAACGCGACAAGATCATCGCCGAGTACGAAGAGGTCATGAAGCTGATCGCCCGTCTGCGGGAGATCCTGGCGTCAGACACCGAGATCCTCAAGATTATTGTCGCCGAACTGACAGAGATCCGGGAACGGTTCGGCGACAAACGCCGCTCAGAGATCGCGGACAAGAGCGCCGATATTTCGCGGGAAGATACCATCGAAGACGAGGAGATGGTGGTTACAATCTCTCACACCGGCTACATCAAGCGGAGCGCCGTTGACCTCTACCGCTCGCAGCGTCGTGGCGGCAAAGGGAAGACCGGCATGAAGACCAAAGAGGAGGATTTCGTCGAGCAGCTTTTCATCGCCTCGACCAAGGACTATCTGCTCTGCTTCACTGACGCCGGACGAATGTACTGGCTCAAGGTTTATGAGATCCCGGAAGGGAGCCGCACCACCAAAGGAAAAGCGGTTGTTAACCTGGTAAACGTGGCAGATGGTGAAAAGATTACCACCATCCTGCCGGTCAAGGAGTTCAGCGAGAACACCTACCTCTTCATGGCCACACAAAGTGGTGTGGTTAAAAAGACCTCACTGGTGGATTATTCCAACGTTCGGGTCGGCGGCATCATCGCCGTTAAACTGGACGACGGCGACAAGCTGATCTCCGTAGCCTTGACCGACGGCAGCAAGGATATCTTCCTGGCTTCGCGCAATGGAAAAGCCATCCGTTTCAACGAGGAGGATGTCCGTCCGATGGGACGCGTCACTCGTGGGGTGCGCGGCATGAACCTTGCCAAGAATGACCGTGTGATCGGCATGGAGATCGTTGATAATACTGCTGTCGGCTCGACAATATTCACCGTTTGTGAAAACGGCTTCGGCAAGCGCACCGACCTGGACGAATATCGTGACCAGACGCGCGGCGGAAAGGGAATCATTACGATCAAAACCACCGAGCGTAACGGCTCCGTCGTCAACGTCATGCAGGTCGCGGACGATCACGATCTGATGGTGATCACCGACCAGGGTAAGATCCTGCGCGTTCCGGTCTCCGGATTCTCGGTCATCGGCCGAAATACCCAGGGTGTTAACCTGATGAACACCGAGGAGAACGAAAAGGTTGTGGCTGTCGCCCGTCTGGCAGAAAAGGATGAAGACGAGGGTGATGAGGGTGAGGAAGAAGGGACTGAAGAAACGGAAGCGTAGATGACTTTGCCACTCAAGATAGACAAAACATTGCGCGAGCGCCGCCGCATCAACCGGCTGCTGGACTTCCTCAAGCGGGACGACCTGACTGGTGAGCAGATGGAGCGGATCGGCCGGCGGCTGCAGAAGTCCGGTAAACGGGCGCTCTCGCCGCTGGTGCGCAAGCTCTGGCGAGAGCAGAACGGCACCGCCATCTACCGCTACACCTGCATGCTCGATTTTTTCGACGCCTCCGCCTGGATGGATCAACTGATCCAGATCACCCTGAAACGCACGGATCTGGAGGAGGACGGCAAGCTGGCCCTGCTGGATGTGTTGCACGACAGCGGCATCGACGTCACCGCCCCCCCTTTCGCCTCGATGACCGGCTACGGCTCCCCCACGCTGGAAGGCTTTGTTGACGACTGTCTGGCCGATAACGAGCGCGGGCTGGTCCGGTTTATCGACAGTTTTCTCGATGTGGCAGACGAGTTCCGCGGACGGATGATGGGTCGTCTTTCCGATGTCGGCTCCGCTGAGGCGGTGGCGCTTCTGGAGATCCTGCTCTCTTTCGAGAAGGAAGAAATCGTACGCGAAGCGATACTCGCTCTGGGGCGGGCAAAAAGCGGCTATGCTCTGGATGTTCTGTTGCGTGCCGAAGTGCGCTATGAAGGGGATTCGGCGGCCTTGATCCGGCGCAGTATACGGCGGCTTTCATTCAACGGGATCCGTGAACCACTGGAATTGCCGCACTCATTCCAGCAGCCGCTCCCGTTCCACGAAGTCTATGCCGGCCCGGTCGATTTCTACGGTTCCCGTACGCTCTGGTTCTCCTGGCGGTTCGCTGACCGGGCCTTTGCTGCAATGCTGATCCTGACCGGTGAGGCGGACGGAATGCTGAACGCCATCAGCTACCGTATGAAGGATGAGAAGGAATACGATCATATTCTGAAAGATGTTGCCGGCGGCGAGATGCTGACACCGGTTGAACACGACTATGCGCTGGCTTCTCTGCGTGACGCGCTCCACCGCAGCCGCGAGGGGGGCTTTTACCTCCCTCCCGACTTCTATGTTGATATGCGTCTCTTCCGCCCGGATACCCTCAAGCCGGAAGCATACACCCCCCGGTTTAAACTCAAGCATCTGGAAGACATCGTGGAGAAGATTCCCGGCTATGTTGCCACCAGCAACGATCTGCTAGATGTGCCGGGACTTGAAGGGTGGGTTCTTACCGAAACGTCGCTGTATGATGCTGCTGACCGCTTCAACGCTCTGGAAAAGGATGGTGGGCCCGACTCCGTGTCGTCCGGGGATCTGGAGGGGGAAATTTCCCGCTGCTGTGACGAGTTGATTGTGCCCCGGCGTGCCGACATCATCAAACGGCTGCTGCTGACCGCCGATTACCTGCAGCAGATCGAAGGCGATGAAAGCGCGGTACAAAAGACACTGGCAACAGCGCTGAGTCTCGTCGGAGGCTTTTTGCCCGACTGCCGCCACCCCTTCATCCGGCGTCTGCTGCTGGACAGTGTGGACGCTGCCCGGCAAACGTTGGCCGAGGGGTATGATCCGCGCCTGGAGGAAGGGTTTGATGACGATGAATATGACGACTGATCTGACGACTAAAATCGAGCGGATTGCCGTTATCGGCGGCGGCAGCTGGGGAACGGCCTTGGCCGGCCGGCTGGCGGCCAACGGTAATGATACGGTGCTGTGGGCCTATGAACCGGAACTGGTGACAGAGATCAATTCCAGCCATACCAACTCAGCTTATCTTCCCGGCATCAACCTGCACCCGACTCTGGCGTGTACGGGGAATCTGGAAGAGGCGGTCAGCGGGCGCAGCATCGTGCTGCTGGTGACGCCGGTACAGGTAATGCGCGGCGTGCTGAAACAACTTGCCCCTTACATTGAAAAAAATGCGATTATTGCCAACGCTTCCAAAGGAATCGAACTCGAAACCCTCCGGACGGTTTCCCAGATCTGCGGAGAGCTGCTGGGTGATGCCGCTTTGAACCGCTATGTGGCGCTTTCAGGTCCGACCTTTGCCCGAGAAGTAGCCCAGGAGCTCCCCTCGCTGATCGTAGCCGCCTCCCGAAACGAAGTCGCTTCACAACGTGTTCAGGCCGCCTTCAGCTGTCCCTGTCTGCGGGTCTATACCAACAGTGATGTGGTCGGTGTTGAACTGGGGGGGGCGGTGAAGAATGTCATCGCCATCGCCGCCGGAATCTGTGATGGTCTCGGTTTTGGCCACAATGCCCGGGCGGCACTGATCACGAGAGGACTGGCCGAGATGAATCGACTGGGGCAGGCGATGGGGGCGCAGGCTTCCACCTTTGCCGGTCTGGCCGGTATGGGCGATCTGGTGCTGACCTGCACCGGCGACCTTTCCCGCAACCGGACGGTCGGTTTCAAACTTGGTCAAGGGATGAAGCTGGCTGACATCCTGGCCGAGATGCGCATGGTGGCTGAGGGGGTAAAGAGTGCCGAATCGGTCTATCAACTCGCCTGCAGCCTTGGGGTCGAGATGCCGATAGTTGAAAAGACCTACCAGATTTTGCATGAAGAGAAGCCGGCCCGACAGGCAGTTATAGAGCTGATGGCGCGGGATCTGAAGACGGAAGGGTGAAAATGCGGTGCGTATGCGCATAGGGCACGGTTACGATGTTCACCGTCTGGTGGCAGGCAGAAAACTGATCATGGGGGGAGTGGATATCCCCTGGGAAAAGGGGCTGTTGGGGCATTCCGATGCCGATGTGCTGCTGCACGCAATTGCAGACGGTATTCTGGGGGCGATCGGTGAAGGTGATATAGGCAGGCATTTTCCCGACACCGACCCAGCTCACAAGGGGGCCGACAGCCTGAAGCTGCTGGCGCATGTCATGGCTCTTGCCGAAGAACGCGGTTACAGTTTGGGCAATCTGGATGCCACCATCATCGCCCAGATGCCGAAGATGGCGCCGCACATCCAGGCAATGCGGGAAAATATTGCCTGTGTGCTGAAGGCCGACGTTGGGCAGGTTAATGTCAAGGCGACGACCGAGGAAGGCCTCGGTTTCAGCGGGTCCGGTGAAGGTATCGCCGCTCACGCGGTGGTGTTGATGATAGCCGCAAAATAATAAAAATAAACCTCCGAGGTTTTCTTAAACCTCGGAGGTTTGTGCGGACAACCAAAGTGCTCCAGAATTACAGCCCCTTCTCCGCCAGTTCTTCCACAAGTTTTTTCTGCTCGCCGTTCAACGTTTCCGGAATATGTACTCCGATCTTAACATACAGATCCCCTTTTGCATTTGAACCGAGCGATTTGATTCCGCACCCCTTCAGCCTGATCTTGGTGCCGGGCTGAATACCGGCCGGCACTTTGATCCGCTTGTCACCCTCCAGAGTAGGCACGTCCAGAGAAACCCCCAGGCAGGCAGCAGTGAACGGAATGGAACGTTCAACAAACAGATCGCCGCCGTCGCGGATAAAGACAGGATCCGGGAGTACCTGGATGATCAGGAACAGATCGCCGACGGGACCGCCAGCTTCTCCCTGGGCGCCTTTGCCGGTAATACGGATCTTGCTGCCGTTGTCAACCCCTGCCGGGATTTTTACCTTCAGCTCTTCCCGCTGGCCATTGCGGCGGAACGCGATCTGTTTTTCAGCGCCCTGGGCTGCATCGCGAAAAGTGACGGTAAGCTCCATTTCGTGGTCGGCACCCTTCTGCGGAGCGGAGCGAAAGCCGCCTCTACCCCCTCCGCGTCCAAAGGAGCCGCCGAACAGACGTGAGAAAATATCCTCTGCGCCTCCACCACCACCCATGTCTTTATAGGCATTGCCGAAGTCGAAACCGCGGAAAATATCTTCCTGGCTGTACTGCTGATGAAAGCCACTGGAGCCGTAGGTGTCGTACTTCTGTTTTTTATCCGGATCAGAGAGCACCGCGTATGCTTCATTTATCTCCTTGAACTTGTCCTCAGCACTCTTGTTATCGGGATTGCGGTCGGGGTGATACTTGACCGCCAGCTTACGGAAAGCCTTTTTGATATCATCAGCCGAGGCCCCTTTTTCGACTCCCAGCGTCTTGTAGTAATCAACCTGCGCCATAGTTTCATCATCCTTTCAGTTCTGAAAAATTCAAATGAACTGTAAGCGTTGTTGGGTCTGGTGTCAACTTTGACATATCCATATATCTGTAAGCTTGTTGACAATGAAATTATATGCCATATTATGGTTACCATTATATGGTAATTACATTGTGGTAACGAGGATTCGACATGGCAAACCCCTTTTACATAAAACAGTTACCGCTTGACGCTCCCTTTTGTAACCGACAGAAAGAGATCGCTGAACTGTGCCGATTGGCTGAATCAAAAAATGACGTTGTCATTCATTCGCCCAGGCGCTACGGTAAAACCTCTCTTGTCCGCAGAGTGCAGAAGGAACTGTCTGACCGGGGAGGGCTCACAATTTATGCCGATTTTTTCGGAGTTGGTTCAATAGATGATGTTGCAGCCAGGTTGGCGGAAGCGGTCTTTCGTGTGACCCATAAGAAAGAGCCTCTGTGGAAAAGCGCTCTCAAATTTCTGACGACATTTCGACCGGTACTCCGTCCTGATGCTGATGGTGGAGTAGAATTGACGGTTGAGTCCTCATCTGCTGGCAGGACCGGCCTGCCGCTCCTCAACGAAACCATGGAGTCACTGCGGCAATTTATTGACAACACCGACGCATTGGTTCATATCGCGCTGGATGAATTCCAGGAAATCGTGGTTCTGCCGGATGCAGTGAAAATTGAAGCCGCTTTGCGGACTCATATTCAACAATATAAGGCATCTCATTTTTTTGTCGGTAGCCGTCGCAGGCTTCTGCTCGGGATGTTTAACGAACGGCAGAGGCCGTTTTTTCAGAGTGCATTCGATTACCCGCTTCAGCCGCTGCCTCGGGAAGAACTGGCGGAATTCCTGTCAAAGCAGTTCAGCGAGAACGGCATTAGCTGCTCAAAAGAGATGGCGACCCACTTGGTGGAACTTGTTGATTGCTATCCCTACTATGCCCAGAAATTTGCCCATCATGTCTATGATCTGGCCGCTTCAGAAGTTACCTGGGCTGAAATAAAAATGGCGATGAGAAGTCTGATCTTTTCCGAAGGGACAGCGTTCGAATACGCCATTCAAGGCTTGTCCCCACAGCAACGCCTATTGCTCCGCGCCATTGCCAGGGAACCGGCAAAACAGATCATGGCGACAAAATTCATGCGCACGCACAATCTGGGATCGGTCAATGCCGTAAGAAATTCGCTCAAACAACTGGAACTGCTGGACTACATTGAAAAAGACGCTGATAACGTCTGGCATGTGATTGACCCGGTTTTTATCTGGTGGTTGACTGGGAGAGTAAGCGAGGAAGCGATTAACAGTGTATGAGGGCACGTCAACGCGAGAAGGCACAACTTGAAGAATTGAGGCAAAAACATGGCGAAGAATTTGAACATTGTTTCTCATAAATAATCTTGTTGACACACAAACACCAATTGGTATATTTATAAATAGCACCAATTGGTGTTTGTGTTCTGAGGCAAATATGACACCAATCGGGACTGAATTAGACGACTACCTTCTCCGTACCATTCAGGCGGCCTATCTGGCGGGTAAGATGCGCAAGACCAGGGATTGCATGGAGGATATGGCTCGTGACCGCTTATTTGAAGCCGATGTGGAGAATGTTATCACTCACGCCGACACGATTGAAAAGGCCATGCCGACAACGAGCGAGAAGGCGAGCAGTCGGAGCAACACCCATTATGTGATACGGGGTACGAGCACCAAGGGAGTGGAGGTATACTGCAAGGTTTGCAGCAACTACCATCCGCAGACAACTGAGTTCATCGAATGGAAGCTGACCTCTTTCACGATCAAATAAGAGGACCGAAATCATGATCTGCACAAACTGTTTCGAAGCCGAATACAAGACCGCCAAGACCGAATTAACGGTTACCGTCAATGGGGAGATCCACGTTTTGCGCGATCTTGACTGTGAGACCTGTCCGGCCTGTGGCGAAATAACCTTTACCCATGCCCAGAGTCTGGAAATCGACAAAAAACGGATCGCCCTGGAATTCGGGCTGAAACCGTTGCTTACGCCCGATCAGCTGAAAACCTTGAGGCGCGTTCTGGACATGAAGCTGGACGATATCTGCGACCTGCTGCACATCGGACGTAACACGTATGGCCGCTGGGAACGGGGTGAGGTGGAGATTACACCGTCGATGAACCTGCTGGTGCATAATCTCATCGAAAAAGTGCCTACTGCCAGTGTGAACCTATTGGAGAACGAGCGGATCATGGCCATAAACAAGGCCAATGCTCCACTGTTGGGACAATATGTCTCTTTCGGTGAGTACATACGTGAAGTGATAACTGCCACCAAACTTCTTCCGGACGTGGTCTGCAATTTAGTTGGCATAGAACTCGCGGAGTTAGTCAAAATCGAGAATAACGACGTGACGCCTGAACAGATTCCGCCCGAGGTGACGGCCAGAATAGCTCGATTCTTCGAGCTCCCTTTTGATAATCTGAAAAGGATGCTGAATGAAGCCTTCTCCGTTTTCAAGATGAAAAACTCTGTTACGGCGGTTCATGCCCGTTCCACCAGCTACGACGCCAAGGGAACAGCAGTGCAGTCAAGCAGCATCAATAAGATTGTTGAAAAGCTGGCCCAGAAAAAGGCTGGCAGTCAGTCACAAGCGCAGGTTAGCGAAGAATATCTGGAAAAAGTGAAAGCGGCTTTGGATAACCTGCAGCAAGGTGGAGGCAGCAAATGATTCCGGCCAACTATTCATTAGCACGTAACATGGCTCGCAAGGTTCTGAAGCAGTACAAAATCGTGGACGTCCCCACTGATCTGCAGAGAATTTGCGAAGCCAAGGGATTGGACTATGTGGAGCTTGACGATCCGGAAGAGCTTGATGGGATGCTTTTGGAGATGGAGGACGGGACACGAGTCGCCATGGTGAACAAGGCAAAGTCCTACGTGCGGGGCCGTTTTACGCTGGCGCATGAGCTGGGGCATATCTTCCTCAACCATGACAAGCGGGATTTTTATGATGCCGAAGTAGCGCGGGAATATGGCGAGGATATCCCGGAAAACGCCAAGCCACCCAAGGAGCAGGAAGCGGATGCATTTGCTTCAGAACTGCTGATTCCGGTGGAGCAGTTAAAGAGGTTTCAGGGTGATTTGAAGAGTCCGGATAAGCTGGCGGGGATATTTCAGGTAAGTAGGCCGGCAATGGCGATTGCGGTAGCGAATTTTTTTGGTTCGTCGAGGAATTTTAAGTAGTCGGACTTAAATACAAGGCTAGTAAATCAAGGGTAAGGGAGGTACACATGCCAAGCGGAATAACCCATATGCTTTTATCGAGCACGGTGCTTGATAACATTGCGAATGAAAAGAGCGGCGCTATACATAAAATTCTTTGCCGGGAAAAAGGCGCTTACCTTCTCGGTTCAGTAGCCCCCGATCTTCCATATCTAAGCGTCGCTGATTCCGATCTTTTTTCAGATCAAACGGAAATAGCCGACGATCTTCACACCAAACACACGAATGCCGTGCCTCTTCAGGGGCTTTTGCAAGCAAAACAGCAGGTGGAATTGAAGAATACGAAAAAAGCGGAAGCTCTCTTCGCTTTTTATCTCGGATACTGCTCTCATTTCATGGCTGATGGCCTGATTCATCCATTTGTACGGGATAAAGTAGGCGATTACGAAGTTGCAAAAAAAGAGCATCGAATTCTTGAAATGAAGCTCGATGTATTTGTAGCTCATAGATTAATGGACACCGAGGTGAACGGTATCGATTTTCAGGATGATCTCGACTGGATTGAGGACTGCAAATTTAAGACTGAAATCTTTAGGAGTTATTCTGACCTTCTGAACGGCCACTATGGCTGTGCAATGAACGCGGAGCATGTTCAGGACTGGTATTCGGCCATGCAACGTGTATTTTCTCTGGCTGGAGGAGAGTTCCCAAAGTGGTATCGAGAACTCTTGGGCGATCCCGGATTGGTATTCAAAAATTATGAAGATTTGGTGAACGAAGAAGCTACATGCCTATCCCTACAAAAGCCAATTGATGCAGGAAAACACGGGCTTACTTCCAATTTTTTGGGAAAAGAAACCGTGCAATTCTTTGATGACGTTACAAAGGGATACTTTGACCGTTTCCCTCTGATTATCAAGAAATCTTACGAGGCGGTGTTTGAGGGTTCTGGAAACATCTTAAGCCTCCTTCCTGAAATCAACTTCGATAATGGGCGTCTCGTAGCTGATAACCGCCTTTCAGAAAAACCAGCATTGTGGAGTTAACGATGAAAAAACTACTCACGTATGTCATAACCATTACCTTGTTGGCTGGCTGTTGTGCCTCCATACCTAATGCCCAAGACCAGTTTCCCGTCGAAATACAGCGAGCCACAGTAGTCTTTGATAGTGTCAATAACAGGATTTTTGGAGAGATAGGGAAACCAGAAGAACCCACGACAGGCTTTAATTTCGTCCGATACAAGGAGATTCTGGCTTCTTTTCAGTCCAAACGGGCGTTGGAACTACAAGAGATTCTCGAATCATACGATACCCAGATCCTCAGGGGCTATGAGAACACTTTTGTATTCTGTATTTTCTCATCGAAACAAGGTTTCGCCATGTGCGATGATGCCAGATGTTCCGGTGTTGAGAGGAAAGCTCCTTCTGCCTCTCCCGAAATCCTTGAAACTTGGTGGAAAGAACTCCCGCTCTCGAACTGCCCGCAGCATTAGTGCCTTGGCTCAGAAACCGTCGAAAGGGAAGAAGTAGCTTTTAGGAGAGTGGCAGTGGGGAGTAACTGACATTTGTCATGGGTGTAGGTCTGACACTGTT
>JANNLB010000091.1:0-20835 GCA_031396605.1 Geobacter sp. | reverse complement strand
CGACAACGAAACTAAGTGGCTATATTCTTTAGGCAACAAAAGTAGCTGGCTGATTGGTTGTGGAAACAACCAGGCAAAGAGAACTAGTATGCTTGTGCTGGCAAGCAATAGAAAGAATGCTGTCCAGACTGTCTGCGATTTTCGATCCTTATCGTTGCCTTCAAAATAGCTCGGCCCCATCGCAGAACCGAACCCAAGTGAAAAGACCGGCTGCACCACCATGGTTAGCAGAGCAAGTATGGCTAGTATGCCATAATCACCAGGTGTCAAATGTGATGTAAAAAAAGGTAGTAGCAGTAGACCGATAAACCGCGTAAGCATAGTCCCAACGCCGTATATCAGAGTACCCTTGGCTAGTTTTGATATCAATGAAGTCTAGCTCCATACAAAGAGGAAACTATTTTTTCAGATGCTTTACCGTCACCATACAGGTTTACGGAGTAGTCGATTAATGCTTCCCTCATTATGCGAAATGCCCCCAATATTTTTTCAGGATCTTCACAGGCCAGTACATTAACCCCCGCTTCCACCAACTCCACCCATTCGGTTTCCTCCCGCAGGGTCACGCACGGCTTCTTGAAAAAAAACGCCTCTTTCTGCAGACCGCCGCTATAAGTCATAACCAGCTTCGCGTGGGACAGTAGCTCAATCATATCGAAATAACCGACCGGCTCGATCGGCTCGAATGCCAGTCCAAAATTTCCGGCTGCAATAATCTTCCTGGTGCGGGGATGAAGGGGCATGACTACCGGCATCTTCCGCGCAATTTCGTTGAGCGCCGACAGACCTCTAATATCACGCTTAGTGAACTTTGCGACCACTTTGACTACATCCCCTTAAAATCAGAGATTATTTTGCTCACATATATACTCAATGGCACAAGATGCTCTTCACAGACCAAGAAGATCGTCTCCGCATCAATATCAAAATAGTGGTGCGTTATTATATCCCTTAATCCCTTAACTTTTTTCCAATCCACCTCTGGGTATTTGGTAAGCAGTTCTCCAGATGTCAATTTGTCTATATGCTTGAGTACTTCACCAATATTGATTAACTGCATGCAAATACTGTCGAGTTTTTCAAGTCCTGTGTCATCTTTTGTAAAGTCATCAACTACAGCGATCGCTGCAAAGCGCTTCTGAATTTGCTCAAGTGCCCAAATAATATTTCTCAGATCAGCAAGTACCAGTTCACGGTCAAACATAGATTACATCCTGTAATATCCGCTTTTTTAGTAATCCGTTCATATTGTCACGAATCCTAACGACATCGACCTTGCTGCCAAACTCATCCTCAATTACCTGTTTTATGCCGATGAGGTAAAAAAGATCCGGTTTTTTAAGCTCCACTACTATGTCGATATCGCTCTCAGCTATCGACTCGCCACGCGCATATGATCCAAAAAGCCCTATGCGCACCACGCCATATTGCTCAACCATTTCTTGTTTGTGTGTTTTCAAAAAATCAATAATTTCTGAACTTGTCATGTCATCCCTCCAAATCCTCGTAGCGACGTGCCCGATTTGACCCGGCCAACACATTAACCCCCGCATTGAGCCAGTAGTTACGTTGTAGTTCGCTTAACTCCATTTTCTGATAGAGCTGATTATTTCACTTGCTGCCGATCCGATGCCATAAAAATTTTGATCAAACGAAATCTCTTTAGCCATAACTTCGTGCGCGCAGCGCAAAATATCTGCACGACTCGCCCCGGCCAGCACATTAACCCCCGCTTCCACCAACTCCACCCACTCGGTTTCCTCCCGCAGGGTCACGCACGGCTTCTTGAAGAAAAAAGCTTCTTTCTGCAAGCCGCCACTGTCGGTCATAACCAGCTTCGCATGGGACATCAGCTCGATCATATCGAAATAACCGACCGGCTCGATCGGCTCGAATGACATTTCAAAATTTCCGGCTTCAATAATCTTCCTGGTGCGGGGATGGAGCGGCATGACGACCGGCATCTCCCGAGAAATATCATTGAGCGCAGACAGGATGCCGCCAAGCGCCCCAGGATCATCGGTGTTTTCGGCACGGTGGACGGTGCAGAGTACAAAATCCCTGTCCGCCAGACCAAGGCGGGCAATCACGTCCGACCGTTCCGCTGAAAACGCTTTGTAGTGAAGGGCAGCGTCAAGCATCACATCGCCTGTCTTTACAATCCGGCAAGGAAAGTTGCCGAAGCCTTCGCGCTGCAGGTTGGCAACCGCCTGATCAGTCGGACAGCTGAGCAGGTCGCTGATCCGGTCGGTCAGGATGCGGTTGATCTCCTCCGGCATGCTCATATTGAAGCTGCGCAACCCCGCCTCGACATGGGCAACGCGCAGATGAAGCTTCCTTGCCGCCAGAGCGCCCGCCAGGGTTGAATTGGTATCGCCATACACCATCACCCAGTCCGGCTTTTCCTTGAGGAGTACCTCTTCGATCTTTTCGAGCATGCGCCCGGTCATGGCGCCATGCCCCAGGGAGTTGACATCCAGGAAGTAATCGGGGGACGGAATATCCATTTCGCGGAAGAACACTTCGGACATGTTGTCGTCGAAGTGCTGACCGGTATGCACGATGATTTCGTTAATATCTGCATGCCTGGCAATTTCGCGACTCACCGCCGCCGCCTTGACGAATTGAGGACGCGCCCCGATAATTGTTACGATTCGCACCGTTCCTGTCCTTTTTTGAGCGTGTCGTAGCCAACCCTGCCGACCACAAGTTCGTCCGGCAACGGCGCCTCTTCATCCAGATCCAGGCAGCACAGGGCGCCCGGTTCGACTTCCCGGTAGTGCAGTCCGCTCTCCGGACAGGCCATGATCCTGTCACGGTCAGGATTTTTCAGGATATGCCCGTGACGGCTCATCCACCCCTTCTGGCGTGCCGGAACTCCGACCACCAGGGCATAGTCGGGGACATCCTTAGAGACCACCGCTCCGGCGGCAATAAAGGCATAACGGCCGATGGTGATGCCGCATACCACCGTCGCGTTAGCGCCGACGGAAGCCCCCCGGCGGATAAGGGTCGACTCGTAAAGCGAGCGCCGCAACACCTGCGAGCGTGGATTGGTGACATTGGTCAGAACGCAGGAAGGGCCGAGAAACACGTCATCCTCGATGACGGTCCCCTCGTAAATCGATACATTATTCTGAACCTTTACATTGCTGCCGATGATCACGCCGGGTGATACGACGCAGTTCTGGCCGAAACTGCAGCGTTCGCCAATCACCGCACCTGGCATAATATGGCAGAAGTGCCAGATTTTAGTGCCTCCACCAATCGAAGCCCCTTCATCCACATAGGATGACTCGTGTACAAAATAATCACTCATGACATCACCTCACAATGGTCTCTCATGTCACCCTGCATTATTCTTAATGAGATTTACGGACCGGCACCTGATCACCACAGATAGCGTAATAAGGGGCCGCTACGAGACAGTATGCCCCGAGGCGATTGATCGCATGGTTAAGCATCTCCTTGACAACACGCTTGCAGCTTTCTCCCGCAGAATCGTAATAGCCGGGTACGACAGACACTTCAAACCCGGAGTCCGAAAGCATTTTGCTCACATCGCCCGTATCCATAAGTTGCTCCGCCCAATTGCCGGTAAGCGGGTCACAGGTGTTGCTCGGATGGCCGGGAGAATATGTGATGGTCCGGGTCGCACAGAACTCATCTACAACCCTCTCGATATCGCGCGCTATAAGGCCTCGCGTTGCATGGGCAAGTTTTTCAATGTCGTCCTGTCCAAGATGTGGAGCATGGGCGAAAATGATGTCACGGCGGATGCCAAGATAACTTTGCAGGGCATCGCGCTCCTTGTGACCCCACTCTTTCGTGCGGTCCTTATGCTCTATCTCGTACTGTACCCGCATCCGCTGTCGATTGATGACCGGATTATGGCTGTTGGCGCTTGACGCAAATACCACGCGCATCGATCCGTCGGAGAACAGAGGAAGCTTGCTGAAGTAGCTGCCGAGATCATAGATATGTTCAATGACATCGTAGGATACAATTGTGTCTACACGCAACGAACTGCTCTCGACATGCTCCATGAGTTCATCGATGTCTCCACTGACATATGCAGCGGCAGGCAGATGCAGGGCAAGACCTATCTTCCGGGCATCCTGGCAGGAAACATCGTAAATATCATTATAAATTACGGTACCGACTCCCAGCTCGACGGCAAGAAAGGAGAGGATTCCACAGCCGCCTCCATAATCAACAAAGACCGATTCTCCGAGCGGTTTGGCTCTGTTGACAAAAGCCAGCGCGAGCAGATAAGCGTCCAGCGTGAGCATTCCACGCAGATTCCTTACAATCCCGGAAAGATACCGCTGATTGTATTCCGATATCTCGAGTGCGGACATATCAAGCGCGCACACACGCACGGCTAAACGCTCCGCAGCGGCATCGATCTGCTGCAACAGGGGCAAATCAGCCGGCAACGTCGCGTGTCTGGGGAAATATTTCAGCTTGTTACGCTCCATACACATAACCATCCATGACTACAGGGCATCAAGTAGCGGGTGCCGATTGTCCGACGCGGTACGAACAACGGGAGCCCGCCTCAAATCATGCGCGAGACTGATCGACGGCCGCGCATCTTCGATCCCGAAGCCACGCCCGGCCAGAATTTCCTGGTACACCACCGTGTGCAGGTCGGTGAACCCCTCGGAAAACTCCATCTCTTCTCCATCGACCGTAATGGAACGGTAGGTAGACTTTCCTGCTGCCGCAGCGGGCAGGTGCGAGCGGTCAACGGAGAGGAACCAGCGCACATCGGCATGCTCCAGGCAGAGGTATCCCGCCATGCTTCCGGCATCGGCATGGTGAACCTGAAACTCCTTCACCGGCCCGAAAATCCACATCAGCATGTCGAAAAAATGAATGCCGATATTGGTCGCTACGCCGCCGGATTTACTCTCGTCCCCCTTCCATGAGGCAAAATACCAGTTGCCGCGAGAAGTGATGTAAGACAGGTCAACGGCATGTCGTTTTCCTGCGGGAGCCGTTCTTATTCTGTCCCGCATGGCTATAATAGCCGGATGTACGCGAAGCTGTAGAATGTTGTAGACCCGCTTGCCAGTCTCCTGCTCAAGTTCAGACAGCGCATCAACATTCCAGGGATTCAGCACCAGCGGTTTTTCACAGATAGCGTCCGCGCCGACTCGCAGGGCAAATCGGATATGGGCATCATGAAGATAGTTGGGGGAGCAGATGCTCACATAGCAAATGCGATTTTTTTCACTCATCCGACGCTGCTTCTCGACAAAACGGTCAAAACGCTCGAACTCGGTAAAAAATGCTGCGTCGAAGGCATAGCTGTCAAGAATCCCGACCGAATCAGATCGGTCAAGAGCTGCAACGAGGCGGTTACCGGTGTCTCGAATCGCCTTCAGGTGACGTGGCGCGATGTATCCGGCAACTCCGATCACGGCAAAATTTTGCGGGGTGATATTCTCAGTCATTGTACTCAATCCTTTCATGCCTATACTTATTACCTATTGATTAAGTGACCGCGTCAGTTTTTTCAGGTGAAGCTATCCCGCATCACCGGCGACAAAAATCCTGCCACCTGCTACACCCAAACCGTGAAGTGCCTGTGTCAGCTCATCTCTCCGCTTGAGTGAAGATATCACCAAAGTAGCACGCACCTCCCGCACCCCCTCGGCTAGTGCCACAATCGGCAAGCCGAAAAAAAGATCCCCCTGCCGTCCATCGTCCATGACAGCCACCAATTCAATCCCGGTTTCCTTAAGCGATAAATAGGCCACTTCCGCCACTTCATCCACCCCGCAGAAGATCACCTCCCGTACGCCGGATTCCTCCAGACGGCGGAACAGATCCAGATAATCCTGCCGTGCCACGGTGTAGAGACTGGTAAAGTAACTGAGATGTTGATACGCAAGACGGCTTTTTTCGGCAAGGCCCTGAGGTGTTAGAAGGTAGGCGTAGCGGTTGCTGGGAAAGTTTTTAATCCGCACAAATCCCTTGGAAACCAGGTTTTTAAGATAGGAGTTAACCAGACCGACGGCGATACCGAGACGGCGGGAGAGTTCACGCTGCGAAAGCGGCTCTTCTCCGCTGATCTCGGAGAGGAGCTGTAGGGAGCGGGATGAATCAAGCGGTTTTTCGACGGCATCGTTCATATTTTGAACAATACTATGGGAAAAAGGAGAAAAGCAAGGAGATTGTTCATATCATGAACGATTGCTTTGTAGAAACATAATACCAATTTCAAATCAAAGATGAAATCAAGGCGGAGAGGATTGAGGCGACGAAGCGTACAGATAGTACGTTGAGGAGCCGAAGACGAGCCAACGAAGATAGCGCTTTGATTTGGAAATGGAATACGAACTCATAGAACCACTGATAATCGGCTGTATTGACCTGCTATTGATTGTCAGGCCTGTTTACCATCAACTAACCGAAATAATTATTTTCACCTGTCCAGCTTTCCTGACATATAAACGCTTCAATAACATGGTACACTTAAAAACATGAATCACCTCACACAAGGCACACAAGGCATTTCAGCTTATGGAGAGACGTCGTTCTTTGCCCGGATCAGTGTGAGAAGTCACATCCGGCAAGTCACAATTGGTGTTTCCTTCTGTCAACGGCATCAAGAAAGACCAGGAACATGCCCCCAAAAAAACGCATCGGCGACATAATGCTCGAGCAGGGGTTGATCACCCAGGAACAGCTGGAGATCGGCATCCAGGAGCAGAAGAAAAGCGGTGAACTCCTGGGTTCCGTGCTTTTCAGTCTCGGCTTTATCAGTCAGAAAGACCTCTTCAAACTGCTGACAATATCCAGCGCCAGCCAGGAAGAAACAGAACTCCAGAAATATAACGCCGAAGTGCCGCTTGAAATTGAAAACCTCGTCAAACAGAGCAGCTCCCTGTTCCAGCGTGACGGTTCTATCGGCAAGAAAGAGCTGGATTCAGCCTACTCGCCGCTGGTCAACCTGGTGGAAAAAATAATAGTTGACGGCGTCCAGCGGGGCGCTACGGATATTCACATCAACCCGGATGTCAAAGGGGTCCGTATCCGCTACCGCGTCGACGGCGTACTGCAGCATAGCATGTTTCTCCCCAACGAACTGTTGAACCCGATAGTTTCGCGCTTCAAGGTCATGGGACAAATGAACATCGCCGAATCACGCATTCCACAGGATGGCGGCGCCGAGTTTCCGTACAGGAACCGCAAGCTGGATCTGCGCATCTCGACTTTTCCCGTTCTGGGTGGCGAAAATATAGTAGTCAGGGTCCTGGATAAAAGTCAACTTCGCATTGGACTCGAAAATCTGGGGTTTTTTGAAGAGGACATCGAAAAACTGAATGTTTCGATTCAGCTCCCTTTCGGGATGGTCCTGGTAACCGGGCCGACCGGTTCAGGAAAAACGACCACCATTTACTCCTGTCTCTCGATCATAAATACCGTCAACCGCAACATTTTTACGCTCGAAGATCCGGTCGAATACCAGCTTCCGCTTGCACGCCAGTCTCAGATCAATGTCAAGGCCGGGCTGACTTTCGCCACCGGCCTGCGTTCCATCCTGCGGCAGGATCCGGACGTGATTCTGGTCGGTGAGATGCGGGATGCCGAAACAGCCGAACTGGCGATTCGCGCGTCATTGACCGGCCATCTGGTGTTCAGCACCATTCATGCAAACGACGCAATTTCAAGCATTGCCCGTATCGTAGATATCGGCATTGATCCGTTTCTGATATCCACCACCATCGATTCGATCATCGCCCAGCGGCTTGTGCGCTCACTGTGCGAGGAGTGCAAAGAAGCGGCCCCCCCCGCCAGTCCGCAGTACAAAAAACTCGGCATCGATCCTGAGGTAAGCACACTCTACCAGGCGAAAGGATGCCCGGCCTGCAGCGACTCAGGCTTCAGGGGGCGCTCCGTAATTTATGAAATCCTCAAGATAACACCTAAAATCCGTGAAATGATAAACATCAAGGCCAGCCTTGAGGATATCCGCCGTCACGCCGTAAGCGAAGGTTTCCGTGAGATGCACGAAGTCGCTCTGGAAAAGGTTCGCCGCGGCATTACTACTCTCGACGAAGTCAGTCATGCCATCAGGATGATTTTCTGATGGGGGCCTTTACCTATCGGGCTGTGGATGGTGATTCAGCTATCCGGGAAGGGACAATGACCGCCCGTGACCAGGAGCATCTGGAACATCTGCTTGCCGGTCAGGGGCTGACTCTTATTGACGCGGAGAGTGGTGGATCTGGCATTTTCGGCGGTTTCGGAGAAATATTCAAGCCACGCCTCAATGACAAGGATCTCCTGGATTTTACCTATCTGCTCAAACTGGTCGTCACCTCCGGAATTCCGCTGCTCCAGGGAATTAACACGCTGATGAAAAGCAATTCCAACCGGAACATTGGTCATGCCGCTCTACTGGTGCATCAGGGGATTGATTCCGGACTGGCGCTGTCGGATGTCATGCAGGGCTCCCCACGCCTGTTTCCCCCCTTTTATGTCCAGATGATCAAGGCCGGCGAAGCCTCCGGGACACTGGACGGAAACCTCGATTTTCTGGTTACGTATCTCACCTGGCAGAACGACTTCAAAAAAAGCGTCAAGGCCAGCCTGACCTATCCGATCACCGTCCTTACGATCCTGGGGTCGTTGATGTTCATCATCTTCACCTTTGTTTTCCCAAAAATGCTTAAGACCCTTACCGGGATGGGGGCCGAGCTGCCGCTCCCCACAAAAATCATGATCGCAATTTCCGGCTTTCTGGGTAACTATTATCCGGCAGTTATCGTTACTGCGATCGCGTTGTTTATCTCCATCAAGATATTCAAGCATACCCCGCAGGGAAAACGGATCATCGACGGTCTGCTGCTCAAACTGCCGTTGATCGGCATGCTGATCCGCAAAATCAATATATCGCGCTACTTCAAGATCGTGGCAACACTGCACGCCTCCGGCATCACCGCCGACAAGACCTTTGCCATCGGCGCCGAAGTTATCAGTAACAGCGTCATCGCCGAAAGTATGGCCTCCATCGCCCGGGTTATCATCACCGGCGAAAGCATCTCCGACGCCATGCGTCGCACCGGCTTTATTCAGCCTCTGGTGATCGACATGATGACGATTGCCGAGAAAACCGGCACCATGGAGATAACTCTGACCCGGGCCAGCGACATACTGGACAAGGAAGTACCCGAAACGATCAAGAAGGTCTTTGCCTATGTAGAACCGCTCACGATGGTAGTTCTGGGGGGGATGGTGCTCCTGCTGCTGCTGGCGGTTTTCCTGCCGATCTACAAAACTGTTGGACAGGTAAAGATTCGATGAGGACAAAAGCTTTTACGTTGATAGAAGTTATGGTAGTTATGGCAATCATCTCGATACTGGCCGGCATGCTGGTGCCTTCCGTATGGAAGTTCTGGGAGAGTGAGGAGATTGCAATTACCAGGGAGCGTATGCATAATCTGAAGATTGCAATGGTAGGAGACAAAACGCTTGTTCAGAACGGCGTCCGTACCCATTTCGGCTTTGTAGGCGATGTTGGTCAACTCCCCTTTGGAAATATCAGCGGCATAAAAGCGTATATGCCATCAGGTTTTGATCCGAATACCTATAACAAGGATGCATGGGGAACTCCCTTCAGCTATGAACTGGGCACACCGGTAGGCGGCAGATATTTCGATGTAAAAATAGTAAGTAATGCCCCCAACGGAGGGAGACTGGAAGAGATCATATCAGAAAGTGAAGTGACGCCGTCTCGACGGGTAAAAGGAAATTTCCATAGAGATACTCTTAATAGTTATTCAAGCATTCAATTGGATATCAGGCATGAAAAGTATACCTTTAGCGGACTGCCCAGATGCATACTCCTCAAAGGCAACAGTTTCTTCGAAAATTATTCTGCCATTCTCGACGAGAAAATCCCGATAGGCAGAGTGGAAATCAGTTTGAGGTCATCACATAACATGAATTGCAGTACGCTTTCCCAGCCAAACAATTATATATTTTATGTGCCACATGACATTGATGTCATTCGCGTGCCGGATCTGAGATAAATGAACGCTCTCATCATCGACATACGAGAAACCAGCCTGCGGGCCGTATTCAGAAATGACGCCGGTGTACTTGAGTACAGCCGAACGTTCGATTTTGAGCCTTTAAAGAACATTCATGGTAAAATCGGCGGAAATCAGGAAACCGGCATTCAAGACGCCGAATCGGACAATCCGTACTTTGTGGGATCTCATAATCTGTGGGAATTTGAGCTTAAAGATGTCCTGAAAAAGATCCGTTCAGAGGTCAGCACGTCAATCGATACCACCCACCTTATCATACCACCGTATGAGGTGATAACAGCCATCCATCAGCTTCCCAAAATGTCCCGGCAGGATGCAGAAAAACTGATCGGTCGAAAAATCAGCGCCGCCTCGAAAGAAGAGTCCCCCCCCTTCTCCATCATTCCGGGCGCTTCGGACCAGAAGACTCAAACCTGGCATTCCCTTTACATTCCGTCATCAACGCTGAAGCTTTACCGTAAGGCTTTTGCATTCAGCAAATTGCGTTTAACCAGTATTACTACACCGGTCAACGCCATGCTTAATGCCTTCCAAAGCGTTCGCGAGGCGATTTTCACTACGCACGCCGTGTTTGAAATCCGGCACGGTTTTGTGGAAGCCTACTATATCTCCGGCGACGGCATCCTGTATTTCGAGCGACTACCCTGCGGCGCACCGGCCACCACACCGGACGGCAGCGAAGAAGAAAGCGAAAAGGTCCAGAAGTTCAGACTTTTCAAAATCCTCAACACGATCTTCAGGATCAACTCGAATTACCAGGCCGCCAACCCCGAAATACCGGTACAAATGGGTTGGGTGTGCGGACTTGAAGGCGCTCTTGAAGAAATTGCAATCGCACTCAAAGAGGCGATGGGAGTCGAGGTGGGCATTGCCCCCGCCTTGCCGACCGGACTGCTCGATGAAAGCGGCTATGTGCCGCTGGCCGGTTTTTCTGCTGCACTGCAGAAAGAGGCAGCAACATTCTACTCTGCGCCGGATATATTTCATCGCTTTGCCTTACGCAAAAGATCCGGTTTCATTATATACGCGGTGGCATCTATCGCCGCGCTACTGACCTTCACTCTTACCGAGCGCGATTACCGGAAATTACGCACTCAGGTTCAGCGTACGCAGCAGGCGGTTACCCCCAAACAAAATCAGGCCAGAGCTGCCGCCTCGGCAGCCTACACTAAAAACCTTGAATCATTGAAAAATGTGACTTCGCGACAGTTTATTTTCTATAATCTGTTTCGCGAATTGGCCAACAGTCTGCCGGATGGTGTTTTTCTGGAGAACCTCGAATTTCGCCTCAAAGATGGAAAAGGGCTTCTGGACATCACCGCGATAGCGCGTTTGAGTGACAAGACGGGAGAAAACAGACTACTCAGCAAACTCATGGAGATGTTTGACCGTTCACCAACTCTGAGGAGCCACCGCGAACCGGCCATAACCGTTTTCACCAGGGACAAGGAACGTTTTTTAAAGATTACCGTCACCAGTGAGGTTGATCCGTTTGACACGACAAAATAAGCTCATAATACTGATCACATATCTGCTGATTCTGCTGCTGGTCATGATCGCCTATCGTTACAATCGGGCAGCACATGTCAAGCGACTGCGTGCGGATCTGACCAGAATAACCGCGGAGCAGAATACAACACGGACCGCTGAAAATGAGGTGACCCGACTTTCACGTCTGATTCCGGCTGAAGCCAACTCTCCGGCTTTTATTGAATCTCTCTATACCATTGCCCGGGAATCCGGCCTGAAGCAACACGAGGTCTCCACCGAGGCCGGCAAAGGCTCCGGTACTTCCCGGCCGGGGGGCTCCGACGCAACGGGTTTAATTAGCAAACAGATCCTTAAAATAAATGCGGCAGGCAGCTATCGCAATTTTGCCGAATATGTGCGTCGATTGCAGAATATCGAGCGATTCTGTCGCATAACCAACTTCACGCTGTCCCCGGACGCTGCTCAGCTCAAAGGGACGCTAACCGTTGAACTCTATTTTCTTCCGGTGAAACGATGAGCAAGCCACTATCAGTATGTAGTAAGTCTGAAATCATTTTCTGCGGTTTTTCGAGCAACAGCGATTACGTTGCCGCACGTATCCGGCTTAGCCGGGCCTGGATCTTATTCCATTTCCAAATCAAAGCGCTATCTTCGTTGGCTCGTCTTCGGCTCCTCAACATACTGTTTGTATGCCTTCGTCGCCTCAATCCTCTCCGCCTTGATTTCATCTTTGATTTGAAATTGGTATTAGTCGCTGCAGCTGGCATCGCACTCTGCACTCAGCCGGCAGAAGCAGCACAAAGTCCGGCTACCTCCCTGGTGCAACGCCAGCCTGTTTCCGTCAGCGAAGATCCCGTTACCTGGCGGCGGGACCCGTTTATCGGCGCTGTAAAAAAAGGGGGAGGGGTGACCGTGGCCGGAGGCATTCCATTGAAACCCGGCGCAGTGTTTCAGAAGCAGGAACATGACATCCGGCTGCAGGGGATCATGCAGGTTGACAAGGCATTTCACGCCCTGATTAACGGCCGCAGCGTCAGGTCCGGCGACACGATTGCCGGCGTGACAATCAGGGAAATCAGTCGGCATCAGGTTGTGGTCCTCAATGATCGCAAAGAAAAAATCATCTATGACATCTATCAGGGCAGGATTGATCGAGGCAAACAATGAAAAAGCAATTTTTAGCGGCACTTGTCATCCCTCTTGGTCTATCCGGGTGCGCAAATCCGACGGTAAACAAAATCAGGGATACCAGGGCGCTCCCGGCGTATACGGCCCCCGCTCCTGCGCTAAAGCCTGATGCTGTCCCAAAAGATCCTGATGCGTATCGAAACAGCGACCCCGGGCGGGCTTATTCGCTGACACTCAATAATGCCGATCTGCGCGATGTCCTCATGCTGCTTTCAAAAGAGAGCGGCGTTTCGATTGTTGCTGAACGGGGGCTGCGCGGTACGGTTCGGGTTGAAGCCAAAAACAGGAAACTGGGCGAACTGCTGTACACCATCCTCAAACCGCTCGGCTACACAGCCTCAGTGGAAAACGGCATGATCCTGGTCGGCAGACCCAAACTGACCACCCGCACTTTCCGGATGAACTATTTGAAAGATACCCGCAACTCCTCCAGCAACATGAACGTAGCGGGCTTTGCGGCAGGCGGTTCCGGGAGCGTCAGCGTCTCTACATCCGGCAAGTCGGACCTCTGGGGGGCAGTGGAAAACTCATTGGAAATGATGGTATTTGGTACAAGCGGCTTGGGCAGACGCTCTGACGGCGGCTATATCCGCGGCGAAGCAGAAAAGAAGCTGGTCGCTGAATCCAGAACAACCGGATCAGCCCAAACCACGGGCAAAAGCAGTATTCAAAGCAGTGTCAACGATAAGACCAACTACGATCAAACCAGCCGTTTAAACAGTAAGTCAGGTTACGACGAATCAAACCTGTCCACTCTTCAAACAACTGAGATGGATGATCCGATGTTACTTAACACCCAAATCAACGAGAATCAGCTTAAGCAGTTAGTAGTCAATGAAATAGCCGGAATAATTCAGGTTACTGATTACTCGGAGAACCTCGATAAAATTGCATCGTTCCTCACCGATGTCGAAGAAGGCAGCAAACGCCAGGTGCTGATACAGGCTCATATTATGGAGGTCAGCCTTAAAGACAGCTTTTCTATGGGGATCGACTGGAAGACCATTATCGATAAATCGACCAGTTTTTCAATAGCCCAGGCGGTCATTCCCACTTCGAGCGGGGCAGCAACGGCAGGCAGCAACGTTTTCAAAATTTCGGCGGCAGGCAACAACTTTGAGGTCATGCTGGACGCCATGAAGGAACAGGGCAACGTCAATATGCTTTCCAGCCCGAAGATCACGGCACTCAACAACCAGAAAGCGGTCATCAAGCTTACGACCAAAGAGGTCTCCTGGGTCTCTACTAAAACGACATCAACTACACTGAGCGGATCTGACACCTTCACGACCACACCCCAGATCGACGAAGTCGGCATTTTTCTGGATGTGACTCCCCAGATTGGGCAAGATGGATCGATAGTCATGCAGATTCACCCCAGTGTTTCGGAGATCCGGGAAATCTCGACATCACCCGACAAAACCAGCACCAAACCGGTGATCGATGTGCGTGAAATCGACACGATGGTCGACGCCAAGGCAGGAGAAACAATTGTCATCGCCGGGCTGATCTCAGACAAGCTTCTGGAAACCAAGCGGAGCGTGCCGCTCCTGGGGGACATACCGTATCTCGGCGCACTGTTCTCGTACAGCAAACAGACGAGAAACAAAACCGAGCTGGTCATCATGATGACCCCTTACTTCCTGAATGCAAAAACAATTAACGAAATCCGCAGGGAACATGAAAAACGGATGCAGAATATCGGCGGGGATTTTCATTTGATCAATAATCTGGGGAGTATGATTACCGAGAAGAGTTCGCGCGACTGGATTATGAGAAGTGAACCGCACCGAACTCCGCCGTCACGGGGGACGGAGGAGTCACCGGTGCAAAAAAACGGTGATGCGGAGTCACCCACTCTGCCGCAGGCAGCTCCGACTGTTGCACCGTCAGCGCCGGTACCCGCAGAAACCGGCACAGTACCTCGCCCGGAGGTCAGGAACCATTCAAAACCGTCTCAGATCAGCCCTGCAGCCGCGAGCGTACACACCACATCGGTTACCACAGATCGAGAACAGACATTGTACCGCAGTGCCGTCACCGCCTACAAAATCGGCGCCTGCTCAGAAAGCATCAAAACCTTTGACGCTTTCACGAAAGCATACCCCGACTCCCCGTTCACCAGCGACGCTGCCTATTATCGTAAAGATTGCGCGGATCGTCTTTCAGCAGCAGCCTCACGGTAAGTATCTGCCCTGTCGGACGCATCGTAGCCGATTTTATTCCAAATGTCACGACCCTCAACATCCTCGCTTTTTCGTGTAATTGTTTTATTATTTGTGTTACAGCTCCCGTATCTTCCGACGCATTTTCGGCTCCATCGATTAAAGGATGGTACTTCTTTCATGATCTCTATCAATGCCGCAGTTGTCGACTTAAAACGGCTTGATCTGCTGGCTGACAGCGACTCGCCGATCCACACTCTCGACGCACGCGCCAAAGTGCTGATAACGTTTGTCTTCATTGTTTCGGTTGTTTCGTTCGGCAAATACGAACTTGCCCGCCTGCTTCCCTTCCTTATCTTCCCGGCCGTCATGATTACTCTCTCCGGTCTGCCACCCATGTATATGGCAAGAAAAACTGCCCTCATCTCCCCATTTGTGCTTATGGTGGGACTCTTCAACCCTGTTTTTGACCGGGCTGTGCTGTTTCACATAGGTCAAACAGGAATCTCCGGTGGCTGGATATCTCTTGTATCACTCCTCATCCGTTCTTTACTTACCGTCGGAGCGGCATTTATTCTGGTCGGGACGACCGGCTTTACGGCAGTCTGCCAGGCGCTTGAACGTCTGGGAATCCCCCGGCTCTTCGCCGTTCAACTGCTTTTTCTCCATCGCTATCTGTTCGTTCTCGCCGATGAAACCGGCAGGGCGTCGCGAGCTCGCGAGCTCCGTTCGTGCGGCAGAAAAGGGCTGGGCGTCAGCAGCTTCGGTTCGCTGGCAGGGCATCTGCTGCTCCGAACCTGGCAGCGGGCTGAACGTATTCACACCGCCATGCTGTCACGCGGTTTTGTCGGTGAATTCCACGCGCATCGCCAATCCCGGTTTGGTGTTTCCGAACTCTGCTTTCTGCTCGGCTGGTCTTCATTCTTTGTCGCCCTGCGCACAATTGATATCACCGGCGTTCTCGGGGCGTTGTGTACCGGGATAATTCCATGAGCCACCACATCGTCGAGGTAAAGAATCTGCAGCACAGGTATCCGGATGGCACGATCGCCATCAAGGATATTTCCTTTCGCATAACTCATGGCGAGTCGGTCGCGATCATCGGAGCCAACGGAGCAGGCAAATCTACCCTCCTGCAGCATCTTAACGGCTGCCTGACAGCGACCTCAGGGGAGATCAGGATCGGAGACACACCGCTCTCGAAGGGCACGCTGCCGGACATCCGCCGTACAGTCGGCATGGTTTTTCAGAATCCGGACGACCAGCTCTTCATGCCGACGGTATTCGAAGATGTTGCCTTTGGTCCACTGAACCTGGGACTCACCGGCAGCGAGGTAGACGACCGGGTGAGTGTAGCCCTTGACAGGGTCGGAGCGGGACACCTGAGGACCAAACCTCCGTATCACCTTTCCGGAGGCGAAAAGAAACGGGTAGCCATTGCCACCGTGCTGGCAATGTCACCCGACATCCTGGTCATGGATGAACCGACCAGTGGGCTCGACCCTTTCGCACGGCGGCAGCTCATGTCGCTGCTGCGGGATTTTCACCACACGAAGATCTTTACCAGCCACGATCTCGACATGGTGCTGGAACTCTGCCAGCGGACAATAATTCTGCACGAAGGGGAGATAATGGCCGATGGGCCGACGGATGAGATTTTCCGGAATGATGCTCTTCTTGCAGCCTGTCGGCTGGAGAAGCCGTTTTCCATGCAGGGATGCCCGCTCTGCTGCAGGAATCAGGACACTAAAAAGCCCTGAACAGCTTTGCTGTACAGGGCTTCAATGCTTCACCTGAGTAGTTCGAATCTGCCGCTAGTCCACAAAACTGTCATTCCCGAAGCGTTTCTGATCGGGAATCCGGTTGTATTTGCCTGAAAACCAGATCCCCGATAAAGGAATTCGGGGATGACAAGCTTTTAGCGGCGGATTAGAACTAATCCGGAAGATTCATAGACATTTTACCCTATGGTATCGGCGCAATTGCCGGATGACGATCCAGTTCCTGTCCTTTGACATGCCCCTTAACCGCTCTCATAAGCGCCTTAACCTCTTCCGGCATATCCTTGCCATCCTGCATGGCCGCCTTCATCTGTCCGGCCAGATACGAGTGATTGATAAAAATATCCAGCACCGACAGCATGAATTCCTGTTTCCACGGAGTAAGTTCATGCAGATGCTGAAATTTGTGCATATAGAATTTCTGCGCGGCCTTGCCAAGCTCCTTTTCAAGCTCTTCAACCGTCATATTCTTCGGCTTGATGACCGGCTCCACCAGGTTATATTTACTGTAATCCTTGGTGAATACATACGGTTCCAGCTGCGGATACAGATCGGCGTATGGCCAGGGGGCGATCGCCAGGAAAAAGGCCATGTCAGGATTATAATGTTTGGCAAGCTCAACCGTCTGTGCGATCGACTCGGGGGTATCATCGGGCAGACCGAGAACCAGCGACGTTTCGGAAACAATATCGGCGCCATTGATTATGTCGATTGCCTGCTTTGACTGGCACACCTCCGTATCCTTGTTGAAAAGGTCCAGCGTTTCCTGCGAACCAGCTTCAACGCCGACATAAATATGCTCAACACCGGCTTTCTTGTATTTCCACATGATATCCGCATCGCGCAGAATATCATCAACGCGGGTTTCCATCAGCAGCTTTACCGGAACCTGGCGCTCGATCATCAGGTCCAGTATTTTTTCCCAGCGGTCCCGGTCGTATGTCGGCAATTCATCCGCAAGCATGGCCACTTCAACGCCGTATATTTTTCCAAGCATCTCGATCTCATTGACTACATTTTCGGCAGAGCGGGCACGCCAGGTCTGTGCCCAGAAAAGCTGCTGCGAACAGAAGGAACACTGGGACTTGCAGCCTCTGGCGGTTGAAATAATAGCCAGGCGGGCATTGTTCTTGGCCCGGTACGAATAAATCGGCCACTCGACCAGGTCCCAGGCCGTCGGAAGAGCATCAAGATCATGAATATATGCGGCCTTCGGCGTAACCACAACCCTGTCATCCCGCCAAAAGGCGAGACCGTTGACCGATGCGGGATCGCCGCCGGCATTGAGGCAGTCCAGCAATTCGACCAGCGTCACCTCCCCTTCTCCCCGCACAATGTAGTCAACCGTATCGTGATCGTCTTTCAGGACTTCATCGTAACAGAAGGCGGCATGGACATTCCCCAGCACCGTCACAACCGAAGGGTTGATCTGTTTGGCAAGGTCGCACAATTCAAGGGCTTTGATAATTGAAGCGGTGAAAGATGTGGTGGCAACAACATCGGGCTTGAAGGCTTCGATACGGGCCTTTATTTCCGGCCATTTATGCCAGAGAGACATGGCGTCATAGTAGTCAACTTCATAGCCGGCAGCACGAAGAGAGCCTGCAATATAGACAAAGCCGACATTCAGCCAGGTGCCGGCGGATTCGACAACACCGGAATGATAGGGGGGGGTAATCAGGGCAACACGTTTGATCGTCATATATATCCTTCAAATAAAAAATGTGCAGTCGTAGCGGTCAATGGGATCGATGTTATCTTATTGAAGCCGTTTTGTCTGCAAATTTCTTACCTAAATTCAAAAACAGAATTTCATCCTGACACAATTAATGAAAGACTTTGCCCCACACCCAGAAATAACCGAGCGCATAGGCGGAAAAGAGGACCACATGCTTGATAATCAGTGCCCGGCGCCGCTGCCGTTCCGCATCTTCGCCATACCAGTTGTCGACATAGGTAAACGTTCGTCCGGCGCCTGTCGCCATGATCAGCACCGCTGCCGCCACGCTGACCCAGAACATGCGGCGTTCAAGCCCATTCAATATGGCTGAGGTGGAGGGCTCGGTCAGGTGCGCACCATGCAGCCAGACGATTGAGACGATAGCAGCCAGCCAGATACCGGCCGCAAAGTCGTGGATGAATCCGTTAAAGATAATTGCGGTTTTTTTAATCTCCATAACTCAAAGCACTCCTCATCGCAGGCGGAACAGCCTGAATTCGACTCAGCCCCTGTTTTCGCCACGTCTGCCGGTCAGCCGTTCATACAGGCCGGCGCCATATTTCAGAATTACCCCGGGGATAATCGCCGCAAGATGGTAAGGAAGAAACTGGCGAATGGTGACATCCCATCCCAGAAGATATTTTACAACGGCATACACCAGCCAGACGCAGCCGCCAAGATAAAACAGAACTGTGCCAAAACGTTTCATCAATTCAGAACCTTTCCAGGTGCAATTCGCTGCAAACTAGCTTTATTTGGCCGGTAAGGCAAGAAGTTTACTTGAAGATCACGAGGGACAGAGCTTAGAAAAACAAAGGGAATACGTACAAAATAATTCAGAGTCGAGTGGATTGTAGACTAGTACGCTGGAACATTTAAATCAACGTAGGTTGGGCAAAGCAGAGCGTGCCCAACGGAACCGGCGGCATGTTGGGCACGGCATGAAACCGCCTTTGCCCAACCTACGAAAAAATACGTGTTACTTCGTACTTGTTATATTTTAAAAAAAGAGAGGTCAGATGCCTGACCTCTCTTAACGGGTTCTATGATACCAGGCAGCTACTTAAATCGGAGGCCAATATCATCACCCGAAAGAATGTCATCATTAATCCCTGTCTGGATTATGCCATCTGGACCTGCTGAAAGGATCCAAACCGCTGAGTTGTTTTCAAAATTCTGCGCGCCGACCATATATCTGTTGCCCCATGGATCAGGATCTGCTGCAGGCAGATAAGGACCTTTCCACATTGCGGCAGGATAACCGTTGTCATTTATTCTCAAGTGGTTAAGCAGTTGATTATTTGCACCGTCCCAACCTTTCGTAGTAAGATCCACTATTGGAGTGCCTTCAGAAAAAAGCACCTTGATGGTGTTGGTAGTCGGGTCAGCCCCGGTTGTCCTGTTCGGGAAACACGAATTATCTTTTCTGAACATCATAATGGCAGTCTGAATTGTTTTCGCGTCACCCTTAGCCTTTGCAATCTTCGATTCATCAATCTGATTAAAAATCATCGGCACCAGAATACCGGCCAGAATGGCAATGATTGCCGCCACCACAATCACCTCAATCAGTGTAAAACCTCTGCGATCCAATCCGACCAACTTTTTCATGCTCTACCCCCCTTAAAATGGAATTACTGACCTTTGCCTCATAAGCTGAGCTGATGCAAACCCGCGAATACTAAAATCATACACCGAGCAGATGTCGGCCAAAGACAGATTCATATCAGTAACTGTAGCATCGCATTAGATAATGTCAAATGTATGTCGGGAATGTTTGACAAATAAATAAAACTTGTTGCAAAACATCACAGGCTATTTAACCAAAAGCAGGCATGCTCCGGTTCCGGAAGCAGTTAATGTTCAATCCTGAAACCGGTGTGAAAATTACTTGAAACGAACGGAATGCCCCAGTAACTGATAATCATAACCCCCACGGCAACAAGCAAGTAAATCGCCAGGCGGCGATTACGCCACCCCATGGTTATCCGCAGATGCAGATAAATACCGTAAATCAGCCACGAGATCAACGACCATACCTCGACCGGGTCCCAGTTCCAGTAGCTCCCCTTGACCTGATTTGACCATAAGGCACCGGAGACGATCATCAACCCCAGCAGGATGAAACCGCCACAGACAAAACGGTAACTCAGTTCATCAAGAGTCCGCAGGTCGGGAAGTTTGTCGTAGAATCCGCCGGATCTCCGTTCTTTCATCAGAAAAAGCAATCCAAGGGCTGCGGCCAGCAGCACGCCGCTAAATCCGACAGCTGCGGCAAAGATATGTGTCCAGAGCCAGGTGCTCTGCAATGCAGCAGGAAGAGTACCACCGATAGCCTTGGTCATGGTTCCGGCCCATCCGAGAAGAATAAAACAGACCGGCATGATTAATACTCCGGCCGCTTCAAGATTCCGGGCAAA
>JANNLB010000302.1:0-9492 GCA_031396605.1 Geobacter sp. | reverse complement strand
TTGCCGAGCACATGTTCAACCTCGGGCATGCTCTTGATGATGGTGTCCTGCACCTGGATCAGCCGCTTGGCCTCGGTGATCGAGACGTTGGGGAGCGTGACCGGCATGTAGAGCAGCGAACCCTCATCCAGGGGCGGCATGAACTCGGAGCCCAGTTTCATGAACAGCGGCACGGCAATCAACAGAGCCACGACATTCAGGGCGATGGTGGTCTTCTTCCAGACCAGCACCCAGCGGATAACCGGTGAATACATTTTGATGAAAAAGGTCGAGACCGGATTGGAGCTTTCCGGCGGCATCTTGCCGCGCATGAAGTAGTACATCAGTACCGGCACCAGCGTGATGGCGATCAGCGCCGACCCCATCATGGAGAAGGTCTTGGTGAAAGCCAGCGGGTGGAACAGCTTCCCCTCCTGTCCCTCCAGCAGAAAGACCGGCACAAAGGAGAGCACGATGATCGCCAGGGAGAAGAAGATCGCCCGGCCGACCTGTTTGGCGGAGGCGATAACGACCTCAAGCCGCTTTCCTGCCCGCTCCTCGGACGGCATCTCCGAGAGGTGGCGATAGCAGTTCTCCACCATGATTACCCCGGCATCCACGAGAACCCCTATCGCTATGGCGATACCCCCCAGGGACATGATGTTGGAAGTAACCCCCATCAGTTTCATGGTAATGAAGGCGATCAGTACCGCTATCGGCAGGGTCAGCACGATGACCAGGGCGCTCTGGAAGTGGAGCAGGAAGACCAGGATCACCAATGAGACGACGACTGATTCCTCCAGAAGGTTTGTTTTCAGCGTATTCACCGCCCGCATGATCAGGTCGGAGCGGTCATAGGAGACCATGATCTTCACGCCGGGAGGCAGACCTTTCTCCAACTCCTTGATCTTGAACTTGACCCGATCGATGACATCCTTGGCATTCTCGCCGTAGCGCATGACCACGATGCCGCCCACCGCTTCACCCTCGCCGTTCATGTCGAGCAGGCCTCGCCGGATGGCGCCTCCCATCTGAACCGTGCCCAGGTTTTTCAGGTAGATCGGCGTACCGCGCATGTCGGCTGCGATCACGATGTTCTCCAGGTCGGCCTTGGACTTGACATAGCCGCGACCACGGATCAGGTATTCGGCGTCGGCCTGTTCGATCAGTCTGCCACCCACATCCTTGTTGGAGGCCTTGACCGCCTCCATAACCGTGCCGACCTTGATCTTGTAGGCAAACAGTTTGGTCGGGTCCAGGTCGATCTGGTATTCTCGCACCAGGCCGCCGATGGAGGCTACCTCCGCCACTCCCTGGACGGTGTTGAGCTGGTAACGCACGAACCAGTCCTGCAGGGTGCGCAACTGTTCCAGGTCGTAGCCCTTGCCTTCGATGGTGTACCAGAAGACATGTCCGACGCCGGTGCCGTCGGGGCCGAGGGTCGGGACAACGCCGGGCGGCAGCAGCGAGGCGGCGTAGTTCAGCCGCTCCAGTACGCGGGTTCTGGCCCAGTAGATGTCGGCCTTATCCTCGAAGATGACATAGATCATGGAAAAGCCGAAGGCGGAGGAGGCCCGTACGGCACGCACCTGGGGCAAGCCCTGCAGATTGACCGCCAGCGGGTAGGTCACCTGGTCCTCCACCACCTGCGGCGAGCGGCCCGGATAGTCGGTAAAGACGATAACCTGATTGTCGGACAAGTCGGGAATGGCGTCCACAGGGGTACGGTAGACCGACCAGAGTCCCCAGGCGATGATCAACCCGAACATCATCAGGATGATGACCCGGTTACGGGCGGAGTATTCAATAATTTTTTCGATCATGAGTAAACCTTTCGACCACCCCCGGCCCCTCCTAATCCAGGAGGGGAGAGGTCTCAATGGAATTTTTACGCTCCCCCTCCTTACTAAGGAGGGGGTTGGGGGGGTGGTAGTCCTACATCTTCATATCATTCATCTTCAATGAATCCTTCTTCGCCGGTGGCACGGACGTTTGTCCCTTCATTTCCGGCTTCGCTCCACCAGTATGCTGGCTGTGGTCCTGGCTGCCGCCTTTCAGCTGCGATTCGGAGTCGATCAGGTAGGAACCGGAAACCGCCACCTTGTCACCCGCCTTGATACCGGACAGGATCTGGACCTTGTCGTCAATTCGCTCACCAACCTGCACTTCACGCGGTTCGAACATGCCTGGAGACATTTCAACCCAGACCAGCTGGCGCTTACCGGTATCGATGACCGCCGTCACCGGGACGACGATTCCCTTTACCAGCGGGACTCTGATGATCGCGTTAACGAACATGTCCGGTTTCAACCTGTAGCCGGGGTTGGGCATTTCCACGCGTGCCTTGACAGTATGGGTTTTGGGGTCATGAAACGGATAGACGAAGCTGATCCTGCCGTTGAATATTGCGCCATGTTCTACCGCTGAGCGTATTTCCACCTGCTGTCCGACCCGCACATAGGGAACTTCATTTTCAAAGACATCGATCTCTACCCAGACCCGTGAGAGGTCGGCAATATTGAAAAGCACCTCTCCCGTGTTGACATATTGCCCCTGTTGCACCATTTTTTCGATCACAACTCCGGAGAGCGGAGTGTAGATGGGGAGCCGGATATTCGGCTTGCCGGCCTTCTCAAGCTCGGCGATCTGGCTTTCCTTGACTCCGTAGAGCATCAGGCGCTGTTTGGCCGACGCCACCAGCCCTTCGCCGTTCTGGGAGATGGAGGGAATCGGGGAGTCCTTCAACTGCTCGCGGCTTTTGACCGCCAGCAGATATTCCTGCTGGGTGGCCAGTAGATCGGGAGAGTAAATTTCGGCCACCGGCTTGTCCGTGCTGACGTAGGCCCCCACAGTATTTACATTGAGCTTGTCGATCCGCCCGGCGATCCAGGCGGTGACCTTGGCCTGGCGCGACTGGTCGAACTGCACGATGCCTACGGCGTTGATCTCCTTGTTCAGAGTGGCTTGTTTTGCCGCCACGGTGGCCACGTTGGCCATGATACGCTGGTTTGCGGACATGGAGACATGACCGAGCATCTCGGCCAGCTGCTTCTGCTCCGCGGTCTGGACGCCGCCGCCTGCGGCTCCGTCAATCTTCTTGAGCAGTTCCATGCCGCAGATCGGGCAGGTTCCCGGCTTGTCCTTGATGATGAATGGGTGCATGGCGCAGGTGTAGAGCTGCTTTGCCTGGGTTGCCTTCTGCTCGGTCGCCGTGCCGGAATGCTTCTTCTGCCACAGAAACCAGCCTCCACCTGTTGCTGAAGCGAGAATAATAACCATCAAGGGGATTGCGATTTTCTTGTTCAGGGCCATGGTCTTACCTCGAAATTGAAGTGATATTTTGAATTTTGGATTCTTAATTTTGAATTAAATTCAAAATCCACAATTCAAAACTCATAATTGCCTTTTAGTGCAGCTCCATGCCGATTGTCGCTTCGAGCTGGGCCAGCTTCATCATGTACTCGGCTTGCGACTCGTACAGCTCCCGCTCGTAGTTAAACAGGGTCATTCTGCCGTCGAGCAGTGTCAGGAAGTCCACCTTGCTCACTCGATAGCCGATGACGGCCGACTCCAGAGATTGCTCGGCCTGGGGGATGATACCGCCCTTGTAGAGTTCCACCAGTTTTCGGCGGCGGTCCAACTGGGCAAGGGTGTCGTTGATTGTATAAGAGATGGTGTTCTTCAGCCCGTTCACCTCTTCCGTCGCCATGTTCATCCCTGACGTTGATTCGGCCAGCATCGCCCGGCGGCGTTCCTGCTGAAAGGGGAGGTTAAAGGTCACGCCGACGGTGAACATGTTGTAGCCCGGATCGGTTACCATCTCGGTAGAAACCGCTTCCTTGAACATGTACTCGAATGAAAGGTTAAAATCGGGATAGAATTCCTTCTGCGCCAGGCGGTAGGATGCATGACCCTTGCTTGCCAGACTGACCAGGCTTTTTAACTGGGGACGCTTCTCAAGGGCGGTTTGGTTCAGTTGTCCGGCGGAGAGCGTGATTTGCGGCAGGGTGAAATCGGCAATAGCGCCGACCGGGGTATTTCCGGGACGATAAAGGAGGTAGTTGAGATTGGCTTCCAGGCTTTTCCTCTGCTGCCTGAGGGTAATCTGCATGTCGAGCATCTTGGATTTTTCCAGCCCGGCCTTGTAGATGTCCTGTTGCACCCCCTGCCCGACGGAGTACTTCGACTCCGCAATCGTCACGAAGTCGGCGAGGATTTTAAGGTTCTTGTCGACAATCTCCAGGGATTTGTCCACGGCGTAGAGCTGATACCAGGTTTCCTTGACCATGCGGGTCAGTTCCAGCTTGCGCTCTTCGATGGCCCACTTGTATGACTCGGCCTCGTGCTGGGCCTCTTCCTGTTTGATGGCTCGCTTGCCCCAAAAAGGGAGCTGCTGAGAGATGCCGATCACCTTGGCTGATTGGGGGTCCTTGTTGAAAACCAGCGGCTCGCGAGCCAGCATGTTCTGCAATTTGAACATGAACATCGGGTCTTCCAGAGCACCGACCTGCTTGGCCTTATTGGCAAACATCTGCCAGCGGGCCTGGGATGACTTGAGTTCCGGATTGTTGACGACCGCTGCAGATACAAGACGCGCCAACTCTTCGACCGGTAATTTTGGCTCTTCTGCCCATGTCAAAGCAGATGGAACAAATACCAACATCAGTAGTACAACTGCGCGAAATTTTTTCATGGGAACTCCTGAAGATAAGTGTGTCGGCGCATACATATTTACACAGAGTGTGCCAATTGTTATCATACTGATCTTGTTGAATTAATAATCATAGTCCATATGGCTCTGTGCAGAATATTCCTCACTGTCGGGCGAATACTCAGCAACAGCTGTGCTATTTGGGCAATACAATGCCATATTTTTCAATCCGGTAGATAAGTGTATGGCGGGGAATCCTCAGAAAACGGGCAGCAGCGGTCTGATTCCAAGCATTTCGTTCCAGAGCCATAACGACAACCTCCCGCTCAAGCTGCTCAAGAGAATATCCCTCGTCAGGCAGTGTTACGATCGCACTCCCGGAAGCGCCATTCTCCCTCAATTTTTCCGGCAGGTCGCTCAGGCTGATCACATCGCTGTCCCGCATGATGAGCAGTCGCTCGACACTGTTTTCCAGCTCGCGCACATTTCCCGGCCAAGGGTACATGACCAGGGTTTCAAGGGCATCCTTGTCAAAGCTTATCTTGTCGCTGCCATGCTTGGAGCAGAAATATCTGATAAGAAGCGGGATATCCTTGCGCCGCTCGCGGAGTGGCGGCAAGTGAATCGGAATAACCGACAAACGGTAATAGAGATCTTCGCGGAAGGAGCCGTCTGATATCGCCTTGTCGATGTTCAGATTGGTGGCGGATACGATGCGGACGTCCAATTTCTGTACCTTCGTGCCACCTACCGGCTCCACTTCCTTTTCCTGCAGCGCCCTGAGCAGCTTGGGCTGCAATTCAACCGGCAGATCGCCTACCTCATCAAGGAAGAGCGTTCCCCCTTCCGCCAGCTGAAACTTCCCTGTCTTGTCTCGTATCGCACCGGTGAAGGCCCCCTTGATGTGGCCGAAAAGCTCGCTCTCCAGCAGGTCACGGGGGATGGCGGCGCAGTTTATCGCGACAAAAGGCGACTCTCTGCGGGAACTGTTGGCGTGGATGGAACGGGCAACCAGCTCTTTTCCCGTCCCTGATTCGCCGGTGATCAGCACGGCTGCCTCGGTGTCGGCCACTTTGCGGATCACCTCAAAGACCTTCTCCATTTCTTTGGATGAACCGACTATGGTGCGGAAATCAGCTTTATCCGACAACTCACTCTTCAGTCGCTTGTTTTCTTCAGCCAGCCCACTGAATTGGAGCGCCTTGCCAACCGTCAGCTTGAGTGCATCCCTGTTGAACGGTTTGGTGATGTAGTCGTAGGCCCCGGCCTTCATGGCCTCCACGGCGACATCTACCGTCCCGAAAGCGGTGATGATGATCACCAGTGTCTCCGTTGAACGCTCCTTGATGGACTTGAGCACCATCAAACCATCCATGCCGGGCATTTTCATGTCGGTGATGACCAGGTTGGGCTGGGACTGTCCGAACAGATACAACCCTTCCTCTCCGGAAGAAGCGGCCAGAACTTCATACCCCTCTTCCTGGAGGTTATATTCAAGCACCCGTCGTAGCGAGGTGTCGTCGTCAATTACAAGGATCTTCGCTTTCAAGGCATTCCTCCATTAGCTGCATCCTGCATCGGCAATCTGACCGTGACGGTTGTGCCGTGCCCCGGCTCACTCTCGACCAGCAGCGTACCGCCATGGCTTTCAATAATTCTCCTGGTAATCGCCAGCCCCAGTCCAGTGCCGTCCGGCTTGGTGGTAAAAAAGGGCTCGAATATTCGTCCAAGGGTCTCTGCATCAATTCCCGGCCCGGTATCACGGAAACGGATCTCACATAAAGCAGTCTGATAAACTGTTGTTGAAATGATGACGCTGCCGCCGGGCGGTGTAGCCTGCAAGGCGTTTATGGCAATATTGAGAAACGCCTGGCGCAGTTTCTCGCCGTCTGCACTGATGATTACCGGAACAGCGGGAGGCTGCAGAACAAGTTTTATCTGCCGCTCCCGCGCATCGTTCGATACCAGGAACAGTATCGTGTCCAGCTCGTCCTGAACCTGGCATGGCCGCATATCAACCGGTTGCGGACGCGCCATGTGAAGAAAATCCTCAACTACCCGATTGAGCCGTTCGGTTTCCTTGATCTGGATTTCGATGAACTCATGCTTTGGATCGCCGGGTTTGTAGTCGTCTTTCAGGATTTCGGCTGTTCCGCGGATGGAGCCGAGCGGATTGCGGATTTCGTGGGCCAGCACCGCTGCCATCTCACCCAGAGTGGAGAGTTTTTCGGAACGGCGCAGCTGTTCTTCAATGGCGATGATCCGCTCGGACTGGGCCTGTAGTTTACTATAGGATTTCTCCAGCCCTTCGGCAGTGCGCTGCAGCTCCAAGCTGCGTTCCCGCTCGCGCTGTGCAAGCAGCCCTGTCACGCTGCCGACGATGTTGTACATCACGATCTCCAGGTATTTTTCCATCTCTACGGTCAGGTGACCGCCCCATTGGAAAAGTATATGCGGGGCATAGACGATGCTGACAAAGATCGAACAGAGCAATCCGCCACGAAAACCATACCAGAGGGCGGCCAGGATGATTGGCAGATAGTAGAGCCGTTGGTAAATGTCATGCAGATAATGGAGATGCAGCGGAGTCAGGTAGTGCAGCAGGCTGATGCCAATGACGAAGGATAGTAGAATAAGTGGCCGGACTATAGATGATTTTTCCATGAAATCTTTATATATTCCTCACGTATGACAATACCTTCAGCAAACTGATAGTGTGTACCACACAACGGATAAATTGCAATTAAGCATCTGATTAAACATCGCATGTATGAACAGTACGTACGACTACAGAGATCACAATACAAGAACCATCATGGGCACCATCATTATAAGCATGAGACCGGCGCCCCACCATCCCCATCTGCCCCCGCCAAAGTGATGGGAAAAAAAGCCGTGGTCTCCATGTCCCCCGCCTGCGTCCATGACATTTGCATTGACCCCATAGCTAATGATCTCATCAGGCTTCTGATGGTCAGCAACTTTTATAACCACCTTATAATCTCCGGCTTTCTCGAACTTCCAGGAATCGACATACTCAGTATCAAGAACATCAACCGATCGCTTGATGATCGGCTGGTCAGATTTTAGCTCATAGACTTCCAGCGTCACGTCTCTGTCAGTAAGGCTTACACCGTCCTTACTCAAACTGAGCGAAAGCTGGATTTTGGATTGTATCTCAAGCTTTTCGGGTGAAAGCTTTATGGTCGCCTTGAGCCCTTGCTGGGTAAAGCTCTGCTCAAGAGCAAAGGCGGAGCCGGGAAGGGTAATCAGTATGAGTAGCAGGATCAATTGTTTCATGGGAATCCCCTATATCTTTTCTTTAGGCAAGTTTATCGCCGTACTCAGACATTGCAGATCATCCGCCCTGTCCGGCTTTTTCAACTCCATTGATTGTTCTGAGAAGAGAGTTCACAGATTCTTCCATTTTTTGCTCCAGCATGTATCGCGATCACTGTTGCCATCAGGATTATTTTCACACTACCTTCCCGTCTTTAAGGATGATTGTCCGATCTGAATAGGCGCCATTTTCAGGGTTATGCGTCACCATCACAACGGTCTGTCCTGCGTCGTTCAGTTCACGGAAAAGCGCCATTACCTCTTCGCTGGTCTTTGAATCGAGGTTGCCGGTCGGCTCGTCCGCCAGCAGTATGTGCGGATTGTTGACGATGGCTCGCGCAATTGCAACCCGCTCCTGCTCTCCGCCCGAAAGCTGGTTGGGCAGACGGTCCAGCTTGTCGCCTAGACCGACCCGGTCAAGGGCCCGACGTGCAGCGCTCTTTTTTGCAGGTGTGCTCATCTTGACGATGGCCAACGGCAGCATGACGTTCTCGATGGCGGTCAGATAGGAGATCAGATTGAATGACTGGAAGACAAACCCGAGATTCTGCGCCCGGAAGTCGGCCAGTTTTTCGCCGGGAAGTTGGTACAGTTTTACGCCGGACATCTCGACCTCTCCGGTTGTGGGATGGTTCATCCCCCCCAGCACGGATAACAGGGTACTCTTTCCGGAACCGGACTGCCCCATGATGGTGATGAATTCTCCGGCCTCAATGGTTATGTCCACACCCCTCAGCGCTTCGACAGTGTCATCACCGCTGGTGTAATGTTTTTTTACGTTTTTAATTTCGATGAGTGGCATTGTTTTCCTCTCAAACTTCTGCTGTTGCATGAATAAGCAAGTTTTGCCTATTGTAGGGGCGTCCCCTTGCGGGCGCCCGCCTTCGGGCAGGTGCAAGATCTGCCCCTACAGGGCTCTTAACGCTTCGGTCGGATCCATCTTGCTCGCATGCAGCGCCGGATAAAGGCTGGCCAGGATGCCCAGCGTCAAAGCCAGCCCGATTGAGCCAAAGGCCACGGTAGTATCCCAAATCAGGTGGGCATTCTTGCTCTCAGCCATGAAAGGCAGGGCCAGCTTGGCGCCACCCATGCCGACGGCATAGCCCAGGAAACCGGCCAGCAGGCTGACCAGGGCAGCCTCCAGAAGGATGATTCGCATGATGTGACTCTTCCTGAAACCGATGGCCCGGAAGACCCCGATTTCGACCGTCCGCTCGTTGACACTTCCCATCATGGTGACGAAGACAATCAGGGAGCCGATGAAGACAACCACGCCGGCCATGGCGTAGGAGAAGCGTTTGAACTGGTCCAACGCCTTGAGACGTCCCTCCACCACCTGCTGGATGGCCGAGACCTTGGCGTCCGGTATTTTCTCGGCGATCTGGACCACCATGTCGCCGATGGGGCATCCGGAGCAGAGCGCCGCCACCTCCGCCAGGGTTATTTTGCCTTCCTTGCCCAGCAGTTTCTGAGCTTTACCCAGTGATGCAAAGACCAGCGAGTCATCCTGAGAGCCGGTCTGG
>JANNLB010000243.1:0-1858 GCA_031396605.1 Geobacter sp. | reverse complement strand
TTCGGCATCAGCCAGATGGAGTGGGCTCTGGCGGATACGGGATCGCTGGCACAGAACTCAACCGCCATAGAGCAGCGCCTGGTATCGTCACTCTCCACCATCCATATCGCTCTTGTACCGACAAACGGAATACTGCCGGATATGCCCGCACTGCTGTCGAGAGTCAACCCGAAAGAGTGCGCGTACCTCGCCATAATAACCGGGCCGAGCCGGACAGCTGACATCGAGCGCGTGCTGACAATCGGAGTGCATGGGCCTGAGCGGCTGATCATCGTTTTTGTAGACGAGCTGGAAGGAGCAGACTAATGGGAACTGAATTTAAGGAATCAATCACCAAAGCAGTAAATAATGCAAATCTGACCGGGGCGCTCGGCAAGTTCTCCGAGGCGTATAAGGTCAACCGTGCCAAGGCGTATGAAGGAATCGACTTCGAGGAGTTGCGCGGGAGGATCGCCGATCTGAAATCGTATGCTGCTTCCCACCTCGTTGAACTCTCCGAACAGTTCACCAGGAACGCCGAAGCCTGCGGCGCCAAGGTCTTCAGAACCAATGACCCGGCCAAAGTCAGGGAATACATTCTGAAGGTCGCACTGGATAACAATGTAAAGACCGTCGTAAAATCAAAATCCATGGCGACGGAAGAGATTCACCTTAACCCGTACCTGGAAAAGGCCGGCATCGAAGTCGGGGAAACCGACCTGGGCGAATGGATTATTCAGTTGGCCGGACAGACCCCCTCGCATATGGTCATGCCGGCTATTCATATGACCAAGGAGGAGGTTTCCGACCTGTTCAGCAAGGAGGTCAATGAACGGTTGACGTCAGATATTCCGAGACTCGTCAAGGTTGCCCGTGAACAGCTTCGTCCTTCCTTTCTGGCAGCAGATATGGGTATTTCGGGCGGAAATATTGCGGTTGCGGAAACCGGCAGCATCGTCCTGATGACCAACGAGGGGAATGCCCGCCTGGTCACCTCATTGCCCCGCATTCACATCGCCCTGGTCGGCATCGAAAAACTGATAGAGAACTATGCGGATGTCGCCACAATTTTAAAAGCGCTGCCACGGAGCGCCACCGCACAGCTGCTGACAAGCTATGTATCAATCATTACCGGCCCGTCTCCGAATCCGGATGGGTCGATGAAGGATCTGCATATTATTCTTATGGATAACCGCCGCAGTGAGATGGCGGCTGACCCCAAGTTTAAACAGGCGCTGCAGTGCATTCGCTGTGCGTCCTGCCTCAATGTCTGCCCGGTCTTCCGCCTGGTGGGGGGGCATGTCTTCGGCAAAGTATATACCGGCGGCATTGGCACTATCTTGACTGCCTGGTTCGATGAATTGAAAAAAACAGAGGATATCCAGGGTCTGTGTATTCAGTGCGGCAACTGCAAGGAAATTTGTCCCGGCAAAATTGATATTCCCGAGCTGATTATGGAGATCAGACGGCGTCTGGTGAAGGATCAGGGGTTGCCACTCCTCCAGAAGGCTATCTACGGCGTGGTGAACAACCGCAAGCTCTTCCACGGCATGCTGCGGGCCGCTTCAATCGCCGGCAAGCCGTTTACATCAGGCAAGTTCGTCCGCCATCTACCGCTGTTTCTGGCAGATCTGACCGATGGCCGCAGTCTTCCGGCAATTGCCGCTGAACCATTCAGGGATCGTTTCAAAAAAATCAAACAGCCTGAGTTAAAAGAAAAAGCGGCATTTTATGCAGGCTGCCTGATTGATTTTGCGTATCCGGAAATGGGAGAATCTCTGATAAAAATCCTGAACAAGGGTGGCATCGAAGTAATCTTTCCTGAAGACCAGACCTGCTGCGGCGCCCCGGCGCGCTACAACGGCGCCTATGAGGTAGC
>JANNLB010000215.1:0-1845 GCA_031396605.1 Geobacter sp. | reverse complement strand
AATCCGGCAAGACAACATTGGTACGGGACACCTTCCCGGACAAACCGTATGTCTCCCTTGAGAACCCCGATACGAGGCTGTTTGCCAGCGATGACCCGCGCGGTTTTCTGGCCCGCTATCAGGATGGCGCGATCTTTGATGAGGTGCAAAGAGCGCCTGAGCTGCTCTCCTATATTCAGGGAATTGTTGACGAGCGGCGGACACCGGGGCGTTACATCCTGACCGGTTCCCAGAACTTTGCTCTCAGCCGCCAGGTTAACCAGAGCCTGGCGGGGAGGGCCGGTGTTGCCCAGCTCCTGCCGCTGTCGGGAAGAGAGCTGCTGGCTGAAGGGTTACTCACAGCCGGTCTTGACGAATGGCTTTTCACCGGCGGCTATCCGGCATTACGCAGCACCGTCGTCACCCCTTCCGACTGGTTCGGCAGCTATGTGGCTACCTATCTCGAACGTGATGTGCGCGACCTGACTTCAGTACGCGATCTCGTCACCTTTCAACGTTTCCTGCGCCTCTGCGCCGCACGCACCGGACAGCTGCTGAATCTTTCATCCCTTGCCACCGACTGCGGAATAGCCCAAAGCACCGCCACCGCCTGGCTGAGTATCCTTGAGGCCAGTTACATCGTATTCCGTCTCACCCCGCATTTTGCCAACTTCGGCAAGCGCTTGATCAAAACCCCCAAGCTCTATTTTCATGACACCGGGCTGGCTGCATTTCTACTCGGCATCCAGACACCGGAACAGCTTGCCACTCATGCGACACGAGGAGCGCTGTTTGAAACCATGGTGGTTGCTGAATACCTGCGTGCGCGCTTGAATCGGGGGGAAGTGTCAAATCTCTATTTCTGGCGCGACAGCACCGGAAACGAAGTAGATCTGATGGTGGATGAAGCGGGCATCCTCCATCCGGTGGAGATCAAGTCAGGCCAGACAGTTGCGCCGGATATGTTCAAAAGCTTGAAAAAGTGGCAGACCATTTCCGGATCGATGGTTGCACCGAGCCTGATCTTTGGCGGAGAGGGGGCGTATACACGGAACGGAGTTCATGTTGCCGGGTGGCGCGAAATGTTAAACGGCGGTGTGTGAGAGAAAAAAGTTGCTAGAAATTATAAAACAGTCCCAGTGTGTAGGATATCGATTCTGACTCAGGTTCTCCACTGTCCTTTGTTCTTCCTACGCCAACCAGAGCCCTCACGGTGAGACTTGAAACAGGTTTGAATTCGAGCCCTGCATCGATAGTGAAGCCGCTACCATGACTGGAGCTGCTGTCTTTGATTGAAACCGACTGATTGGTGATAGAGTTTATTGCCACTAAATCGGTGTCGGTTTTAGTGTCCGACCATGAATATAGGCCATCGCCGTAAATAGAGAACTTTTTTGCAATTGGTATGATACTTCTGACTCCAATCCCTATTTCAGAAGTTTTGCTGTTTCCGGAAGTGGAAATGGATGTTGATGCATTAGCGTTGCCTTTGAAAGAAGTTTTCCCCAGTGCATATGCTAATCCGATATAAGGGGTAAATGATTCATGCACCACCACGCCCAGATTGGCGGATGCAAAATAAGCTGAATCTATTTCCATGTTGTCGGATGCAAAAACAGTATTTTCCAGTCGAGGCGTTGAAAGAAGTGTTTGTACACTCGTTTCGAAAAACAAATATTTCTTAACCATTGTCAGCTTTGGCCCTGCCGCAATATACCTGTTGGATGTCACATATTTGAATGTATCGGGATTGGTTGAAACCTTAAATGGTAGTTTTTCCTTGATTGAAACAAATTCCACGCCAAGCAAGGCTCTGTCCTCGGCAACTGCCCTGTCGCAAAAAATAGCGAGGGTAACAATACATAA
>JANNLB010000209.1:0-14235 GCA_031396605.1 Geobacter sp. | reverse complement strand
TTTCGGGCGATTGCCACCCGTAAACTCCAGTCCAATAGCGACGGCGAGGTAAAGGCCCCCTATTTCAGTGCCATCGAAGTCTATCCCGGCCGCACCCTCGATCTTTATTTCATCCCCGTAACAAAGGGGAGTTACCATCTTGTTTGTACGATCGAAGGGCATGCCGGCATGGGAATGAAAGGGGAAATCAGTATTGAATAGGACGTTGCGCCGAATCATTCTGACATGACGAGATTTCGTGCTGATAAGAAGGCAATTCCCACGAAGAAAAAAAAGGCGGCCAATCGACCGCCTTTCGAATTGCATGTTACTCCCCGGAATTCGCTCCGGAGAAAACATCACTCCCCCGCCTTCGGAAGTGTTCTGTTAATGTTTAATGGTGGCAAGCGTTTCACACCATCGATGCTGAGTTTCCTTGAGCCCAAAAGTGAAGCAACCGATTTCGTACAGGGCCGCCAAACCCACAAAAGCGTAAATGAGCCGACTGATAACCCCTGCTTCACCGAAGATGACGGCGACAAGGTTGTATTCGAAAAAACCTACCAAGCCCCAGTTGAGGGCTCCGACGAGAAGTAAAACCGTTACAAAGACGTCTAATACTTTCATGATATGCCTCCCCTTTATTTCCGAAGGCGGTGGAATTCTCTTTGTCTCTGTTGCTATTATACACACTATTGAGAACCATTACACAAAGAATTTGGAACAAAGGCGGCCGGTTAGCCGCCTTTTGAATTATGTAAACTATCCCCTGAATTCATGGAATTCTCCCCGACTATTGCTTTTTTATAGTAATAGACTAAAATGGTCTTGTAAGTAGATTAGCGCTTATTTTGCTGACAAAGATGCCTGTTCAAACAACGCGAGAAAGGGGGGAAAGATCATGACTACCAAGACAAAACCGATCCCGGATGGCTACCACACGGCGACACCCTATCTGGTTATCACGAACGCCGCCAAGGCCATTGAATTCTACATAGAGGCATTCGACGCCACAGAGAGTATGCGTCTGGTATCCCCGGACGGTAAAGTGATGCATGCTGAAATCATGATTGGCGATTCGCCGATCATGCTGTGCGATGAATGTCCCGACTGGAATGCTCTCAGCCCGCAGACAATTGGAGGAACGGCCGTATCGATCATGCTCTACATTGAAGATGTGGACACCGTCGTAAAGCGTGCGGTTGCGGCTGGAGCCACGCTGCTGATGCCCGTCGTGGACCAGTTCTGGGGTGATCGTATGGGCACGGTCGTAGACCCGTTTGGCCATAAATGGTCAATTGCCACGCATACGGAAGACGTATCTCCGGAAGAGATCAGTACGCGCGCCAAAGCCCTCTTTGGCGTGAAATGAAACCTGCTGAAAGGAGCCATGGATGAGAAAGATCTTTAAAGGCTTCAATGACAGGCTCAAGCTGACTCTTCTGGAAACAAGGACGTTTCCTTCGGGAAGCGTTTTTCTCGGATACCGGTCCTAGAGAGGAGAATCCAAATGAAAGCTCAAGAATTGATTATAACCCGCACGTTCGACGCACCGCGGAAACTGGTCTGGCAGGCCTGGACGGATCCTGAGCACCTCATGAGGTGGTCGGGGCCAAAAGGGTTCACGCTGCCTACCAGTAAGATCGACCTCCGCGTGGGGGGCAAGTATCTAAACTGCATGCGATCGCCCGAAGGGCAGGACTTCTGGAGCACCGGTGTGTACCGGGAAATCGTTGCGCCTTCGCTACTTGTCTGCACCGATAGTTTTGCGGACGAGGCTGGCAACGTGGTTTCGGCAGCGCACTACGCTATGGACCAGGACTTCCCGCTGGAGTTACAGATTACGGTGACGTTGGAAGAAGATGCCGACAAAACAAAGATGACCCTCAGGCATGTCGGCATCCCGCCGGGCAGTATGCACGATATGTGCGAGGCCGGCTGGAACGAATCCTTCGACAAGCTCGCAGAAAGCTTGAAATAGCATGAATGGAGTCTTCCCCAGCTGCAATCCAGGAGGAGGTGTTACCATGAAACCCTTCATGTCTAAATACGATTCCCCGTGTTGCACACTGATGCGGATCGTCGCCGGATTTCTCTTTACTTGGCACGGAGCCCAGAAGCTGTTCGGTTCAAGCACCTCAACCCTGCCGCCAAAACCCGGGAGCCACCATCGCAAATGGCCGGTATCGGCAAAGGTCACCTCTACCAACACATTTCCATCCGCCTGTTCTGTCAATTGCTTGTCATCGGATATCAGCGGTGTAGTGCAGTATTGACATAACGGCCATCATACGCCATTGTGCAGGGCGATAATTGATGCCAAGCTATACAAGTTGAAGATAACCTGAACAAAGAGGAACCATGCTCGAACGTCTGCAAAAAATAATATCCGCCGCCGGTATCACCTCGCGGAGGGCATCTGAAACACTGATCCAGAACGGCCAGGTTACCGTCAACGGCGTCGTGGTAACCGAACTGGGGAGCAAGGCCGACCCGACCAAAGACATCATCGCAGTGGATGGGAAAACCCTGAAAATCAGCGCACAACGCCTCTACATCCTGCTCAACAAGCCGCCAGGTTATATCACAGCACTTAAAGACAGCCAGGGGCGCCCGCTGGTTACCGACCTGTTGAAAGATGTGCCGGAGCGTGTCTATCCGGTGGGGCGTCTGGATTACAACACCGAGGGGCTGCTGCTTTTGACCAATGACGGAGAGTGGGCCAATCGCCTGATGCATCCCAGTCATGAAATAGAGAAAGAGTATCATGTCCGTGTACGCGGCAAGGTAATCGATCAGCAGCTGAAGCGGATGGCTGAAGGGGTGGAACTGGAGGACGGCATGACCGCACCGGCGGTCGTGAATCTGGTAAAGAGCGGTGAGCAGAACGACTGGATTTCGGTAGCGATCCATGAGGGGCGTAATCGTCAGGTGCGCAGGATGTGTGAAGCCGTCAGTCTTTCAGTCGTACGCCTCAAGCGGATTCGCTACGGCAATCTTATGCTCGGCACGCTCAGAGCGGGGCAGTTTCGCTACCTTACAGACGACGAGGTATGCGAACTATCCGGTGAGCCGACAAAAATTTTAACTGCGGAACGTCCACAGCGCGATGTTCGTCAGAAATCAACCCATTCATCAAGTCCATCAAACCCAACCCGTCCAATACGATCAGGAGGAAAAAGCAGTGGAAGAAGGCAGCAGTAGGAGGTCCGGTTTTATTGAACGTGTCAGTCGTTTTGTAACCGGACGCAAAAGGACAACCGAACAGGGAATCAACGATTTTATCGAAGCATCTGAAGAAGAAGGTCTGGTTAACGAGGAAGAAAGCGAGATGATCCGCTCGATTTTTTCCCTCGGTACGACAATCGTGCGGGAAGTTATGGTTACCCGTACTGAAATGGCCTGCGTTACGGTTGATGCCACCGTCCGCGAACTGCTGGACACGATCATCGCCTGCGGCCATTCCCGCATTCCGGTGTGCGAGGATTCGATCGACAATATCATCGGCCTGCTGTATGCCAAGGATCTTCTCAAGCTGTGGGGCACCGACGAAAATCACCTCTCTGTACGCGAAATCATGCACCCTCCCTATTTTATTCCCGAATCCAAAAACCTGGAGCAGCTGCTGCAGGAGTTCAAACGAAAACGTGTTCACCTGGCAATCGTCATTGATGAATATGGCGGCACGTCCGGTCTTATAACGATTGAAGACCTGCTGGAACAGATTGTGGGAGACATTCAGGACGAATATGATCGCGAGGAGTCGCTTCTGATTGCTAACCCGGACGGTAGCATAACCGCCGACGGGCGTCTCCCTGTCGAGGAACTGGAAGAGCATTTCGCTATTCAGATCGAGCGCGACAAGTTCGATTCCGTCGGTGGGCTCGTCTTCCATCTGACCGGAAAAATTCCATCGGTCGGAGACACCATTGATGGAGCCGGACTACGCCTTAAAATCATTGATGCCGATCTGCGGCGGGTTAAAAAGGTCGTAATCAGCCTTATAAACAGCGCTCTTACAGAAAATAAGGAGCGTGAGTGAGCATTCCGATCTCTTTAACATCGGCAAAGCGGCTGCTGGACCGTCGGGGAGTGCTGGCCATCTCCAGCGGCATTCTGATCGCACTTTCCTTTCCGAATCCCGGCCTTTCCTTCCTGGCCTGGATCGCTCTGATCCCCCTGCTGATTGCCATGGAAGAGAGTTCTCCACGGGAGGCTTTCCGCATCGGCCTTACTTGCGGCATTACCTCATATGCCATTATACTTTACTGGCTCAACATCGTCTTTATCCAGTATGGTCATCTCCCCTGGTCTGTCAGCATACCGGTCTATCTGCTGCTGGTTATCTGGCTGGCACTGTTCTACGCCCTGAGTACTTGCATTGCCCGACTGGGAGAACTTATCGGCATCAAAGCCGCCTTTACTCTGCCGGTCGCCTGGGTCGCCTTTGATTTCATCCGCTCTTTTCTGTTTTCCGGCTTTGCCTGGGCCATGCTCGGTCACTCCCAGTTCCGCACCTTGCCGCTGATCCAGATTGCCGACCTGGCGGGTGTTTACGGCATCACCCTGCTGATCGTTCTTGCAAATATCGTTCTGCACCGGGCTCTGCGTGCGGTTTCCGGTGCCGGTGTCCCCTACCCGGTAAAAAGTGCCGTTATACTTTTGTTTCTCCTTTTCGGTACTCTCTTCTACGGCTTCAATCGCTTGAACGTATTGGAAACAGCACCATCAAAACCGCTGCGGGTTGCCTTGATCCAGGGTAATATCCCACAGGATGTTAAATGGAGCCCGGCATTTCGGGAGCATACGATAGACACCTACGTGCGCCTCACCCGTGACGCATCCAAAGGAGGAGTCGACCTGATTGTCTGGCCTGAAAGCGCCGTACCTTTTTTCTTTCAGGATGAACCGCTCCAGGCGGAACGGATCAGGAATCTGGCGAGGGAGATGAATGCCTGTCTGCTGTTCGGAAGCCCGGCACATGAGCTTCGCAACGGCAAAAGCACCTTTCTGAACAGCGCGTTCATGCTGTCTCCGAACGGCGAGACAGTTGGCCGGGCTGACAAGCTGCACCTGGTCCCGCTTGGTGAATATATACCACTGGGGAACTTCCTGACCTTCATTAACAAGCTTGTGGTCGGCATCGGTGATTTCTCACCCGGCGAGCGGGCCGTTGCTCTGGATACGGGGAGCACGAAACTCGGAATTCAGATCTGTTATGAAGTTATCTTTCCTGAACTGGCCCGTCAATACGTCCAGGCCGGTGCCCGCGTTCTGGTGGCAATCACTAACGATGCCTGGTTTGGTCGATCATCGGCCCCCTACCAGCACCTTGCCATTTCGACTTTCCGTGCAATCGAGACCCGCACCCCGCTGATCCGCGCCGCAAACACCGGAGTAACCGCTATTGTTGACCAGAACGGCCATATCCGCACCATGACCGCCCTGTTTGTAGAAGCGTATCGCACCGGCGAAGTGCAGCCGGGCAGCGGCAGGTCGCTTTACCTCACGATCGGAGACACTCCGGCCTGGCTTTGTGTCCTGCTGACAGCCGGAGTTGCTCTGTTTGCGTGGTTCAAACGAAAAAAAATATCATTCGTAAAGGGGTAACCGTCATGTACCGTGAAGAGATCGCAACAATGAAGGATTGTGAAGAGCGGATCGCCAAGCTTCGGGGGGCTCTTTGACGTAGATGCCAAACGTGAATCGATCATGGAGATCGAATCGATCATGGCCGTGCCCGGATTCTGGGACGACACCAAAAAATCCCAGGAAATCATAAAGAAACGGACGACACTGGAAAAAATAGTTCTGATGTGGGACGGCCTTCTGCGCCAGGTGGAAGATATTCGCGTGATGATCGAGCTGGGAGAAGAGGCTCAGGATGCCGAAACACTGTCGGAGGTTGGCCACATGGCCGCCCGGCTGATTAAAGAGGTAGAGGCAGCCGAGTTCCAGCGGATGCTCTCCGGCCCCCATGACCGCAATTCCTGCTTCATCACCATTAATCCCGGTGCAGGCGGCACCGAGTCCCAGGACTGGGCCGAGATGATCCTGCGCATGTACCTCCGGTACTGCGAGAAAAAGGGGTGGAAGACGATCATCACCGAATATCAGGCCGGAGATGAGGCCGGGCTCAAATCGGCGACCTTCAACGTCAGCGGCGAGTACGCCTACGGCTACATGAGGGCGGAAGCAGGTATTCACCGCCTGGTGCGCATATCACCTTTTGACAGCAATGCCCGCCGCCACACCTCTTTTGCCTCGATGTACGCCTTTCCTGAAATTGAAGAGGACGATATCGAGATCAAAATCAGCGATACCGATCTGAAGGTGGACACCTTCCGCTCCGGAGGCGCCGGTGGTCAGCATGTCAACACCACCGACTCGGCGGTCCGCATTACCCATATTCCCTCCGGCATCATCGTTGCCTGCCAGTCCGAGCGGAGTCAGATATCGAATCGTGGCACCGCCATGAAAGTCCTGCGGGCCAAACTGTATGAGCGGGAGGTTGAGGAGCGCAAGGACAAGGCCGCCGAAATCGCCGCCGAAAAAAAGGAAATCGGCTGGGGGAGTCAGATCCGTTCATATGTGCTGCACCCTTACAAGATGGTCAAAGACCTGCGCACCGGCGTTGAATCAGGCAACCCGGATGCCGTCCTCGACGGTAATCTGGAGGAATTTGTGGTGGCGTATTTGATGGGAGTCAGGCGCAATGCCGGGGATGTGGAATAGAAAGAAGGGCTCTCTGACAGGTCAGACTAGTCTGGCCTGTCAGAGTCTTGCCAATCAAAGAAGCAAAATTATTTCTCAAGCGGAAGCGGAAAACAGACATTATGAGGCAAATTGGCTTTTGCTCCACACTTTCCACACACGACTGTCGGGGCGGTGCTCAGGTGATACACCTCATTCAACAGCCCCATGCGCGACAGCCAGCATATATGGCCTTTATGCATTTCTCCGCAGCTGCATTCCGCTTCCGGGCTTTCTTCCAATTGATCAATCATAACTATCCTTTCTTCAATCACGTTGTTGTTTCGGGGCATCGATACGGGACTTTTTCCTCTATTTGACAATCAATTGGTCGTGATTATCTCCCCAAATGGTCAGCCATTGCTGCTGCGGCGTTCGGCTGTCACCATACTGGATGATGACGCCGTCCTCCCGTTGATATGAGCACGACCACCCCGGCTTGTCAACTCCGGAGAAGGTCGGATACTCCTGGCGATGTTCCAGGGCATTGTAAGGGGCGGAATACGTCCCGTCGTCCTTGGGTGGCGGACAGCGTTCGTCACCGGTATACCAACTGTTGTCTGCACCAAGCGTCTGTGTCGCAGCAAGCGCTATGGCAAACAAAACAGCCACAGCAGTTCTCATACGCAACTCCTGTCGAAAGTCAAAGTCAAAATCTGAATTACTACCTCTGTATCATAATATCATGATTTCTTTATTCAAACCGGGTTATTACGTACTAATTTGGTCAGAATCCGATCAAGAGACGAAGCAAAACGTTGCCTGTCAGTCGGGTTGAATTGAGATGGTCCTCCCTGAACAAGCCCGCCTGCATGTGGCGGTCACAGCTTGCTCTTCACACTGTCGATCTTGTCTTCCATGGTCTGATTCCGGTCAGTACGCGTGCCCAGCTTGATAGTGGTCGTGATGCGCGGCGCTCCCATGGCGTGGACTTTTTCATGGCAGCGTTTGATGGCTGCGAACACTTCATCCCACTCCCCTTCGATGTTGGTCCCGTAGGAGTGCAGCGAGGTCTTTAAGCCCGCGTCAGACAGAATTTTTTCACATTCGGCGATGTAGGTGGAGAGGGATACGCCGACACCGATCGGAACGACGCATAAATCGACAAGTACCTTCATGTTTCACATCTCCTTATTCGATCAAGGTCATTTTGTGAACAACTTTCTCTTCAATCAGACCGTCAAGCGCACTGACGTAGGCTTTGTAATGTCCGGTATTTTTGTGCGCTTCAAAGCAATCAACGCTCTCCCAGGTTTCATACAAGATAAATACCGCGGGATCATCATTGTCCAGGTGCAGACGGTAATCGATGCAGCCGTCCTCGTTCCTGGTCGGGATAATCATCTTCAGCAGTTCGTTACTGACACACTCCACGGATTCCTTCTTCGCTTTGATCTTTGCTACGATAGTTAATTGAGACATAGTCATCCTTTCGATACACCCGGATGTTCTCCGAAACAGCCCCCTCTCGGGACAGAGCTAAGCTGTTCGACGTAATCGCCGTAGCTCATCCCGTAGTCACGCAGGACGTTACAAAAGTTCCAGAGTTTTTGCACGATTGCGGCTGGGGTCATCTATTTATTCCTGTCATCTTCGGAAGGTTTACGCCGCGCGGGACGTTTTCGGAATTTTCGTAGAGAATCCAGAAGTCGACATAATGTCCTTTCCGGGCTCATGAGCGGTTGGTTGCGCTACATTTTGCATGATACGGCGCGGGTGTTTCGGCAACGTGCATCCCTGTCTGGTTTTCAACAGGTTCAAAGATGACGCGTACCCTTGAATGCAGGGCCTCTGCGACGCGGCGCAGCATGCTGAGAGAGTGCCCCTCATAGCCGGCGGATTCCAGTCGGCTGATCTGTTGCTGGGACGTATGAAGAAGCTTGGCCAGCTCTTTTTGGGAAAGTCCGGCTTGTTGACGAAGGGCGGTAATTTGCAGCGCCACATCCCAGGCCTCACCGGCATGCTCAAAGCGAGCGGCAAAGTCCGGGTCTTGCAACTGCTCTTCGAGATACTGGTCGAAATTGGATTTTTTCATCGTGGCACTCTCCTCTGCCAGTCGTGCATGCGCTCCCGTGCAATTTCAAGATCGCGGGCCGGGATGGCCTGACCCTTGTTGCGTATGCCATACACCGCAATGATCCGGCGATTCTTCACAAAAAACCAGAACACGCGGGTATTCAGCTTGCCCACATGGCGCAACTCAAACAGCCCCTCGCCAAGTGCCTTGGATAACGGCTCCCGGTGATATTGCCGGTTTCGTAGTTTTGCCAGACCGGCAAGAACCGCCGCGAAGTCGTCCGGATCACTGGTCTTCAAGTCGTCGAGAAATTGCCGAACGGGACATATTCCGCTCTCTGACTCATAGAATTCTACACTGAAATCCATAATCCCTCAACATCAAATTTGATGTACAAGCCTCAGCGCAATTGCTCTCACAACTGAGCTAAAGCGGTTTTTCCGATGCAGAACATCGCAGGATGAGGTATGCTGCCGTTATGAAAAAGTCATTGATCGAAACAAACTCCTACCTGAAAGATCCGGCTGAGTGCAAGCTGCTGATGCGGCGTTCGCTGGTTTCATCGTTTGCCATCGAAGGGATTTATCTGAAAGACGAAACCGCCGGTTCCATCAAGGAAGCGCAACAGACATTTACCGCCCGCAAGCAGCCAGTGCCGCTACAACGTCTTCGAGTGGGACACTCGGGCCGCTCCTGGGATGAAGTCATTATAACATAGCATTAAAAAGCGCTTCACCTTACTCCGGCAGCACCCGCCTGTCAACGGATCACATCAAAAACAACAGCGGTCTCACGCGACGCGGATGCTCCTTGCTGTTATGACGGCAGAGCCCCGCTCTTTTTCAGCTGTTTTTCCAACGCTTCGGCCAACAGCCGGTACCCGGCCGCATTGGGGTGAATATGATCCGATTTGAGGGAACCCTTCCCCATAATATGCGCAAGGGCTTTCTGTTCGAGGGGGATGTGGAACTCCCGGGACAGCTCTTCATACAGGGGGGGCGGCTTCAGCGAAAGGTCCGGTGACGGAACCGCCACCAGCAGCACCGGCACTCCATGCTCTCCGGCTACGCGAAGCATGGCCCGCAGATTGCCGGCAATCAGCTTGTGGTCCTGGCGAGCAAGCAGATCATTGCCGCCATGACAGAGAATCAGCAGGGCAGGACGTTCCCGTTCGAGCAATTCCGGCAGCCGCTGCACACCGGCGGCCGAAATCTCGCCTGGCACCCCTGCGTTGACGGTTTTTCGCCCGGTCAGGCGCGCCAGCACCGACGGATAACTCTCCGTATCACTTGCGCCAGTTCCGGCGGTGAGGCTGTCGCCAAATGCCAGGATAGTGGCATCAGCGGCCAATGACTGCAGCTGCGGCGTCTTGCTGCAGGCAGCCGGCAACAGCATGGCGGCAACAAGAATCATAACAGTACAGAGGCGAGTTTTTATGGCGCTCATATTAATGTCACTCCCTGATCTCATACGGCCAGAGTCGTTATCTTAAACCTTGTTCCAAATCAGGATGTTCCATAAAAAACAGGGGGATTATGCAACATCCCCCTGAAATATATGTTTTTCATTTGTACTCTCGTACTGCTTTCAAGCAGTTATTTGAAAATTTCCGCAAAGAACGCCTTCATGGCTTCCCACGAGCGCCTGTCCGCTTTCTCGTTGTAGGCCGCGCCTTTGCTGTTGTCACTGCCCGCCGCTTTGTTGGTGAAGCTGTGGACGGCATTGCTGTAGCTGATAAACTGCCAGTCAACCCCGCCTTTCCTCATTTCATCCTGAAAAGCAACCACTTCATCAGCCTTCACAAAGGGGTCGTCCGCGCCATGCAGCGCCAGTACTTTGGCTTTGATGTTTTTGGCATCCTGAGGTGTAGGTGTTGACAGCCCGCCGTGGAAACTGACGACTCCCTTAATATCAGCGGCATCACGGGCCAGTTCAAGTACGGTCGTGCCGCCGAAACAGTACCCGATAGCCGCAATGCGTTGCGGGTCAACGCGTTTCTGTTTTTTCAACTCGTCCAGTCCGGCCCTGACCCTTGCCCGTAAAAGGGGTCGATCATCCTTGTAGATACCGGCCGTTTTGGCAGCTTCAGGCTGGGTCGCGGGACGGATTCCTTTCCCGTAAATATCTGCTGCAAAGGCCACATAGCCCAGTTTGGCAAGCATCTCTGCCCGCTGCCTCATATGATCATTAATGCCGGTCCATTCATGCACTATCAATACACCGGGACGTTGAGCGCCCATCGCGTCATCCCACGCCACATATCCCTCAAGAGTTGTTTCACCCTGTTTGTATTCGATGACTTTCGTTTTAATCGAGGCTTCCGCATTAATTGAGAAAAGCAGAACCGCACATACCAACAATAGCTTTTTCATGACAGACCTCCATAAAACCGTAATCTCTCAGCCTGCTGTAAGAAACAGTTAACCGGACCTGTATGGTCTTATTGTATGCCTATTTTTTTGTAATTGGGCAATAGTTTTCTTCTGGGGAGTGATACGCAAAAAGGGCTGCCGCGATTAACGGCAACCCTTTGTTTTTAATGGAGCATTTGTCGGAAATGGTTCTTGATTCCGTGTAAGCTACTAATAAATAATCAGAAACTGCTTAAAGTGGGCTATTCGCCTTCCAGGCGACAGAGTTCTTCAATCAGATCACGGGAAAGCCATATTCCGGAGTTACTGAGTTTAGCAAAGGCTTCTCTCAAGGACGGCAATAGCTTGCGTCTTCGTGCCAGCACCAGTATTCCGGCTGTACCAATACACTTGCATCCCAAGGTCTCTGCACAGCGGCGGGATTCTCGGTCATCAAGCACTACTCGATAGGAGGGGTTGAGTAGAGCAAAAGAAATCACTTCACTCTCGCCTCGTCCCAGATCCCAGGCAGCGACTCTCAGGTCAAGGTGTATTTTGGTCTCAGTATTAAGCCATTGTTGCCTTGCCAGATGTTCAGCAGGAAAATCATTTTTACCTGAAGCGGTTACTTCGTTGAGGACCGCCTCTGGTACTGATATTTCCTGAAACAGTGCGGGCAACAAATCTTGAAAACCGCTTTTGAACAAGCAAATAAGCGGGGATGCATTTACTACAACCCGATCAATTGACATCTGATAACTCAGCCAAAACTTCTTGAGAGCCATACTGGAACGGTGAAACTCTGAACCGTTCCAAGGCATCCATAAAATCCACTCTTGATAGTCCTGCTATTTCAGCTGCCTTCTCCTGAGATATTGTCGTCATTTCATACCATTTTACGGCAGCGGCAATACGCATCTCCCGGCCAAATTCGTCGGGGCTTTTATGTAACGCTGAAAAAGCACCATCCGGTAATTCAAGTCTCAGGGCAACGGACATATTAATCTCCCTTCCTTTTTCCAATAACTACAACCACTTTATTACCAGAATCATATTTAAATTGCCACAGTATATGGAAGCAGTATGTTTAATGCTCTTCGTTGTTTACCGCATCAACGCCGAATCAGGTATGTGTTGCTACAGTCAGCCGGCGCAAGAGGACACGCCGTCTAACTTCCGCCAGGATATATTCAACGGATTACGGCAACTCATAGCACACCGCGCTTCACTTCACGCCGTTCCACTCTGTTCCGTTACGGCGGCGTCATATTCGCTTAAGGAGGAGAAAAGACGCCACACATCACGCATAAAGACGCGTCATGTATGACAGAGGCACAGGCGGTGAGTTATATGCGTTCGGAAACGCATAATCAGGCCGGGGGATGGGATTAAATACGTTTATTGTTGGAGGGCATTGTGATATATAAATTCATAATTAGCGGAACCTGGCTGGAGACATAGATGAAAACACGATTGATTCTAAAGCCGGGTCAAAAAGGGACTAAAAGGCTTACCGATAAGTACGGTGATGCCTTGGTATGTGTCCGGTTTCGGTATGATGCGGAATCAAGGCAAAGATTGAAAACGGTTGAACTGATCGTGGAAAGGGCTGACTGGACGCCACCAGCGCCAAAGTATTCTACGGATACTCTGGTTCCACTTCGGATCGAAGGTTATGAAAAGGATTTGCGTGCACAAGCGAAAGCGGCAGGCGGACGATGGAATCCGGAGAAGCAACTTTGGTTTGTTCAGTACGGTAAAATTGTCGGCACGTCATTGGAAAAGCATATACAGGTAGATGAAAAGGATAACAACGGGAAACCGAAAAAGCATCTATAGGTATAGCCGGCTCGAAGAACATAGAGTGCGTGGACTTGACCAGCGTTTCTGGACTTTTCTTGTAGAAAAACTTTGGGAATGGAAAGCAATTCGGGGCACGTCTGTACATACAAAGAAATTTATCCACGATGAAGGTCTGAAACGATTTACAGAGGTACAGTATTGCTTTTCACGGCTTGCTGGTAATGAACCCAATAATCTCCCGACAATCGAAACGCTTGATTGGGCCGAAGTTGAACCTCTATTCAACGTAGCAGTCCAGATCAAGGGGGTTAGCAGCCCAACTTTTGCAAGCAAACTATGCCATTTCCTTGTTCCAGGAGCATATTTCGTTTTCGATGGAATCTTGGTTAAACGTGGCTGGAGTGATTACCGACAATATTGGGAGGGATGTCGTGCGGAATGGCTCAAGCAATCGGGAAAACAAGCTTTAAAAGATACTTTGAAAAGAAATATGCCGTATAATAGTATTCCATGCGCCACATATCCATGGCCTACGAAAATAACTGAACTTTGCCAGTTCGACGTCCGCACGTAAAAAGGGGACTGGCAACAGGAATAACAGGGAGGCATTTTGAAAGCTAAAGTGTATATCGAAACCTCGGTTATCAGCTATCTTACAGCACGTTCAAGCAACGACATCCGCGCTATGGCCAACCAGAACGTCACCATTGAATGGTGGGAGACGCAACGGTGCAACTATGATGTATTCATCTCGGAGTTTGTACTTGCTGAAGCCAGTCTTGGTCATCCTGATGCTATAAGTCGTCGTCTTGAGGTAATCGCTGATATAATGGAGCTACAAGCTACAGAGGAGGTGCGGACATTGGGTCAAGAACTTATCCGTCGCCATGCACTGCCCGCAAACGCCGAAATTGATGCTTATCATGTGGCTATTGCAACCGTAAACGGCATGGAGTATTTGCTGACTTGGAACTGCACACACATTGCTAATGCTCATACCCGGCCTAAAATTGAAGCCACCTGCCGGGCACTTGGTTACGAACCGCCAATCATCTGCACACCGCAAGAACTAACAGAGGAGGTTTAGGCTATGTGGAAAGATCCTATCGTCACAGAGACGCGCTCACTCAGAGAACAATATGCCAATCAATTTGGTCACAACGCTGATGCGATATTTCAGGACATCCTGCTGAGGCAAGCTGCGTCAGGCAAAAAGTTGGTTTCGTTCCAGCATCGCGTGCCTGTTCTATCTCAAGTAAGTTCCCAAGAGGAAAGACCTGTTTCAAGCCTTCATATTTAACAGCCATTTATAATCCGAAGCGAAAACACAAA
>JANNLB010000153.1:0-8013 GCA_031396605.1 Geobacter sp. | reverse complement strand
GCTGGCTTTCTCTATTTTCTGCATGGTGCCTACAGCCACACCACAGAAAGCGGCTGCCTCATGGATTCCCATACCAGTCTTGGTGCGACTTGCTCGTACGAAAACACCGAGTGTCTCCGCATCAAGCAGTGGCTGGGATTCTGGGACAGGGAACCGCATTATTACTCTTCGCATTCTTTGCTCCATCGTTGAGTTTTTACACCCTATAATATTATTGCAGTGCTACGATAGTTAAAAACATGTCTTAATTCAACATAAATATCACTGCAATGATAGAGATAAAGTCGTAAGCAGGCTTCGCTCGGGATTTGGTTATCTCCAGCACGCTCCAGCCTTTCTTCACTTTTGGTTGCCCAACGGCCGGTTTTCCTATAATGTCTAAATGTCAAACACGACCCCGACAGTTTCTCCACACCGGAACAGATGTCGTGCAGCGAAACCTTAAACTAGCGCCATTCAGATCTGACTCCTTTGGGTCCCTGCAATTCGAATTTAGGCGGTTTCTACTGTTGCCTTATACCAATACGCCGCAACAATGCCGTAAATGAAATTCAAGCCGATGACGACCAGCGGCGTCAGAGCACCAAAGCCAAGGCCGAGAAGGCCTTTACCCATACCTGGCAAGACCATGAAGAGCATCATAGCAGATGGCAATAGGCTGAATAGGCATCCACGAAGAATAGATTGTTTTTTCCACAAGGGCAGGAGTAGCAGAAGCATCCATATGCCACCCCAGACCATTCGCTGATATAGCCAGGGGGCAGTAAATTCGGGCTTCATACTGACACCCAATAAATCACTTACTCCTACCATGCCTAAAATCGTGATGTTGATGCTATCGACCAACCCACCAATAGCGCCACCTGTAAATGCTCCACTCAATTTTCGAATCATAATTTTTGCCTCACGATATTTTTGAAATTAAGTTTTTCGGCCAACGGAGTTGAGGCTGACCCCCGACCGTAGGGAGTCACCAAAGCGAAAAATTAGTGCTAATCAGGTGGTCGGGTCTGTTCGCTCCATTTTCAGAAGGTTCCCATTACAAATCAAACCCGCAGTACGACAGGTTGAAACTCTTGTTGCAGAGCGGAAAATCGGAAATCTGCTGACCCCGCAGGGCAAGCCCAAGTCCGCTCCAGTTATGAAACGAAGGATCGACGATCTTGTAGCGTTCAAAGCGACCTTGATAGTCAGTCAAGGCAACATGACAGATTTCACCCCGCCACCCTTCGGTCAGAGCAACGGCACAGCGCTCGGATGCGAGCTCTTTCATCTGGTTACGATAGCCGCCGCGCGGCAGATGACGCACCTGTTCATTGATGAAATCCATCGAGCGTTCGGCCTCCAGCCAGCGGAGCAGCGTACGGGCGGCAACGTCACAGGTGGTTGCGGTGATAACCGGTATCTGACTCATCCGGAATATTCCGAACGGATGATCGCGCCGGACATCGCGGTTCAGACCGCACGCCCTGGCGGCAGGTCCGACCAGGCCGATCTCGCGGGCGTCAGCCTCCGTGACCGTGCCGACATCCTCCAGTCGCGCCATGACGGAAGGGGTATTCCAGAGCAGCTGGGCCGCTCCGGCAAGATCTTCCCGAGCTGACTGCAGACGAGTGAGCAGCTCCTCCACCAGCGCGGCATCGCAATCATAGCCGATCCCCCCCGGTCTGAGCAGACCGCGACCGAAACGACTGCCGCAGAGCAGGGCGGTCATATTGAGAAAATCACCACGGATCCGGCCGCAGAACGAGGCGGTCGGCAGGTAACCGACATCCCCGGCTATCGCTCCCAGATCCCCCGAGTGATTGGCGAGCCGTTCCAGTTCCAGAGCGATTCCGCGCATCGTCTCGGCACGGGGAGAAGCAAATATCCCTCCAAGCGACTCCATGTTCATGCAATAGGCCTGACCGTGGCCGACTGTAGTATCGCCGGCTATCGTCTCCATCAGATGCATGGTACGAGGAGCCGGGCCGCCGATCAACGCCCGTTCAATACCGCGATGCTGAAAGCCGAGCGCTATTTCGAGATGAAATACCTCTTCGCCGTGACACTGAAAACGAAAGTGCCCCGGCTCGATGATGCCGGCATGCACCGGGCCGACCGCAACTTCATGGACTTCATCCCCTTCCACCCGGTAGAAATCCATCACGCCGGGGAGCAGACCGCCGCCGTCGCTGTCGTGCCAGAACCCCTCCCCCTCGCAGAGCGGGTTTTGAAAACGAACCGGTTTGAACCAGGGGTGCCCTTCCGGACGGGTCAGACACTGCTCGGCAATCTCGCGCTCAAACAGATGCAGCTGCGGACAGGCTGCCGCCAGTGAAGGAAAAGCACGACCGACGGAAGTGGCGACAATGCCGAGAACCCCGATCCCGGCCCGTGCGGACATGACGCAGTACAGCGTCGCCCCGTCTGCATTCGGAACACCGAAATAGGAACAAACCCGCCAACCCGCCGTAATCGCGTCCAGAATCCCCTGAAAGAAGGTGTCCCCCTCCGGCATCGGGATCTCACTCCGACCGAATGAGGCGCCGTTATAAAAGGTTTTCATGCCGAAGCTCACTGATGCACCTCCAGAAGCGCCGAAGCGTCCCGCAGCAGCGTCATCAGCGGAGCCGGTATCCAGACACCCAGCAGAAACACCAGCAGAAGAAGAGCCAGCGGCGGTCCGACCGTCCAGATTGTGTCACGGTACGATGTCGTCTCGCTGTCGGGGGGAACTTCACCCATAACCATCGGCAGAACCGTTAATGCCATGCCGATAAAAATGATCGACAGTAAAATCAGAAAGATCGCACCTATCAGCAGCCGCCCCTGTATGAAGGCGCTGCTGATAATGGTAAATTCGCTTATAAACGGCGCAAAGGGGGGTGATCCGGTGATGGCGATGAATCCGGCCAGAAAGATCCCCCCCGACCAGGGGAGACGCCGCAGGGCGCCTCGCACATGATTGGTGCTTTTGCTGTTGTAGGAACGGTGAATATTGCCGGAAGAGAGAAACAACACTCCCTTGGTCAGGCCGTTGGCAAGGATATGAAACAGCACGCCGAAAATTGCTTTGCCGCCTAACCCGAGCGCCACCGCCATGATACCGACATGCTCAACGCTGGAATAGGCAAGCATCCTCTTGAAATCAGCCTGACGTGCCATGAATATTGCCGCGACAATCATCGAAAACAGCCCCATGACAACCAGGGCATTTTGAAAGAAGGTAATCTCTTTGGTCGCCAGACAGAGCTGGTACACGCGCAGAAGGGCCAGAAAGGCCAGATTTACCAATCCACCCGAAAGCAGGGCGCCAACAAGACCGGGAGCCTCGCCATACGCATCAGGTTTCCAGGTGTGGAGCGGAGCCAACCCCATTTTTGTACCGAAGCCGACCAGCAGAAAAACGAATGCCGCATGGACCCAGCCAGATGAAAGCTTGTCTGCATCACGGATAAGATCATCGAGCAGCAGCGACGGCTCCACCCTGGCGACTATCGTGGCGTACGCCAGAAAATAGAGGCCGAGCAGAGCCAGGGCAACCCCGACCGAGCAGATCAGCAGGTATTTCCAGGTCGCTTCGATCGAGCGGGCATTACGGTTGAAATATATAAGAGGAGCCATCGATATGGTTGTGGTTTCAAGCGCCACCCACATCAGTCCGAGATGGTGAGTGATGGTAACCAGCGAGGCGGCCGACAGGCAGACCAGCAGGCCGACGCAGAGTACCCGGTTGGAACGTTCCCGACGATAAAAAAGATAGCCGATCGAGTAGATGGCACAGGACAGAAAGAGAATACTGGTGCTTAACAATACAATCATCCCGAGCGCATCCAGATGAAACCAGCCGCCCGGAGATTCGGGGGGGGTGAACGAAATCATATCGATGGTCATGCCCAGATGCGCAAAGGTAAAAAGCGACAGAATCTTGGGGCGCAGACGATCATACGGAATCAGCCAGGTCACGGCGGCTCCGATGAGCGGAATGATGATCAGGGCGGCAAACATATGACTATTCCTCTTTCAGGGAGGTCAGAAGTGAGGTATCCGGCGAGGAAAACTCACGGTTGATCTGGTTGATGACAATCCCCATCACGAACGTTCCGACCAGCAGATCGAGCAGGGCCCCCGCTTCCACCATGATCGGCATCGCCTCCGCCAGCAGCAGGCCGAAGATAAAAATACCGTTCTCGAGGACGAGATATCCGATAACCTGTGAAATCATCTTGCGGCGGGTCGTCAGAATCAGGAAGCCTGCCATCAGAGTAGCGACCGATGCCGGGACGAACATGTAATTCTGGTGCTCCGGCAGCATCGGCAGCCGGCCGGCAAAACCGAACGATAGCGCCGTAAATAGCGCACCGAGCAGCAGCGTCGGGACGTACCCCACAAACGGTTCGACTTCGCGTTTGATCTCGGCGGATCGGGCAGCCCGACCAAGCAGATGGGGGATCACAAAACCCTTGACCGCAATTATGACGATCGTAATCCCGACCAGATGCCAGGAAAACGGATGTATCAGGCCGGGCAGAATCCCCAGGATGACACCCTGAACCGCCACCGCGCGAATGGAAAGGATCAGGCGGCTGGTGCCGAGCGAGATAAAGTTGATCAGCAGGACAAGTACAAGGAGTTGATCGGCCAGAGTAATCATTCTAATCACCTGATGACAAGCAGAGTAGAGAACGCCGCCAGGATGGTGGCGGCAACCAGCAGTTGGGGAATACGAATCAGGCGCAGACGCGCCATGACCGATTCAACCACTCCGATAATAACAGCCAGCTCCAGCATGGAGACCATGAAAAGTCCCCAGTCAACAAGGGGGATGCCGGTGGAATACGGCAGCGCCAGATGGACAAAAAAGGCCCCCAGCACAAACAGCTTGAGTGCCGCGGCATATTGAATTATCGCCAAGGCCGGGCCGCTGTGATCAAGCACCATCACTTCATGGATCATGGTCAGTTCAAGATGGGTGTTGGGATCGTCGAATGGAATACGGCAGTTTTCGGCCAGAAGCACGATAAACATCCCGCCGACCAGGAGCAGCAGAGCGGCGCTGGTGTGCATCCAGACGCTGAAATTGATGTTGACCAGCATCCCGGAGAGTGACAACGAACCGGACAGACGCGACAGGGTGATCAATGCGAAGAATAGGGTCGGTTCCGCCAGACATGAGAAGGTCGCCTCACGGGCGGAACCCATTCCTTCAAAACTTGAACCGGTATCCAGAGCGGCCGCCATCGTAAAAAAGCGTCCCAAGGCAAACAGGTACACGTACAGGATCATGTCACCGTCAAAAGAGATCGGAGATGGATGTGCACCAAACGGAATCAGCAGTGCGGCGATCGCAGTCGTTGCCAGAGCGACGATCGGCCCGGCCCGAAAAACCCAGCTGGTGGTCGTGCTGAATACAGTCCCTTTCTGCAGCAAACGGATGATATCATAATAGGGCTGCAAAAACGGCGCACCGACCCTCCCGGCAAAGGCCGCTTTCGTTTTGCCGATTACCCCGAGGAGCAGCGGAGGCATAACGAGCGCCAGAAATATATGGATGATACTGTTCATCATAAACGCTCCCAACCAGACGTCAGTGTGCCCACAGCATCAGAATAAACAGGGTGACAAAGATATACATCATATACAGATGCATCAGGCCGTTCTGCAGACGTCTCAAAAAGGCGAACGACACCCCGGCCAGAGCAAACAGCGGCGCTATGATCCGCTCCAGAAATGTTTCGGTCGGCTGGTCTCCGCAGTGCGCCCCCCCCGGGAAAAGTCCGTACAGCGTCGGGCGCTCGATCCGCTGGCGCATGATACCATTGAATACTGAAACGGCCAGCTCGGAAAAAGACGTTCCACCATACTGCATGCGCGCCGTTCCTCGCTGATAGCCGCACCCCCAGGTTCGGGCAGCAGACACCGGGCCTTTTCCTAGTCGCCACTTCCAGAGCAGCGTAACCACGACGGCAGCCGCCAGCAGCAGTACTCCGGCGAGTGAGAGCCTGCCCATAATTGCGCCATACCCGGCGGAAATCTCAGGTGAAACCAGCTGCGGATAAAACGATTCGATGGCGGGTGAAACCAGACGGAGTGCCATCTGCGGCGCCACTCCGATCAGCAGGCAGAGCAGCGCAAAAAAAGCCATCGGCGCCAGCATCGTCACTCCCGCTTCGTGCGGATGAGCCGCAGCGGGAGTGCGGGGGGTACCGAGGAAAACCGAGCCGTACAGCTTGGAAAACGCGATCACGGCCAGGCCGCCAACCAGCGCCAGCAGAGGAGCCAGCAAAGCCAGATAGATCAGGCTGTCTGCCTTCAGTTGTCTGAAAAAACCGAGATACAGCAGAAACTCACTGACAAAACCGTTCAGAGGGGGAATGCCGCAGATAGCGACCGATCCAACCAGAACGAGCGCTGCCACACGCGGCATACCTTTTCCGAGGCCCCCCATCAGGTTCATCTCACGCGTTCCGGCGGCATGAATAATGGCCCCGGAGCCGAGGAAGAGTAATGGTTTGAAGAAGCTGTGGTTGAGAATATGGAGCAGAGCACCCGCCATGCCGAGATACACCAGCACGTTGTTGTGACTTGACACCCCCAGCAGCGCAACTCCGAGGCCGGTCGTAATGATGCCGATGTTCTCGATGCTGCTGCAGGCCAGCAGGCGCTTCAGATCGCGCTGGGCGACCGCGAAGGCGATTCCCAGCAGGGCCGAGGATATTCCGCAGACCGTCAGAACCGCCCCCCAGAGCAGCGGCGGGTCGTGAAAGTAAGTCAACGTGCGGAAGAGGCCGTACAGCCCCATTTTCAGCATGACCCCCGACATGACTGCCGAGACGTGACTGGGGGCGTTGGCATGAGCCGACGGGAGCCATACATGGAACGGCATGATTCCGGCCTTCGCTCCGAATCCGACAAATGCCGCCAGCACAATCAACGTAGCAGATGGAGAGAGCGCCGAAAGCGCTCCGGCTGCCGGCAGCAGGAACGAGCCTGTTTGAGCAGCCAGAAGTGAGAAATAGACAACCAGAGCGGCTGTGCCGATGTGTGTGGCAATCAGATAGACGATTCCGGCGCGGCGGACCTCCTCCCGTTCATGCTCCGTCACCAGAAGGAAGTAGGCGGAAAGCGCCATAATCTCCCACATCATGATAAAAAAGACTCCGTTGCGGGCCATCAGCAGAATCGCCATCGATGAGGCCAGCAGGCCGTAGAAGAAGGTCAGACCTCGCTCGGTGGCGCGATGCTCCGCTGCCGGCCAGTAGCCGACCGCAAAGAGAGAACCGGCGGCTGAAACCAGAAAAACCGGAAGGAGAAAGAATGCGGAAAGGGGATCAATGACCAGTTCGCAGGGACCGAACGGCAACCCCCACTCCAGAGAATAGGTAGTCGTTGTGTGGCTGAAGAGGAGCAGCAGAGCGGACGGAACGCCGACAAGGGCGGCCAGTATGGTGGCTGTTGTTGATATGATCTGGCCGGGACCGGGTTTTCGAAGGAACAGGCCGGGAATGCCGGCACAGCCGATAACAAGTGCGGCGCCCAGCGCCACAAGCGCAGGGTCAATCAGACCCTGCAGGTAGGAAAACATACAAAGAACTCCTTGTGAATAGCTCTGAACAGGTCAAACAAGAGACGGGGTAAAACGTTTCCAGCGGGGATAGATACTGAACCTGAAGCGTATACGTGTCAACCGAAAAGTATCATAATTACAGGCTATTTATTGGACCAGCCGCTCATTCAAGCGGTTCTTTGGGAAGGCGCTGAAGGTTTCTTACATATCTCTTCTGATCAGAAGGCTGGTTGTGCTTCATGACGTTGAAAACCTCAAGGCACACAGCCTGAGCGATATAGATCTTCGCGTCTTCCAGTGAAATTCCTTGAGCAACCAGGCGATCAAGCGTTTGTCTGGTTTCCGGCGGATCGTTTGCCTTCAATTGATTATCGACAACTTCCAGAAACGCCACCTTGAGTCGCGGATTGTTCTCCTCGTGTTTTGGTTTCATTGTCATGTTTGCACCTTTTTTAAGGAACAAC
>JANNLB010000147.1:0-2402 GCA_031396605.1 Geobacter sp. | reverse complement strand
GACATCCCGAAGATCCAGACGCTGCTGGTGGACGGTATCCTCGGATTCTTCCAGAATATCCTCTTCCTCATCGTCGCGGCCGCGATCCTTCTGCATCTGTCGGTTGCCCTGGCACTCTGGAGTTTCCTCGGGATCTTCGTTGCCCTGGCGATTACTGCGACGTTCCGCGGGCCGGTGGAACAGGGAACCCGGAAGGTTCGCGATGCCATGGTTGACCTGTCCCATTTCCTAACCGAACGTCTCGGCGCCCTGCGGGCGGTGCGTCTCCATGAAGCGCAGACGCAGGACCAGCAATCATTTGCCGCTTACAATAGCATCCTCGTTCGCCGGTTGCTGAAATTCCAAACCCTCGATTCCGCCGCGTCGGGATTCCCCGCCCTGACGCTTACCGCAAGTCTTGCCTGGATTTACCTCCTTGGCGGAAGGCTGATCGAAAGCGGCGCAATAACGCTGGGAACGTTCGTGGCCTTTATTCTGTACCAGGGGAGACTGGTCAGCCCGGCCACGGGGATTCTGGGTCTGGTGCGCAATCTTCAGGAAGCGCGGGTCAGCCTGGAACGGGTGGTCGAGGTACTGGCAACCGAGGCTTCCGCCACTGCTCCGACAGCCCGAGGTGTGGCTGAACCGGGCGAGATTGTTATTGATGATATCTGTTTCGCCTATGCCGGATCCCCAACGATTCTGAACGGGGCACATTTGCGAGTTTCATCGGGAGAACGCATGGCGGTTTTCGGGGCGTCCGGAACCGGCAAGTCGACCCTGGTGCAGATGTTGTTCGGCCTGCGCTCTCCGCACAAAGGACGGATTTCGGTTGGTCCGGCCTTTAACGATTCTCAAGCGAGGCTTGGCTATGCCGGGTGCGATCCTTTTTTGCTGCACGCGACGGTTGCCGAGAACCTGCGCTATGGTAACCAGGGGGTCAGCGATGCGGAATTGCAGACAGCAGCATCTCTTGCAGAAGCCGACGAGTTCATTTCCGAGTTACCCGATGGATTCAACACGATCATCGGCGGCCGGGGATTGGCTCTCTCCGACGGGCAACGCCAACGGATCGGCCTGGCCAGGCTCATTCTGCGTAACCCGGCGATTCTGGTGCTGGACGAGGCCTTTTCGGCGCTCGATCCCGACACCGAGGCCAAGGTTCGGCGGAATCTGTTCTGCCATTTTCCCGACCGTACGTTTATGGTCATCACCCATCGATTGCACGGCCTGGAAGAATTCGATCGCCTTTACCTCATGAAGATGGGACGACTCCGTCAGGTTGACAGTCAGGAACTCAGTACTGAGCTTGGCGGCGCGGCAATTCGCCAGGCTGCGTCGAATCTGGTCATGCTCGATCAGGTCCGCACTCTCAGACATTCGGTTGACAGGCGATAATGACACGACCGGCCAAAAAAGAGACTAGGCTCCGTATCGGGGTGATCGATACCGGGGTCAACCCCTGGCACTCCCATATCAGGGGCGGCGTGACCGGCCTTCGAATCTATCTGGATGGCAACGGCGGGATTCGGGAAGACGACGATTTCCGTGATCTGGTCGGCCATGGCACAGCCGTCGCCGGAATTCTGCGCCAGCAGCTCCCCGATGTGGAGATCTTTGCGGTCAGGGTGTTCGAGCAGGATCTCACCTCTTATCCCTCCCTGGTGGCGCGCGCCGTCCTGCGGGCCGCGGCCGGGGGGTGCTCAATCCTGAACCTGAGCCTGGGAATGTCCCCCGGGCCCGGCTCCGACCTTCTCACCATGGCATGCCGCGAGGTTATGGAGACAGGATGCATCATCGTCGCCGCGGGCCATCCTGAGAATGCCCTGCTGTTACCCGCCTCGATACCCGGTGTGCTGGGCGTGGTAGCGGACGACCTTGTCCCGGTGGGGGAAGTGCGAGTAGATCATTGCAGGTGCTACCCCTATGCCGCTTCAGGGAGCCCGCGCGATCTTGAAGGTGTGCGGACTTCGGACAATCTCTGGGGAAACTCCTTCGCCTGTGCCCGGGTGACGGCATATATGGCGGATTTATTCCAATTCCAGATCAAGGCGCTATCTTCGTTGGATCGTCTTCGGCTCCTCAACGTACGTATTTGCACGCCTTCGCCGCCTCATCCTCGCCGCCTTGATTTCATCCTCGATTTGTAATTGGTATTACACCATGCTGACTGACGTGGAAGCGATAAAATAAAAGGAGAGAAATCATGAACAAAATTATGAGAATCAACATGAATGACGCCAGTTCGAGCTGTAAGGAGGCAGATGAAAGTTTTGCGCTGTTCGGTGGTCGCGGTCTGATCGCCAGAATTATTGCCGAAGAAGTTCCGGCAACCTGCGACCCTCTGGGGCCGGATAATAAATTGGTCTTCTGCCCCGGACTGCTGGGAGACACCCCGGCGCCCAATCATGGCCGTCTTTCGA
>JANNLB010000142.1:0-9920 GCA_031396605.1 Geobacter sp. | reverse complement strand
GGCCATGGGAGGCGGAGTGGAAGTGGCCCTCCGCTGCCACAGTCTTGTAGCCGACGCTGCCGCCTTCTTCCAGCTTCCTGAAATAACCCTCGGCATCCTGCCCGGCATGGGTGGCGCGGTGATTCCGTATCGCAAATGGCCCCATGCCTCCGCGACCTTCAACGCCATGATCGGCGAGGCAAAGCGCCTGACCGTCAAAGAGGCCCAGGAGATCGGCATCGTCAGCAAAATCACCAACGGCTACATCGAAATGATCGAAGCGGCCATTGCCGAGGTCAACCGCCTGGCTGGCAACGTACCGCGCATAACCGACAAACCGGTGCAGATAGTCGAGTTCACGGTTCCTGAAAACCCGGTTGCCGGCAAGCTCCCCTTGAGCAAGGAGGCGCTCTCCATCGTGGCCCGTGTGGTCAATGAGGCGGCAACTGCCGATTCCCTTGGGGCCGCTTTGGAGATAAACTACCAGGGGAGCGGCGATATCTCCTGTATCGACGCCTCCAAAGAAGGGGTGTATGCATTCCTGGAGAAACGCAAGGCGGATTTCAAAAAATAGGTCACCATGCTCAAGTCACGACTCTCACTGGAATGCACTGTCACGGATGGTTACCCAGGGAGAAAATCCGGCAAAGACTTTTGCAATTTCCGGAGGATAAGTAGTAACCGTCGGAGACGGGAGCTGCTTTCAACCGTGGTCATGGTTGTCGCCCATTCGGCCGTGACCACGGTTTTCACCCATACATAAAGCGACCCGGCTCCACGTCAGGAGCCCACAGGGAAATTTCATTTCGGAGCATTGTTAATCGTTTAAGAAAGGATGGCGCACTTCTATGAGTATAAAAACTGATGCCATTGCACCTGCCGAATTCGCTCCAGCCGAAGTGAATGTGGAATCTACTTCGGAAGGAGGCTATCTTCTCAGCTCTCCCATGCCTCTCGGGCCTTACGAGGAAAATCTCGGGGTGATGTTCCGCCGTTGGGCAAAAGAGGCGCCTGACCGAACTTTCCTCGCGGAAAGACGTGACGATGGAACGTGGCGAACCCTGAAATACGGACATGCCGGGAGCCTGGCCGATTCAATTGCCCAGGGGCTTCTCGACAGGGGGCTGGGACCGGACAGGCCGGTAATGATCCTCTCCGGCAACTCCATAAGCCATGCCCTCATTATGCTTGGGGGATTCATCGCCGGGGTTCCGGTGGCGCCGGTTTCAGTGGCCTACTCGCTTATGAGTGAAGATTTTGTCAAGCTCAAGGCCATTTATTCGGAGGTTCGGCCAGCATTGATCTATGCTGAAGACGGCACGATGTTTTCGCGTGCGCTCAACGCATTGGGTCTTGACGGAGTAGAAGTGGTGATCAAGGAAGGACAGGTCGAAGGTATTATCACTTCTTCACTTTCGAAGCTGCTCGAAACGACGCCCACGGAAAAAGTGGAAAAGGCATTTGCTGCGGTAGGTCCCCCGACCATCGCCAAAATACTTTTTTCCTCCGGCTCTACCGGCCTTCCCAAGGGCATACTCAATACCCACGGCATGCTCTGTGCCAATCAGCAAATGATGGCGCAGATATGGCCATTCATGATCAAGACGCCGCCGATACTGGTTGATTGGCTTCCCTGGAACCATACCTTCGGGGGAAATCACAACTTCAACATGATCCTCAAGCAGGGTGGGACCATGTACATTGACGGCGGGAAGCCGGTTCCCGGCCTGGTTATGCAGACAGTAAAAAATCTGACGGAAGTATCTCCGACCATCTACTTCAATGTTCCTGTCGGCTTTGCCATGCTGCTTCCCCATCTTGAGCGGGACGAGGTAGTGCGGAGAACCTTTTTCAAGAAGCTTCAGCTTATTTTTTATGCCGGCGCCGCTCTGTCACAGGATATCTGGCAGAGGCTGGAGGCGGTATCCATTCTGGAAACGGGGTGCAAAGTTCCGATGACCTCTTCGTGGGGAGCGACGGAGACTGCTCCGGCGGTCACTTCCGCACACTTCCCGATAGACAGGGCGGGGGTCATTGGCCTGCCGCTGCCGGGTGTACTCCTCAAGATGGTTCCCAACGCAGGCAAGTACGAGTTGCGTATAAAAGGTCCGATCGTCACTCCCGGATACCTGAACCGCCCCGACCTGACCGCTGCCGCTTTCGATGAGGAGGGTTTCTACAAAATCGGTGATGCAGGCGCATTTGCCGATCCCGATAGTCCCGGCAAAGGGATCACCTTCAACGGCCGGGTTGCCGAGGATTTCAAGCTCAGCACCGGTACCTGGGTGCATGTGGGAGCGTTACGGGTGGGCGCTCTGGCCGCAACCGCCCCAGTTATACAGGACGCAGTGGTGACCGGACATGATCGGGAGTATGTTGGGCTCCTTGCCTGGCCGAATGTTCAAGGATGCCGTGAAATTTGCGGCGACAGCGCGGGTGAACGTTCGATAGAGGAACTGATTCGAAACCGGGAGATTGTCAAGCATCTGCAAAAAACATTGAAGGACTATAACAGTACCCAGGTTGGGTCATCCACCAAGATCGGACGGGTCATGCTCATGACCGCCCCACCTTCAATAGATGCCAACGAAATTACCGATAAGGGGTACATCAACCAGAGAGCCGTTCTGGAACGACGGAAAGACTTAGTTGAACAGCTGCATGCAGCAAAACCGGGCACGGAGGTGATAATTGTATAATTCGGCCAGTGGCATATTAGTAGGTTAGAAATTATTATCTGTGATATTTGCAGAAAATAATTTCGTTAACGCACTTATCCTGTTTATCAGGGTCATCGTACAAAGAGAGGAACATATGGATTTACAGACGATCTTGATACTTGCCCAGGACGGCCTGACCAGCGGGGCGATTTATGTTCTCATCGCAGTGGCGCTGATACTGGTCTTCGGGATTACGCGAGTAATTTTAATACCGCATGGCGAGTTTGTATCATTTGGAGCGTTAACACTTGCGAGCCTGCAGGTCGGGGTCATGCCCGGAACGGTCTGGCTGCTGCTGATCCTGGCCGGCATAGCTTCGATAATGGAGACGGTCAGATTGTTGTCGTCGGGAGCGGGGAAAGAATTGCCGGGCGTACTCGCGGTAACGCTTGTACCCCCTCTTGTAATTGCCGCCCTGGTAAAGTTTTGCATACCCCTGCATCTGCCTCTCGGCTGGCAGATATTGTTGACCATGCTGATCGTGACGCCCTTGGGTCCTCTCGTCTACCGGGTGGCGTTTCGTCCGCTCGCCGACGCGACCGTGCTGGTGTTACTGATCGCAGCTGTGGCGGTTCACTTCGTACTGGTCGGGCTGGGGTTGTTATTTTTCGGCGCGGAAGGGGTACGTACTCCCCCCTTTTCCGACGTACAACTGACGTTTGGGACTCTCAACGTCTCCGGGCAGAGTCTCTGGGTTTATGCGATCAGCTTCGTTTTCATCGCGCTCCTGGCGTGGTTCTTCAGCAGGACGCTGTACGGCAAGGCGCTTCGGGCCGTTGCGTTCAACCGCAATGGAGCCCGCCTGGTCGGCATCAGCCCGCACCTGGCCGGCACGTTCTCGTTTGCCCTGGCGGCAGCCATAGGCTGTTTATCGGGTATATTGATCGGTCCGATTACCACTATTTACTATGATTCCGGCTTTCTGATCGGTCTCAAAGGTTTTGTCGGAGCGATAGTAGGCGGTATGGTCAGTTATCCACTGGCGGCTTTAGGCGCGCTCATGGTCGGTTTTCTGGAATCGTATTCATCATTCTGGTTCAGCGGCTACAAGGACGCTATTGTATTTGCCGTGGTTATCCCAATTCTGCTGTGGCGCTCCCTGTCGAGCGTTCACTACGAGGAAGAAGAATGATACGTCGTGTCGGATTTATACTGTTTTTGACGCTATTGGCAATCGTGCCGCTATTCTCCCCGTATTACATCACTATGGGGAGCTATATCGGGCTCTACAGCATCGTTGCTCTGGGGCTTGTGCTCCTGACCGGCGTCGCCGGACTGACGTCGTTTGGTCAGGCGGCCTTTATGGGAGTCGCTGCGTATACAACTGCGATACTGACCGTAAATTATGACTGGTCTCCCTGGTTGAGCTTGATCATCGCACTGGCGTTAACGATTGCAATTGCATTTATTCTCGGGGCAATCACCCTGCGCATGGGGGGGCACTATCTCCCGTTGGCAACCATCGCCTGGGGCATCAGCCTCTATTTTCTTTTCGGGACCATTCCGGCTTTGGGAGGTTCCACAGGGATCCCTGATATCACTGCTTTGCAGCTGTTCGGCATGGAATTGCGGGATGAAAAGGTTTTTTACTACCTTATCTGGGTTGTCTGCCTTGTTGCACTGTGGGTCTCGACAAACCTCCTGGACTCCCGTGAGGGGAGGGCGATTCGAGCGCTCAAGGGGGGCGTTTCGATGGTGGAGTCCTTTGGCGCCAGCGGTCTTCGGCTTAAAAACATCATCTTCATCTATTCCGCCGTACTCGCCTGCCTGGCCGGCTGGCTGTATGCCCATATGATGCTCTTCGTAAATCCCTCGCCATTCGGGCTTGGCCAGGGAATCGAGTTCCTCTTCATGATCGTAATAGGCGGTCCCTTCAGTCTCTGGGGGGCGATAGCCGGGTCAACGGTCATAACTCTTTTGAAGACGGTGCTGCAGGGGATTCTGCCAAAACTGATCGGCCAGACCGGGAATTTTGAGATCATCGTTTTCGGCATCATGATCGTGGTGGTGCTCCAATGGATGCGCGGCGGCATCTGGTCACTTGTCGAGCGTCTGCTGCCGCCGAAACCGAACAAGCCGATTAACGACTCGTCGAACCTGCCGCAGCGGATTCAGCCTGCGCGCGGTGAACCGCTCCTCAAGGTAGACACGGTGACGAAAGCGTACGGTGGACTGCTGGCGGTCAAAAAAATGAGTTTTGAGCTTTTCGCCGGCGAAATTGTCGGCCTGATCGGTCCCAACGGGGCCGGCAAGTCCACGATGTTCAACCTGATCAGCGGTGAGCTGCCCCGCACGGCGGGAAACATCTACTTCGGCTCCGAAAATATCAGTGGAATGCGTCCACCCCAGATCGCCCGCCGGGGCTTAAGCCGAACATTTCAGCATGTACGGCTGATCCCCGGCATGACGGCCCTTGAGAACGTCATGATCGGCACATATTTACGCACGAATGACGGGATATTGGCCGCAGGATTGCGCCTGAACCAGGCGGCGGAAGCCCAGGTTCGCGCAGAAGCTGCCCGGCAGCTGCGTCGCGTCGGGCTTGAGGAAAGCATGTTTGTCCCTGCCGGTAATCTGTCGCTCGGCAAGCAGCGCATCGTTGAAATAGCCCGGGCCCTCTGTGCGGATCCCGTTCTGCTGCTGCTCGATGAACCGGCCGCGGGCTTGAGGCATCTGGAAAAGCAGGAACTGGCCAGATTATTGTCGGACCTGCGCGGCGAGGGGTTGAGTGTACTGGTCGTCGAGCATGATATGGAGTTTTTGATGAACCTCGTCGACCGGATTGTGGTCATGGAATTCGGCGAGAAACTGGCAGAGGGACTGCCGAAAGAAATACGGTCTAATCCGGCAGTACTTGAAGCGTATCTGGGGGGTGTATAATGACGGAACGTCTGCTCACCGTGCGTGATCTGAATGTCCGCTACGGTAAAGTCGAAGCGGTTTATCGGGCATCCCTCAACGTGGACCGAGGCACCATTGTCAGCGTCATCGGACCGAACGGTGCCGGCAAGTCGACACTTCTGAATGCTCTCATGGGTGTACTCCCCTCACAGGGCAGTGTAGAATTCTGCGGTAAAGATATGGGGAACGTCAGTATCGAGCGCAGGGTTGCACAGGGCCTCTGTCTGGTTCCCGAAACGCGTGAGCTTTTTGCGCAGATGACGGTGGAGGACAACCTGGAATTAGGCGCTTTTACCCGCTACCGGCGCGGCGACAAAGGGATCCGGCAGAGTCTGGATAAAGTATACGAGCTGTTCCCCCGGCTGCAGCAACGGCGCACCCAGATCGCCGGCAGTCTTTCAGGCGGCGAACGGCAGATGCTCGCCCTTGGCCGTGCGCTTATGAGCCAGCCGACCCTGTTGATGCTGGACGAACCGAGCCTGGGGCTGGCTCCGCTCATTGTCAAAGAGATTCTGCATACGATCAGCGATCTGCGTTCGACCGGCGTCAGCATTTTGCTGATCGAACAGAATGCGCGCGCTGCCCTGCAGATTTCCGATTACGGCTATGTGCTCGAAAACGGGGAGATCGCCCTGGAAGGACCGAGTGCCGATCTTGCCAACAATCCGCGGGTTATTGAGAGCTATCTCGGGATTGGAGGAGATGGGACCGTTTCAGGTAATGATGCCCCGCAAGAAAAAGGATGAACGGGACAAAGAGGATGAACCACCGAGGATCGTTGCAGAAGAACACAACCGGTGCGCTCGTCGGAGCCACCCACTAAAAGGAGGCATGAGATGAAACAGTTTTTTGTCGTAATCAGTATGATTGCAATAATGGCCGCAGCAACGACCGCGCGAGCGGACATCACGATTGGCGTAAACCTGGGCTCGACAGGGCCGGCGGCTTCTCTCGGGATTGCGGAAAAGAATGCCATCACGCTCGGCCCCACTGTCATTGCCGGGCACAAAGTTAACTACGTAATTTATGATGACGCGACCGACACCACCAACGCCGTGCAGAACGTGAAACGCCTGATCACCGAGGCGAAGGCTGACGTTCTGATCGGACCCACCTCATCACCGACCTCCAAAGCGGTGATTGACACGGTTGCGGAATCAAAGACCCCCATGTATCAGCTTTCGCCGAACCCGGGCGGCTCTTACGATGATCCCAAGCGGAGGTGGATCTTTAACGCTCCTCCATCCGAAGATGTGTATGCGACTGCGCTGTTCAAACATTTTGCTAAAAAGGGTGTCAAGACAGTCTCCATTATTGCGGTTGATGACGCCTACGGCGAGAACTGTGTAGCTGCGTTCAAGAGGTTTGCGGATAAAACAGGGATAAAGACACTGACGATCGAGAAGTACAAGCGATCCGACACGAGTGCCACCGCACAGGTGTTAAAGGCGATGCAGGGTAACCCTGATGCGGTTTACATTGCCGCAGCGGGTACGCCGGGCGCGCTGCCGCATGTTGCGCTGATCGAACGCGGTTACAAAGGGAAGATCTACCAGTCGGGCGGTTCTGCAAACGCTGAATTCCTCCGCGTCGGCGGTAAAGCCCTGGAAGGTTCGTACATGCTCGCCTCTCCCGTTCTGGCGGCGGAGCAGTTTCCCGATAGTTACCCGGGGAAGAAGGAAGCCATGGAGTTTGTGAAGGCATATGAAGCCAAATACGGTACTCGAAATTTCTTTGGATCACTTGCCTGGAACGCGCTGAAGGTCGTAGAGGCGGCTGTTCCGAAAGCCCTGAAGGTTGCCAAACCGGGTACGGAGCAGTTCCGCGCAGCCCTGCGTGATGCAATGGAGAACACCAAGGGTCTTAAAGCCGCCGGTGCGGTGATCACCATGACCAAGGCCGATCATACCGGGATTAATGATCTTGGCATGTGTCTGCTGAAGGTTGAAAACGGCACATGGAAACTGGAAGATCACGCCGATTTCAAGTAGGTTTATGAACAGGAAAGAGACCAGAATGCGACAAGAGAAGATGGCATTATTGAGCCTTTTCCGGATAATCCCGTGATAAACGATCTGATCGGAGTCGAATAGCTGGCCGCGACTAAAGAGATGTCTGATGCTTGAAGAAAGGAGGTAAACAACAGGAAATAGTTCTGATGAGAAAATGATGCCCATTCTGATTTTGTTTTTAAACCCCATGAGGAGGCAAAAATGTTGAAAAAACTGTTTATTATGATTGCCGCGCTGTTACCGATGATTGCTGTACAGGCTATGGCAGATGAGCCGTCTTTGGCGAATTTACCTGTTCCCTTCAATTGCGATTTTGATCCTGCATGTGAGGTCGCACCGGGGATATACGGCGCCATGAGTTCACCGGTACAGAGTAAGTTCAAACTCTCCATCGGTGGATTCGTCAAACTGGACTACGCCTACAACTCCGCCGCAGTGGGACCCTATTACCCGGCCGGCCCCATCCCCGCTAAAGGCACTGCGGCAAACCTGAGAGAAGAATCTCTCTTTACTGCCAGACAGTCCCGCTTTTGGTTCAAGGCAAACGGGCCGACTTTTCTCGGCGCCAAGACCGGCTCCCTGATCGAGGCAGACTTCTTCGGTACCGGATCTCTGTCAAACGAGTTCGGCAATGTGCGTATGCGTCTTGCCTACGCTTCTCTGGATTGGGCCAACACCCAGGTGATATTCGGCCAGTTCTGGGACATATTCGGTCCGGTTCCCGCCAATACCCTTGATTTTAGGCAGGGGGGCCCTGTAGGCGCTCCAGCTAACCCGCGGGTGGCTCAGATTCGTCTGACACAGAAGTTCCATCTGAATACGGACAATTTCATCAAACTGGCTTTCGCCGTACAAAACCCGACTCATAATAACGCGGCACAGGGCGCTCCAGGCTCTACTAGCGTTGAGCCGTCACTGGCGGGGGGGCCAGGACAACCTCCTGGCATTTATGGCGCTTTAGTTGATGGCGGCGCTCAACTCGCTTTGGTCAGCAAGGCACTCGGCGCTGCTCCCGGTTTCTGGGGCCTTCCGATGAAGCCATTAGAGGTTGGGCTCTTCGGCATGGGTGGCAGCCAGAAGATTTTGGGCAACAAAGCTGTTAAAGTTTACGGTTACGGCGCCTACGCTTTCGTGCCGCTCCTCAAATCATCTGACGGCAAGAGCCGCAAGATGACTGCATCTCTGGAAACCCAGGGTTACGTTGCATCCGGAATGGCTGTCCAGTCCGCCAACATCGTTCAGACGGTGGGCACTGCTCCCAATGTGTATTCGCCGGAGGGATTCGGTGTTCTCGCACAGGCAGTTTTCTACCCGACTCAGAACCTGGGAATTACCGCCGGATTCGGGCGACGCGGCGTTGTCGCCAGTGCTGATTACGCAGCCGGCACAGAGCTTAAACAGCAGCTCATGTTTGTCAATATGGCATATGACCTCAATGCGGCGGTGCGGGTTGCTACGGAGTTTGAGCATGGTGAGAGTAATTTCAAAGGGATTCCCACCACTCCCCCCGGTGCAACAGCCGATAGCGGTAAGATTAACACTTTTCGACTTTCAGCCATGTATTTCTTCTAAAATTAGTAGTCCGGTTACAGCCACTGCGGGGACTTTCCCCGCAGTGGAAATTTTGACAACATAGGGGCCTGTTTATGGAGTTCAAAGATATTCTCGTTCATATCGACAATTCAAGCCAGTGTGCAGCAAGACTAGAACTGGCTATCCGGATTGCCGGCGAGCACCAGGCGAATTTGACGGGACTCTATGTGATTACTCGTCCCCACTATGCGCCGCAAGGCGAAGCACTGGACCAGAAGGTGGCGCAAGCTCAGGTGTTGTTTGAATCAATAACCGCCGGGGCTGATATACACACCGAGTATCTCTGCGTCGACTGGGGTGTCACAGGTGACAGTATGGTGGACATTTTTAATTATTACGCGCACCAGAAAGATCTGATTATTGTTGGTCAAACCGGTCAAGACAAGTCACATGTGGACGTTCCTGCCGACTTCCCCGAACGGGTTGTCATGGGATCAGGACGGCCGGTGCTGGTTATCCCGTACTCGGGGACATTCAGCACCGTTGGGGAGCGTGTACTCGTTGCATGGAAAGCCGGACGGGCATCGGCACGGGCGGTCCACGATGCCATGCCTTTCCTGTTCAAAGCCAAAGAGGTTATTGTGGTAACGGCAAAGTCACCGGGTGATCGGCTCGTGTCCGAAACTGACAAGAATGCCGATATCTGCACCAATTTGAAACGACATTCAATTACGGTGAAGGAAGATAATTTTGAAACAGGGGATGTACCCGTTAA
>JANNLB010000134.1:0-15729 GCA_031396605.1 Geobacter sp. | reverse complement strand
AGTATCACCATCAGAAATCTCGATGAATCACTAAAGGCTAAACTTCGCCTGCAATCTGCACAGCACGGGTGCTCGATGGAAGCCGAGGTGCGGAATATACTGCGCCAGGTTCTCATACAATCAGCTGCACCGTCGGATTTTGCTGATCGCGTTCATCAGCGATTTGCCGGGCTGCTTGTGGATCCCCTGCCGATTCCTGCTCGTCAGGCCGTACGTACACAGCCGGACATGGATCTTTGATCGTGGGTGGCATTATTCTGGATACCAATGTGCTGTCGGAACTGATGCGTGCGCAACCTGCTCCCTTGGTATTGGAGTGGTTTGCACATCAAACCGCCGTAAACTTTTATGTCACTGCGATTACCCAGTCGGAAATATTATTGGGAATGGCGCTGCTTCCTGCCGGTAAGCGGCGGGATGTGCTGGCGGATGCCGCGGGAAAGATGTTTCGGGAAGATTTTTTCGGCAACTGCCTGCCGTTCGATGAGTCATGCGCGGGACTGTATGCCACAGTTGTCGCAAATCGCCGCCGATCCGGCTTTTCGATCACTACCGAAGACGCGCAGATTGCCGCGATTGCCTTGAGCCATAAATTGCCGCTTGCTACCAGAAACACCAAGGATTTCCTTCATATTGCAGATCTGACGCTATACAACCCCTGGACCCAGCCGTAATCCGGACTTCAATGCCATTTAAAAAAACCGCAAAAGCGGTTTACCCCAGCTTCAACTCGTCCAGTGACAACCGGTAGCCGGGGAGGAGTTTTTCCAGAAAGTAGATCACTTCGGGCAGCCGACTGGCAGACAACTGTTCGAAATGCTCCGCTTCCGCCCGGCGGAACTCGTGGTTTCCGCTCTTCCCCTCTTCAATGCATTTCGTCAGTGCCGCTATCTTGTCAGCTGCCTTTACCAGAAGAACATACTCTTCCTGTTCCTCGAAAAAAAACAGCGGCTCATATTCTCTGGCCAGTTCCGGCGGCAGCATCGCCAGGAGTTTTCTACGGGCCTTATCCTCCAGTTGATGGAATGACCGCTTGAAATTTGGATCGAAATGCTTGACCGGCGTCGGCATGTCTCCGGTGAATATTTCACTGGCGTCGTGGAAGATTCCGTACATCGCCGCACGGGAAGGATCGAGAGTGCCGCCAAAATAGGTATTGCGGATCATTGCCAGCGCGTGTGCGATGATCGCCACATCCAGGCTGTGTTCCTGAATGTTTTCCGGGACGGTGTTGCGCATCAACCCCCATCGACTGATATAGCGCATGCGGGAGAGAAAGGCAAAAAAGTCAAATTGTGCGGGCTTTACGGTTTCTTTCATTGCTACACTCTTTCGTAAGGCTCGAAGAGACGCTTATATTCGTCCAGCGCAAACCGGTCGGTCATGCCGGCAATGTAGTCGCAGACAACCCGCTGAAGCTCGAAGCGATCACATCGTAACTGGTATTTCGGCGGCAGCAGATTAGGGTATCGGAGATACGTTTCGAATAAGCGGGTGATGAATATTTCCGCTTTAACCCGCATTTTTTCCACTTTGTAATGGCGATACAGGTTCTGAAACAGAAACTTTTTGAGCGCAAGATTACGGCCGGTTATGTCGTCATTAAAATGAACTACGTTCCGGTTTTTACGCCGCAGGTCATCAAGTGTAGTTATTCGAAACCTTTGAAGATTGCCCGCCGTAGTTTCACACAGGTCACCAATCAACAACCCGATCAAGGCACTGACCGTCTGGTAAACGAGGCGTTTATCATCAATTGCGGGATATTTACGGCGCACTCCGGAACAAACATCACGCCACAAATCCACCTGTTCGAGCATCTCAAGTGTTATATAGCCGGATTTCAGACCATCATCAATATCATGGTTGTTATACGCTATTTCATCGGCGTAATTTATGATTTGTCCTTCAATGGAAGAGACCGTGCCGGGCAGGAATTCCGTCATTATTTCGCTGGCGGCGTCATAGGGAGTTGAGTGTTTAACGATTCCCTCACGCACCTCCCATGTCAGGTTCAGTCCATTAAAACCGGGATACCTCTCTTCCAGTTCGTCCACAACACGAAAAGACTGCATGTTATGCTCAAAACCGCCAAAACCCTGCATAAGCCGATTCAGAACTTCCTCACCTGTGTGCCCAAAAGGGGTGTGCCCCAGATCATGAGATAATGCAAGAGCCTCCGTCAACTCCTCGTTCAGATGCAGCTTCCGGGCAATTGCCCTCCCGATCTGAGCCACCTCAAGCGAGTGTGTCAGACGGGTGCGATAATAATCTCCTTCATGATTTACAAAGACCTGTGTCTTATATTCAAGCCGCCTGAAAGCGGCACAATGAATAATGCGATCCCGGTCCCGCTCGAAGGCCGGGCGATTATCTCGAAGTTCTTCAGGATGTTTACGTCCGCGTGAAGCCCCGCTGGTACAGGCATATCCTGCCAGATCGCTTCGTTCTGTTGAGTCATTCATCGTTGTTCCCCGGCTTTAAAAAAATATGCGACCGCATTTTACGTTACTGATGGTACGGAGAGCTCTTCTTGGTATGCCGCTTTGTGCCGCCACTCTTTTTGCCTGTCACCCCTGCGATCGAAAAAATATCCGCCAACTGCATCTTCCAGACCCCTTCCTGATGGGTCAGATTGAATTCGCGAGTCGTTGATGCAGCTGCACCGGGAGTGCCCTCCAGCCCGATTTTGACATACACCGTGGCTTCGGTACGCTTTTCATTTAAAACCTTAAAATGTTCCATCTTCTGCCAGCAGCAGGCTGGGCGGATTGTCGAATCACGCATTTTTTTCACAAACGTTTCGCGAGAGGTTTTGCCGCGATGCGCCAACTGTTCAAAAAGTTGTTCGTATCGACCTTCGCGCCAGACATCAAGGGTATCGGACATGCTTTTTTCGAGCGTGGATTCCGTTTCCGCCGCTCTCCCCGTTCCGGAACCAGTCAGCAGAATGATCAAAGCAACAACAGCAGCAAGACAGGATCTGATATTCATAGTTCATCCCCCTCGTAAAAAATAGAAGCATCGTAGAGTAATTACCGTCACCGTGCAACGTCAAAAACATTAAATTAGCATACCCTGCAGTGCTATTTGATTATCGGCTCCAAGTAATGTAGTATGCACACTAACCGTTTATTAATGGGGGATATTATGGCTAGTCAGGAAGAAAAACTCCGTAAGATTATCGATCTTGGTTATGAAATTTCCCAAATCAGGGATATTGATCTTCTGCTTGAGAAAATTCTGCGCGAAGCACGCGGTTTCACTAACTGCGATGCCGGCTCAATCTATGTCCGCGAGGGAGATAAATTGATCTTTCGCTATGCCCAGAACGACACCATGCAACGGCAGATCCCGCCGGGCAGAAAGCTCCCGTACTCTGTCTTCAGTGTACCGATCAACAACAGTTCAATTGCAGGCTATGTCGCATCCAACGGCTCCATATTGAATATTTCAGACGTCTATGAAGTCGGCAGCTATTACCCGTTTTCCTTTAACCGGTCTTATGATGATCTTACCGGTTACCGGACCTGTTCCATGCTGACGATACCACTACAGAACTTTCGCGGAGATGTTATCGGTATCCTTCAGCTGATAAATGCTATGGACAGCCAGGGCGACACTATTCCCTTTGCACATGAGGACGAAGAAATCATATTGTACTTTGCCAACAATGCCGCCAATGCGATCGAACGCGCCAAAATGACCCGCGAAATCATTTTGCGCATGAACAAGATGGCCGAACTGCGGGATCCCAAAGAAACCGGACCGCATGTCAACCGGGTTGCCGCCTACTCGGTTGCCCTGTATGAAGCGTGGGCATTTAAAAATAAGGTGCCGCAACCTGAAATTGATAGAAACCGGGATGTGCTTCGCATGTCTGCCATGCTGCATGACGTAGGAAAAGTCGCCATTTCCGACAATATTTTGAAGAAACCGGGTCGCTTTACCCCTGAAGAATTCCAGGTCATGAAGCTGCATACCCTTTTCGGCGCCAATCTTTTTTCTGATATTTATTCCGATTTTGACGAATCCGCCGCCATCGTAGCGATCAGCCACCACGAACGCTGGGACGGCAACGGTTATCCCGGCCATATCGATCCGTTGACACAGAAAACGTTGCAGGGTTTTGAAAAAGAAGACGGCACGGCACGGGGAAAGCAGGGAGTTGAAATCCCCTTTTTTGGGAGAATAGTTGCGCTGGCGGACGTTTATGACGCTCTTTCCTGCAGGCGCTGCTACAAAGAAGCCTGGGACGAAAGTGAAGTGCTGGAGAATATTCGAGGGGAGGCGGGCAAACAGTTCGATCCGGAACTGGTGGAGGTTTTTCTGGAGAATATTGACACGTTCCACCAGATAGAGAAACTGTATCCCGACCATGCCGAGTAACTAACTCCCCCTCCCCCCTCTTAACTTAAGAGGGGGAAGTAATCTCCTCCCCTTAAGTTAAGGGGAGGTTGGGAGGGGTTATGCTTAAAGCATCCTTCCATCCGCTTCGGCAAATAAACGCAACTTTTGCATCATCACCTCAAATTTAGCCGGTTTCAGAGACTGGGCGCCGTCGGATGATGCGTGTTCAGGGTCCGGGTGTACTTCGATGATCAACCCGTCAGCCCCTGCCGCGACAGCTGCATAGCTCATCGGCGCGACATAATGATGATTGCCGGTTCCATGAGATGGATCAATGACAACCGGCAGATGGGTTTTCCCTTTCAGTACCGGAATCGCCGATAAATCAAGGGTATTGCGAGTGGCAGTCTCAAAGGTGCGGATACCCCGTTCGCAGAGAATCACTGATTGATTGCCCTCGCTCATGATATACTCGGCGCTCATCAGGAGTTCCTGAATTGTCATCGCCATGCCCCTTTTCAGCAGCACCGGCTTGCCAAGCTGACCGACTTTTTTGAGCAGCGCAAAATTCTGTGAATTGCGGGCGCCGATCTGGAGGATATCGGAATACGCCGCCACCATATCGGCTGTTTCAGGATTGATGACTTCGGTAACAAAAGGGAGCCCGGTCAGGTCACGCGCCTTGACCAGCAGTTTCAACCCTTCCTCTTCAAGTCCCTGAAAAGAATAGGGTGAGGTGCGCGGCTTGAATGCTCCGCCACGCAAAATATGGGCTCCGGCTTTTTTGACGGCAAGGGCGCATTCAATAATCTGCTCTTCACTCTCAACCGCACAAGGTCCCGCCATGATGACTATCTGTGGGCCGCCGATGACAACATTTTCACTGATCCGTACCACACTGGACTCCTTCTTGACTTCAAGTGAAGCCAGTTTGTACGGCTGCAGGATTGGGACAACATTTTCCACGCCATGCAGAGACTCAAGAGCTTGCAGAGCCGACTTTTCTCGCTCGTCACCTATTGCCCCGATCACATCGCGCGTCGTACCATGTATTACGTGCGATGTGTACCCCAACTCCTTGATACGCTTCAAGACTTCATCCTTGTCCTTCTTTGCAGCACCCGCCTTCATTACGATAATCATCCTCAAATCCTTTCCCACAAACAGCCAAGGCCGGAAGTTTCCCCTCACGGCCTTGGCTGACCTGAATATACAGACAGCAAAAAACCGGGGAGACTTTCGTCTGCCCCGGTTTGTGGTTTTGTGTGATAGCTTCCTCACTTACACCTATACCCGGGCAGACGACCTGAAATAAAAGCCGAACCAAAAGTAAAAGCTGAATGCGATGTAGAAGCGGTTAGAGTTCATGGGTCGGTACTAAATCACAGAGACCTTCCTGTTGTCAAGACCAAATGCTGAGTATATTTGGCTGAACTTGACTCTCCTCAGCGCCTGTGTTAGCTTTTCCCATGATTTCCTTCATAGAGGTACGCAATGTTTTTCCCGCCACGTGACACATTTTATACGCTTGCTGAAAAAGGCAACCTGATCCCGGTCTATCGGGAAATCATGGCGGATATGGATACCCCGGTCTCCGCCTTCAGAAAACTTGACGACGGTCAGTTTTCCTACCTTCTTGAAAGTATTGAGGGGGGGGAAAAATGGGGACGTTACAGCTTTCTTGGCTCGACACCCTCTGTTATCATTCGTTCAAAGGGCAATCTGGTTGAAACTATTTCAGACGGGATCTCCGTTCAGCAGGAATCATCCGACCCACTGGCCTGTATTAAAGAACTTCTGGCTCAGTTTACCCCGGTGGAAGTTGACGGGCTTCCCCGTTTTTTTGGCGGCGCCGTCGGCTATCTTGGCTATGACATGGTTCGGCACTTTGAGTCGCTGACGACGGAAAAACCGGCGCTCCTTGATGCGTATGATTCATATTTTCTTATCACGGATACCATCGTGATATTTGACACCATGCGCCAGAAAATTAAAGTTGTTTCAAATGCGCACATCTCGGGGAGTATCTCGCCGTCTGAGGCATATGATTGTGCAACTGAAAGGATAGAAGGGATCATCAACAGGCTGCGTGTTCCTCTTCCTCTTCGGAACGCTTCCGCCCGGAAAGAGCCGGTCCGGTTCCTCTCCAATATGACCCGTGCCTCCTTTGAGGAGTCTGTTGAAAAAGCCAAGGAATATGTACGCTCAGGCGATATTATTCAGGTCGTGCTTTCACAACGGTTCAGTGGAGAACTCACCGCCGACCCCCTGGATATCTACCGGGTGCTGCGGACCATCAACCCGTCACCATATATGTTTTTTCTGCGCCTTGAAGACACGATAATTGCCGGCGCCTCTCCCGAGGTAATGGTGCGCAAGGAGGGGGAGCAAGTTGAGTTGCGCCCCATCGCGGGAACCCGCCCCCGTGGAACAGACCCGGAGGATGATGCCAGACTGGCAGAAGAACTTCTTGCCGATCCAAAAGAGTGTGCCGAGCATGTCATGCTTGTAGATCTTGGCAGAAACGACCTGGGACGGGTCTGCACGACCGGCTCTGTCGCTGTCTCGGAACTGATGCTAATCGAGCGCTATTCCCATGTCATGCATATCGTTTCAAACGTTCAAGGAGTATTGTCGGCTGACCGGGATGCCTTTGATCTGGTGCGGGCTACTTTTCCTGCCGGAACGTTGTCCGGCGCCCCGAAAATCCGTGCCATGCAGATCATTGACGAGCTTGAACCGGCGCGCCGCGAGATTTACGGCGGCGCGGTCGGCTATTTCTCCTTCTCCGGAAACATGGATCTCGCCATTGCCATACGTACTCTGGTGATAAAGGACGGAAAGGTTCACCTGCAGGCAGGCGCGGGCATTGTAGCGGATTCTGATCCGGCAACGGAATGGCAGGAAACCGTCAACAAGGGAATGGCCGTCATGCGGGCGGTAGAAATCGCCGAGAAGGGTTTGGTATAACATGCTCTTGATGATCGACAATTACGACTCGTTTACCTACAACATCGTCCAGTATTTCGGGCAACTGGGTGAGAACGTGCAAGTGCATCGAAATGACAAAATATCACTGTCTGATATCGAATCGCTGCGGCCGGAACGTCTTGTCATCTCTCCCGGCCCCTGTTTTCCTGAAGAAGCGGGTATTTCCGTTTCAGCCATTAAATATTTTGCAGGGAAAATTCCGATTCTGGGAGTCTGTCTCGGACACCAGTCAATCGGATACGCTTTTGGTGGCTCTGTTCTGCGGAGTGCCTCTCTCATGCACGGTAAAACTTCACCTATTCTTCACAACGGTCAGGAATTATTTTCCGGGCTTCCGAACCCTTTCATGGCTACCCGCTACCACTCCCTGATTGTCGACCGCCCCACTCTCCCCGATTGCCTGGTTGTAACTGCGTGGGTCGAGAATGGTGAAATAATGGGATTGCGTCACAAAGAACTGCCGATCTGGGGAGTACAGTTTCACCCTGAATCGATCCTGACCGTGAGCGGCATGGATCTGCTCAGGAATTTTCTGACCATCAGTGGCGGTTGATTCTCGCGCCCTTCTCTCAAACAGTCCGTTTTCCCGGCATTTTTCCGTTGACTTTTCCCGGCAATAATTGCTAGAGTGGCAACTGATTCAAGAACAAATTCAGGAGGAAGAAGTATGAAGTGTCAGACCGTACAAGCAGGTACCGAGTGTACTTTTTGGGGGAAACAAGGGTGTATATTTACTGATAGTTCCTGTCAGATTATTGTCGAGAATTGTGAAGGGTGTGATCGAATCGTGACCGGCAGCATCGGTCAGGTCTGTAGCGCATATCCGGCGCCGGTTAAAAAATGGACCGGCGGAATTTGCAATTTTGCCTCCCACGTAAAAGTCGATCTTTCGATTGCAGAGCTTAAGGTCAACCCACTCAAGGCTTCCAAAAAAGCTGCAGGCGCCAAGAAAAAGAAATAGTTTTCAGTTTTGTTATCGTCTTGATCAGAGGGGGAATTTTTATTCCCCCTTTTTTTATAGAGGTTTATATGTCATCCGCCACCCTCACCTGCCCTTCCTGCGGTTCCTCCGTTACTCAGTATAGAAATCCATTTCCGACGGTCGACATTATTATTGAGCTGGAAAGCGGCATCGTCCTGATTGAACGACGGAACGAGCCTTTTGGCTGGGCTCTGCCGGGAGGTTTTGTAGACTACGGGGAATCACTTGAGTCTGCTGCTGTTCGGGAAGCTCGTGAAGAAACATCGCTGGAGATTTCAAATCTGCGCTTATTGGGGTGTTATTCAGATCCGGCGCGTGACAACCGGATGCATACCATTTCAACGGTATACATTGCATCTGGCCGGGGTATCCCCCGCGCTGCTGATGACGCAGTGAAACTGGCCACGTTTTGCCATAATTCACTGCCGAAGATTCTCTGTTTTGACCATGCCCTCATTCTTGCCGATTATTATGCCGTTATTCAGGCGATGCAAAATGAAGGGCAGGAACAGCAGGTATCAAACCGCACTCAAAACATGTAGCAAAATAGAGCATCAAACCGGCTTGAGCGCGATCATCAAGTTGATATGAAATGTTATCCCGCCAATATGACAACAATCGATCATGCCCCATCCAACCAGCCTCTTTCGCAGACGCCGCAATCTGCTCCAACAGCGAGGGAACGAGATTTTTGGCACGAATCAGCTGCCGGGCAAGTACCTTAAGCTCCAATCCATCAGCGACCTCATTCCGGCAAAGCCAAAGAGCAAATACAAAAGGGAGGCCGGTCCATGAGTACCACATTTCACCAAGGTCATACACGTACATATCCGATTTTTCCAAAGCAGTCCGCAATGCTGAATCACCGATAAGCAACAGGGCGGATGAGTCTCCGTCAGCTACGGTGGCACCTGAACGAGCTATTTCATAGATACATGAACAACCGAATCGCCGGCCAAGCAGAATCTTGAGCAAATTTACAGAGGTGGCGGATTCGGAGCTAAGCAGAATTTTCCGGCCGTCCAGTTTCTCTACAGAAACTTTGGAAAAGAGCAATACACTTGCAACCGCGCCGATGCTTGAAATTGAAAGCTGCGGCAAAATCGTGTAGCATTCGGGATTATAAGCATACTCAATTGAGGAGGAAGGACATACATCAATCTCACCGGACAGCAACAAGCGGTTCAGTTCGGCAGGAACACCGGCAACAAATTCATACCCTGAACAGGGGAACTGTTCTCGCAGGACATGGAAAAGCGGTGTGCAGTTTGCGTAATCTATCTGTCCAATTTTCAGCATCAGCGGGTTGCAGAGTACAGTTTATCGGCATCACCTTCAACGACCCGGATTCCTTCCCGCTCCAGCAGTTCTCCGGTAACTTGCCAATAACGGGTCATGGCATTGGCATACCCGACAACAGCCTTGATCTGATTGCTCTTGGAAACGGCCAGGTCATTTTCAACATCCAGGACATCCCTGGTTGTCGCCAACCCGACCTCGTTTTTGCGGATAAACGCTCTCAGCCGCTCTTCTGCAAAAGCTTTTCCCCTGTCAGCAACCTCAATCTGTTTATAGCCGGTGACTACTCCTCGAAGTGCTACTCTGACTTCATTGATGGAATTTTCCTCCAGACTGCGCAGCTGCAGGGATATCTGATCTGATTTCAGTCTGCTTCTGCGATAATCATTTTCAGCCGCACCATTCCCGAGCGGATAACTGAAATTAAGTCCGATGCTCCAGACCGGGTAGTCAAAGGTGAGAACCTTGTCCAGGTTTCGTTGGTAAGCACTGTCAAGGCCGGTTAGCTGTGCTGAGGCGGTCAATGTCAAATCCGGCCGAGTCTTTTGACCCAGGTTTCGAGTCTGGAGTTCATTCAGCTCCAGATTGCGTTTTTGCTCTCGTATGTCAGGACGGTTTAACGCTTTCAGGATTGCCTCAGCTTCGTTCGTTTCATATACTTCACGCGGCGGCAGATCAACAGTTTGCAGATCGCTCACCGTGGCATCCATCTGCAGCAGCAGGCGTAGAACATCGACCTGATTACTGACCGCCAGTTCGGCATCAATTAGTTCTTTTTCCCGGGTCACTACACCGAATTCTGCATTAAGCACCTCCATAGCGGGAAGGACTCCCGCTTTGACACGTGCTTGAGTATCGGAAAGTATCTTTCGCGCCAATTCAAGCGAGACTTTTTTGACATCTCTTTCATCACGCAGACTGTTGAGTTTGAAATATTCAGTACGAACCTGCACCACTGTTGACAGGAGACGGGAATTAAAGCGTTCCAGTGAGGCAAATTTTGAGGATCGGGAAATATTAATGTTTATCTCGGTAGCTTCACGCCCGACATTTTTCAAAAGAGGCTGGCTTATACTGACTCCCAGCGCGGTCTGCCAACGGCTTGAAAGAGTGTCAATGTTGCTGGTACCCAGCCCGGTCTGAATAAAATTGCTGTTGGTATAGCCATTGTTGAATGTGATTGCGGCTGTACCACCGGTCCAGAAAAGTCGACTGATGGAAGAATTTAGGACCAGGGCCTGCGATTCAAGACTTTTTCCGCCAGTACTGACCGTAGCAACCGTAGAATCGGTGTAACTTGTTTGAAGAGCTAGAACAGGATCATATATCGAACGGTAGCGGTTTATGTCAGCCTCAAACTGGGCAGGGTTGTAAAGCTCAGCCCGTACGTCCAGATTCTTCTCGACGGCCATGCGAATGGCATCGTTCAGAGTCAGTAAAAGCGGAGCATCCGATGAATGTGCCGTAACAGGAAGAATCAGCATCGTAAGAGATAACAATATAGGTAAGCGCACGTATAGGTTCCTTTCAAATAAACAGGGCGAGATCACTGCATGACCCCGCCCTTATACCATGGATTATGTCAAAAATTAATCCCTGCTTTCAATATAGTCGGCATAATCATTAGCTGACAGCAGATTTTTCAGTTCTTCAGGATCGTCAAGCGAGACTTCAACCAGCCAGGCGCCATCGTACGGATCGTCGTTGAGCAGCTCCGGGTTGTCCAGTGCTTCATGATTGACGCTCCGGACAGTCCCGCTGAAGGGAGCATATATTGAAGTTACTGTCTTTTGGGCTTCGATTGATCCGATCGAATCGTCCTGTTCTATTTCATCTCCTTCATCAGGCAGTTCCACGCATCTGACTGTACCCAATTCCTCCTGGGCGAAGTCAGTGATGCCGATAACTGCCGAACTGTTTTCAATTCTGACCCAGATATGCTCCTTCGAATATTTCAGTTCATCAGGAAAGTCCATGGCAGTTACTCCAGCACTATTCGTTCAAGAAAAGAGGTATCAATATCACCTTCGATGAAATCTTTGTTAGCCATAATGCGCTTATGAAAGAAAATTGTCGTTTTAATTCCTTCAATCCGGAATTCGTCAAGCGCACGAGCCATCCGCTTGATTGCTTCTTCACGTGTATCTGCATGAACAATCAGCTTCCCGATCAGTGAATCATAATTTGGCACAACAGAATACTGGTCGTACACGAACGAATCAACTCGAACGCCGAAACCGCCCGGAGGATGATACGCTGTAATTTTACCCGGGCAGGGGGTGAATTTGAATGGATCTTCGGCGTTGATACGGCACTCTATCGCGTGCCCTCTGAACTTGATGTCTTCCTGTTTGAAGCGCAGCGGTATTCCGGCGGCTGAACGGATCTGCTCCCGGACCAGGTCCACACCGGTAATCATTTCGGTCACCGGATGCTCAACCTGTATACGGGTGTTCATCTCCATGAAGTAAAAATTATTCTGTTTATCCACCAGAAATTCAACAGTGCCGGCGCTGTTGTAACCGACGGCAGCTGCAGCCCTGACGGCGGCATCACCCATAGCTTTACGAATTTCAGGCGTGACAACTGTTGAAGGCGCCTCTTCTATTAATTTCTGGTGACGCCTCTGAATTGAACAGTCACGTTCACCCAGATGAATAACATTGCCATGTTTGTCGCCCAGTATCTGAATTTCAACGTGCCGCGGTTTTTCGCAATATCGTTCGATATAGACTTCGGGATTTCCGAAACCGGATTGAGCTTCCGCGCGGGCAGTTGCAAACGCATTCGGCAGGGCAGCCTGTGAATGTACTATTTTCATGCCGCGCCCGCCGCCGCCGGCAGTAGCCTTGATGATTACCGGAAATCCAATCTCCCTGGAAACTTTAACCGCTTCCTCAACTGAATGGACCCCCTCTTTGGTGCCGGGCAGAATCGGTACACCTTGTTTTATAACCGCCTGACGGGCACTGATTTTGTCGCCCATGATACGCATACTTTCGGCGGTCGGCCCGATAAAAGTGATGCCGCATTTTTCGCACACCTCGGCAAATTTGGGGTTTTCAGACAGAAAACCGTAGCCGGGGTGAATCGCTTCGGCATCCGTCAATTCGGCCGCGCTGATAATGGCATTTATATTGAGATAACTCAAAGCACTGGAAGCAGGACCGATGCAGACGCTCTCGTCGGCAAGCTTGACATGGAGAGAATGTATATCAGCCTGGGAATATACAGCTACGGTCTTGATGCCCAGCTCTTTGCATGCCCTGATAATCCTGACGGCAATCTCACCGCGATTGGCAATTAATACTTTATGAAACATGAAGGCGAACCCCGCTTTAGTAAGTTAGAAGTTATTTTTTGCGTTTTTAGTACGATAGAAATCATTTCTGCGGCTTTTTTGCGGAAATTATTTCGTGAACGTACTTATCCCGTTTATTGGGGCTGAAAAAAAACAACTTCGTTAACGCACTTATCCTGTTTTTCAGGACTTGGAATAAAATTATAGTTTCTGAATTACAAACAGTGCATCGCCGAATTCTACCGCCTGGGCGTTGTCTTTACAGATCTTTAAAATTTTGCATTTACACTCGGCTTCAATCTCGTTCATCAATTTCATCGCCTCAACGATACAGAGAACCTGCCCTTTTTCTACAACCTGACCGACGATAACGTAGGGAGGCGCTTCCGGACCAGGGGCCTCATAAAAAGTTCCGACAATCGGTGAATTGAGAGTGTCGCCTGTTTCAGCTGCAGGCGCAGCAGACGTAACCGGAGCAGCAACGGGTGCTGGAAACGGAGCAGGCTGATAACCGGGGTGAACATACTGCTGGGCAGCAGGAGCCGCAAGCGTAACATATTCCGGCTTGTGGCCGCGCTTGATGATAATTTTTTCGTCCGAATTATCCATTTCAAATTCGGTGATGTCTGTTTCAGTCACAAGTTTTATCAGTAGTTTCAGGTCTTTGATATCCATTTCAATTTGTCTCCTTTTTACCGTCAGTCTGATTAGTAATGAATCTGGATTGTGTTGAACGTTTTTGAAATCTACAGAACCAGCAATTGTTTATCGGCACTGGTTAGAACATGGCACCCGTCTCCGGTCACAACAACAGTGTCTTCAATCCTGACACCACCGAAGCCGGGGATATAGATGCCGGGTTCAATAGTAATGACCATGCCCTCTGCCAGCAGCGCTGACCCGAGAGGAGACAGGGTCGGCATTTCGTGAATTTCCAGACCGACGCCATGGCCCAATCCATGTCCGAAAAAGTCACCATACCCTTTGTTACGGATATACGCGCGGGCAACCTCATCAAGATCCTTGCAGCTGACACCAGGTCTGACCGCCTGTATGGCAAGATCATGGGCTGTCCTGACGATCGAGTGAATCTCCCGAGCTCTATTTTCCGGCTCTCCGCAGGCAATCGTGACCGTTTCATCGGAATAATAGCCGTCTTTCAATGCGCCAAAATCAATAGTTACCAGTTCACCTGACTGAATGATCTTGTCACTGGCCCTGCCATGAGGCATGGCGCCTCGTGCCCCGGAAGCGACGATAAAATCGAACGCCTTGCCATCTGCGCCACGTCTCCGCATTTCAAGCTCAAGCGCCAGAGCGATGTCAGTTTCTCTAACCCCCGGTTTGATATTTTCCAGGACCGAAGCAAGGGCCAACGACGAAAGCGTGGCAACCGAGGAGAGCAGTTCAATTTCGGCGGGGTCTTTACAGATTCGAATTTCATCAAGACCGGCATCAAGTTCAACAAGTTCAATCCCGTTTAACTTCCCGGACATTCGCCGAAAAGCACTGACTGTCGTGTGAGCCGCCTCGAAACCGATCCGGTCAAGGCCATATTCGTCGGCCAGAGCGGCTACTGTATCGATACGAATCGCGGCACATTCCCGGATTTCAGCATCCGTAACTTCTTCAGCGGCCTGCGCGGTGTAACGGGAGTCACACAAAAACCAAGCGTGATCCGGCGCAATCAGCAAAGCACCTTCTGAACCGGTAAAACCGCTCAGATACCGGATATTCCTGAGATCAGTGAATAAAACGGCGTTAAGAGAATATTCTTCGAAGAACCGCTTCAGACGGGAGCGCCTGTTTTTTAGCATAAATGAAACCCTGACTACAAACAGTTTTTAGGGTGCTCAGTAAAAGAGGCGAATAGATCGTATGTTCTTCTATATATTTTTAACGTAGTTAAATAATGCCCGTAGGCCGAGCAGATAACTGTTACGACCGAATCCACTGATCTGGCCGATTGCAATCGGGGCTATCAAGCTGGTATGGCGGAATGTTTCCCGACTGTGAATATTGGAGAGGTGAACCTCAACAAAAGGAAGTCCCACTGCCGAGAGGGCATCACGAATTGCGATACTTGTGTGCGAGTACGCGGCCGGATTGATCAATATGCCGTGACAATTCAGTACGGCAGCCTGGATCGCGTCGATCAACTCTCCTTCGGAGTTGGATTGATAAAATGTCAGTTCACACCCTAACTCTGCAGACAGCTTTTCCAGTGCGGAATCAATTTCCGCAAGCGATTGACTGCCGTAGATCCCGGGTTCCCGTTTACCAAGCAGATTCAAATTAGGGCCGTGCAGTACCAGAAATTTCATTATTATGAAAGCTCCCGCAGTATTTCAAATGATTTGAGCTTGAGCATATAGCGCCCCTTGCCGATATTGCCGTCTCGACTCATTATAAGAGCGGCAAAAAGATCATCGTTTAAAACTCTGACAACGACACAGGTACGTGATGTTGAAATGGATACTTCTTCAAGGTCACCCATTTTAATTACGCCAACCGCACGCTTGATCTCTTTAAGAACAGTTGCGTATTCGACCGTCAGCAGCTGCATATCAAATTCTGACTGCTCAACAATAACTTCTTCAATCGGAATTCCGTCATACGCCATAATAACAGCGGCCAGCGATCCATCAACGCCCCGGACAATCGTGTTCAGTGCATCACTTAGCGACATAATTTAATCCTCCTGATATTTTCGAGCCACCCATCAAGCGTAGCAAGTGTTGTATCCGCACCTCCCGACAGAGGCGCCGGAGAAGCGCTAATGTCGTTCCAGGAAACGTCAGGACCG
>JANNLB010000129.1:0-9874 GCA_031396605.1 Geobacter sp. | reverse complement strand
ATCAGGCAAATTATCTGCTGGACCAGCAGATAAGCGGTTTGGAGCGAAGTTTTGTCAAAGATGGCGGCTACAGCGAACAATTGGCGGCGGCGCGGGTGCAAAAGCGTAGTGGTAGTTATCATCGGTCCGATCGGACTGATCCGGCGGATAACAAGCATCTTCCCACTTGCACTCTCTGCGGTAAGCCGATGGTGTTGCGCACGGCAAAGCAGGGCAAAAATGCCGGTTCGCAGTTTCTCGGATGTTCCGGTTATCCCGGTTGTAAAGGCACACTTGCGGTTTAATTATCAGCCCAATTGGTCTGATCCGTCCGCAAGTACGAGTACTGGAGATTAATATGAATATCAGCGAGCAATCACAGGCAGTATTGTTGCTGACGGCTTATTTTACAAAAGCAGTTAAAGGAGACCCTTGCCCTCTGTCGCCAACCGAATGGGGCCGGTTTGCACTTTGGCTGAAGGAGCATGATACGCTGCCGGAAGCCTTGGTGAGAAATGATCCGGGTTCCTTTCTGTCCGGTTGGAGTGATAAGACGATAACTCTGGATCGAGTTCGCTTTTTACTGAATCGCGGTAGTGCCTTGGCTCTGGCCCTGGAAAAATGGCAACGGGCTGGGCTGTGGATCTTGACCCGTTCGGACGCAGAATATCCTGGCCGCTTGAAGCAGTTACTCAAAACAGATTCTCCGCCGGTGCTTTTCGGCTGTGGCAACCGCAACCTGCTTAACAAAGGAGGGATTGCGGTTATTGGCTCGCGTGACGCAACGGAAGCTGATTTGAAGTTTGCAGCGACTCTAGGCAGTGATGCCGCTGCACAGGGGTATTCGATCGTATCTGGTGGCGCTCGCGGTATCGACGAAGCGGCTATGCTGGGTGCACTGGCGCATGAAGGGACGGCAATAGGCATAATGGCCGACAGCCTGCTGCGTGCCGCCACATCAGCCAAGTATCGCAAAGCGCTGATGGCCAATAATCTGGTACTAATCTCGCCTTTTAACCCGGAAGCCGGTTTCGATGTCGGCAATGCGATGTCACGCAACAAGTATATCTACTGCCTTGCCAATGCCTCAATCGTGGTTTCATCTACCAAAAACAAGGGAGGTACCTGGAGCGGAGCAGTTGAGAATTTACGGCAGAAATGGGTTCCACTCTTGGTCAAATCGTCCACCGAATCTTCAACCGGCAATGCTGAGCTGGTGCGTATGGGCGGGAGCTTGCTGCCGGGAGATCGCCTTGACCTGGATGTATTGATGAAAACCGTTAAACAGTATTTCGAAAAGCGGGTTGAGCAGGGTACGCAAAAAACTGAATCAATTGTTCTTGCTCAGATGTCCCTGTCGGAAAACAAAGAGTACCCGCTAGCGGTTAGTGAACCACCTCTGACAGAATTTATTAGTAAGAGTCCGGCCCCAGTTATACAGGACTCAATCGAAGCGACAGTCATCGAAAGAGTCAGTTTTTATAATCTGTTCCTGCAACAGTTCGAGGTATTGACTACAAAAACGCCTCTCAATGTGGATGAGTTACTGACCCGCCTTGATATATGCAAAACACAGCTTAACGATTGGCTTAAACGCGCCGTTGAAGAAGGTCAGGCGAAGAAGCTTGCTAAACCACTTCGTTATCAATGGCAATCTCAGAAACCGCTGCAGCCTTCATTTTTTGACGATCAAAAGTAGCAGGGAGCTACAGGGATGAGCCTTGAAGGTCAGATAAACGACATGAAGTCTCTCCAGGCAGTGTACTGTTACCGAAGTTGATGAGCGGGGAGATAAGCGTATGAGCGATGAACTGAAAGTTGTCATCATTGCCGGGCCAAACGGTGCCGGCAAAACCACCTTTGCCCGTGAATTCCTTCCCCACGAGGCGAACTGCCCTGACTTTATCAATGCCGACCTGATTGCTGCCGGACTGTCGCCATTTAATCCGGATGCAGCTGCCATTCGAGCTGGAAGGCTGATGCTGGAAGAAATTGGACAACGTGTTGCCCAGCGCCGGAGCTTTGCCTTTGAAACGACGTTAAGTGGTCGCGGCTATGCTCATAAAATCCGTGAATGGCGGGCGCTTGGCTATCATGTTAAACTGATCTTTCTGAGTCTGCCAAACGCTGACATGGCAGTGGTTCGTGTTGCCGCCCGTGTGATTCAGGGAGGTCACAATGTACCGGAAGAGACCATCCGTCGCCGGTTCAAAGCAGGTTTGGAGAATCTGGACGGTTTGTATAAACCGCTGGTTAATGCCTGGATGCTCTACGACAATTCGGGAAGCAAGCTGAAAGTTCTTGCCTGGGGAGAAAAACAATGAAGAAAAAAGAACAACCCAAAGACCCTGATCTGCTCGGCGCTACTCAGGCGCTAAAGAGATCTGCCGCCAATGCCCTGAAGCTGGCTCGTAAGACTCACACGCCTTGCTACGTCTATAAAGAAGGCAAAATTGTGGACCTTGCCGCCCCTCGGTTAAAAGCACCGGCAAAAAACCGTCAGTCGGCTTAACTTTATTCCAAGTTGACACATGCAGACCTCCGAGGTTTCAGAAACCTCGGAGGTCTCATCTGAAATAAACGCCATCTTGATTACAAAGGCGATTTTATGATCACCGACATCAACAGCGAAGACCGGCTGGTACAGGCTACCTTTGCCGAGCACCTGGAGAAAGAGCTTGGTTGGGAGAACGTCTACGCATGGAACCAGGAGGACTTCGGTCTGAATAGCCTGCTGGGGCGTGCCGATACCCGCGAGGTGGTCCTGAAACGGGATCTACGCCAGGCACTTGTCATGTTGAATCCCCAGCTACCTGCTTCGGCTGTTGACGAAGCGATTACCAAACTTACCTATCACGACTTCACCCGTTCCCTCTTGCAGCACAATCAAGCCTTCTACAAGATGATCCGCGACGGTGTACCGGTCAGCTACCGGGAGCCGAACGGCACCCTGCGCCATGCCCAGGCGCGAGTCATCGACTTTCAGAACGGGACAACTGACGGGAAACCGAACAACCGCTTTGTAGCAGTACGCGAGTTGAAGCTTACCGGCCTGCGAACCCCCAACTACAACCGCCGCGCCGATCTGGTCTGCTTCGTGAACGGTCTGCCGCTGGTTTTTATCGAGCTGAAGGCGGTCTACAAGAACATTCGTGCCGGATTCGACGGCAACCTGAAGGACTATCTGGACGAGCATGTCATTGCTCATGCCTTCCATCACAACGCTTTCCTGATTGTCAGCAACGGCCACCGGGCACGGTACGGCTCCATCACCAGCGAGTGGGACCATTTTGGCGAGTGGAAACGGCTGGATGAGCGGGACAAGGGGAGTGTAGAGGCCGAGGTGCTGCTGAATGGCATGCTCGACAAGGATCGGCTGCTGGATATCCTGGAGAACTTCATCCTTTTCGACGCCAGCAAGCCTGGAGCGGTGCGCAAGGTCGTAGCCCGTAATCATCAGGTGATGGGTGTCAACTGTGCAGTGGCCTTGGTTGTCCTCCAGGAGGAGCTGAAAAAACAGTTCCCACCGGAAGAGCGCCTGAAATATAGGGTAATCGAGCTGCCATGGGAGCAGGCGACTGACAGCGATCTACCCCATCCCCATCCTAACCTTCCCTTTATGCCCCAGAGGGTACTTGAAAGGGAAGGGATTAAAAATGCAGAAGAACCCAGAACTCTGCAATTCCCCGTGGCTGCCCATCCCGACCTCGGCAAACTGGGGGTCTTCTGGCATACCCAGGGATCCGGTATGTCCTACTCCATGGCATTCTTTACCGAAAAGGTGCGCCGGAGCATACCGGGAAACTTCACCTTTGTGCTGATGACCGACCGCAACGATCTGGACACCCAGATATACCGGACCTTTGTCGGCTGCGGTGCTGCTGATGAGCAGACGCCACGGGCAAATTCCGGCAAGGAGCTGGAACAACTTCTCAAGCAGAACCACCGCTATATATTCAGCCTGATTCACAAGTTTAACCAGGGTGTGAATCCGGAGAAACCTTACAGCCGCCGCGACGACATCATTGTAATCTCCGACGAGGCCCACCGCACTCAGGCCGGCAAACTGGCCCGCAACATGCGCCTTGCACTCCCCAATGCCGCCTTTATAGGTTTCACCGGCACACCGCTCTTCAAAAATGACAACCTGACCAAACGTATATTTGGTGGCTACGTCTCCTGCTACGACTTCAAGCGTTCCGAAGAAGACGGCGCAACAGTCAAACTGGTCTACGAGAACCGGGGAGAGAAGCTGGGCATCGCCAGGCTGGACCTGAACGACCGGATCGCCGAGGCCGTAGAGAAGGCTGATCTGGATCAGGATCAGACTGCGCTGCTGGAAAAGCTGCTGGGCAAGGATTACGAAGTCATCACTGCCGACGACCGCCTGGAAAAACTGGCCGACGATTTTGTGGAACATGCGACCACCCGCTGGGAATCGGGCAAGTCGATGCTGGTCTGTATCGACAAGATCACCTGTGCCCGGATGCATAAGCTGATAATACCGAGGTGGAAAAAGAAGCTGGCGATTATACGTAAAGAAATATTGGCACGCGAGACAGTCCTGACTGTGCCATGTGACAGCGAAACCAGGCAGTTGCTTACTGATCAAAAGAATCAGTTCGCCGCACAGGCTGCCTGGCTGGAGAGCAGTATCATCGAGATTATCATCAGTGAAGCCCAGGGCGAAGTAGTTGCTTTCAAGGAGTGGGGATTCAACATCATACCGCACCGGGCAATCATGAAGCAGGGCTTCGAAACCCCGGACGGCAAGCGTATTGATGTGGAGACAGCTTTCAAAAACCCGAATCACCCGTTCCGCATAGCAATTGTCTGCGCCATGTGGTTGACCGGGTTTGATGTGGAGTGCCTGTCCACTCTCTATATCGACAAGCCGATGAAGGCGCACAACATGATGCAGGCCATCGCCCGCGCTAACCGACGCTTCCCCGGCAAGGACTTTGGCCTGATTGTGGACTATAATGGCATGCTGAAGAGCCTGCGGGAGGCGTTGGCTCAGTATGCCCTTGGTGACGAGGGCGGTAGCGGAGAAGAGATCGTAGCGCCAATTGAAGAACGTGTTGTTGCGCTGAAGGATGCCATTGAGGAGACTGAACGACATTTACTGTCGCTCGGTTTTGACGCAATGCAGCTGGTCGGTACAAATGGCTTTTCTCGCATTCTGGCCCTGGCTGATGCCGTGGAGGCGGTCTATACATCCGACGAGTCGAAGCGACGCTTCGAGATTATGGCACGCCAGGTGTTCATCCGCTTCAAGGGGTTGCTGACGGAGCCGTCAACCTGGCTGTACGCAGAGCGCCACGACAACATTGAGGCGATATACAAGAAACTGACGGAACGGCGAGACACCGCAGATGTGACGGCCTTGCTCAAGGAATTGCACCGCATTGTCAACGAAGCCATACGCGCACAGACAACTGCCTCTGATCCATCCGCAGAGAGCACATTCTATGATCTGAGCAATATCGATCTAGAAAAACTTCGGGACGAGTTTGCCCGCAAGGTACGCCGCAAGGCCACTGCTATTCAGGATATACGCGAGATTGTGGAACAAAAACTGGCAGATATGTTGAAGCGCAATCCGATGCGAATGGATTACTACAAGCGCTATCAGGAAATAGTTGCCGACTACAACCGCGAGAAGGATCGCGTCAGCATTGAGGACACCTTTGCCAGGCTGGTTGACCTGGCCGCCAGTCTTGATGAAGAGCAGCGCAGGGTGATGGAAGAAGGATTAACAGAAGAGGAGTACGCGTTGTTCAGCCTGTTGTTGCGGGATGACCTGGGCAAGGCTGACCGGGAACGGGTAAAGGTTGCCAGCCGGAGTCTGTTGCGTGAGATACAAGTGCTGCTGGCCCCTTTGGAGCAGTGGACTCAGAAGGAGCAGACACAGGCAGAGGTCGAGGTGTTCATCCTCGGCCACCTATACCCGCTACTGCCGTCACCTCCGTTCACCGATAATGACAAGCAGGCAGCGGCGCGGGAGGTTTACAGCTATATCTGGAATAGTTTGGGGGTTTAACTATAAAGGGAATTGATGTGGGTCGCCGTCTCCCGCTCCAGCAGGCAGCCGCTGCGCAGGTCGGTGTCTTCGGCGGCGTTGACGAGTCGTTTTGCAGCGGAAAGTGCGGTCAGGGGATGGCTGGCGATCCGCTCTGCGAAGTGAGTAACCTCCCGCCAGAATTCGTTTTCGAGATATACCCTGTCAACCAGCCCCATTTGTAGCGCCTCCGCTGCGCCGTAAATCTCCGAGGTCATGAAAATTTCCCGCGCATAATTCTTGCCGACTATGCGGGGCAGCTTGTGGGTTCCGCAAAAGCCGGTGATGATGCCGAGTTTTGCGCCGGAATGCCCCACCCGCAACCCTTCTGCGGCAAAGCGGATATCGCATGACATGGCAAGATCGCACCCCCCTCCCATGGTGATGCCGTTTAGAGCGCCGATGACCGGTTTTGTGCAGGACTCGATCTGGTCGAACAGGGATTGGCCAAGTTCGGCAAAGTGGAAGGCGTCGCTTGGAGAAAAATGTACCATCTGCCCAATGTCGGCCCCGACGGCAAATGATTCTCCCGGATACCCGCTGAGAACGAGCACGTGCGACGTCGCTTCTTCCTCAAGCTGTGTGAAGGCGCGCTTCAGTTCCCGAATGGTGGTGATGGAGAGTTTGTTGAAGCGGGAACCGGATGCGAGCAGAATATACCCGACCCGGTTCATGACCTCTATGCGGAGTTTTTTATAGGGCATCAGGCCCGGGGCTGAACGTTGTTTCTCACCCAGGCGACGATATCTTCCGTCGAAGTGCCGGGAGTAAATACTTCGCAGATACCTGCTGCCTTAAGTCCGGGGATGTCGTCTTCAGGTATGACGCCCCCCCCGAATACCTTGATATCTTCGGCCCCTTTTTCCTTAAAAAGCTGTGTAATCTTCGGAAGCAGCGTGTTGTGGGCACCAGACAGAATCGACAGCCCGACGCAGTCAACATCCTCCTGGATAGCGGCCGAGACGATCTGCTCGGGGGTCTGGTGCAGTCCGGTGTAGATGACCTCGAAGCCGGCGTCGCGAAAGGCGCGGGCAATTATTTTAGCTCCACGATCGTGGCCGTCCAGCCCCGGTTTTCCGACAAGTACGCGTAGTATTCTTTCAGCCATGGTAGATTACCTCCAGTATGTTAGTCCTACATCTCGATCCCGGTGCGTGCCGGAACACCCGCCTTATAGTAATGTTTGATCTCCCGCATCTCTGTCACCAGATCAGCGACTTCGATCACCCGCTGGTGAGCGTTTCGCCCGGTCAGCACCAGTTCTGTTTTTTCCGGTTTCCTGCTGATCAGTTCAAGCACCTGCTCGACGTCAATCAGGCCGAAGCCGGCGGCGCCGTTGATTTCATCGCAGATAAAGAGGTCATACTCACCGGAGGTCAACAGCTCTCCAGCCCGGACTAACGCTTCCTGCGCGGTTTGCCGGTCTTCGGTAATGTCTTTGGTGTTGACCCACCCCGGCCGGCCGGTCTGGATGATTGTCAGCAGCGGCGCCAGTTTTTCAGCCGCAAAATGTTCGCCGTAGCGCCCCCCCCCTTTGATGAACTGGAACACGCAGACCTTGAGACCTCGCCCGATAGCCCGCAACGCCAGCCCGAGCGCTGCGGTCGTTTTTACCTTGCCGTTGCCGGTATATACCTGAACGCAGCCTCGTTCCAAGGTCATGGTTATTCCCCTTTGAACCGCGGCTGCCGTTTGTCCAGAAAAGCCTGCATTCCTTCTCTCTGGTCGAAACTGGAAAAACAGAGGGCGAAGGCATCCCGCTCCAGCATGCAGGCGGTGCGCAGGTCGATATCGTAACCGGCATTGACAACCTCGCCGCCGATGCGGATGGCATGTGGACTGCGGGTACAGATGTGTTCCAGCAGCTTCTCTGCCTGTGTCAGAGCATCTCTCGTTGGATAAAGCCGGTTTATCAAGCCGATCCGGTGGGCTTCTTCCGCATCAATCAGATCACCGCTGTAGATTATTTCCTTTGCCTTCGACTTACCGACCAGTCGGGCAAGGCGTTGAGTGCCTCCACCGAAGGGAATCAATCCTGCTGCGATGTCAGGAAATCCGAAACGTGCACCCCGTGATGCCACGATAAAATCACATGCCAGAGCAACGTCCAATCCTAATCCGGAGCATTCTCCTTCGATGGTTGCAAGGCAGGGTTTGCCGATTTTTTCAAGGCTGAATGTGACCTGCTGAGCGAAACCGGACAGCGCTGCAGCATCATGGACAGAGGAGCCGCTCGCGATCCGGCAGCGGCAAAAACCATTCTCAGAGTCGGTCAAAAGGACCCCCCTGATGTCATTATTACCGGTAACTGCGGCAATCTGGCGGCGCAGAGACTCCAGTAGCTCTCCGGCAGAGGCGGTCCGGCTCCCGGAAATGGTCAGAACCGCCATGCCGTTTGAATGTGGTTGAATTGTGCAAAGTTTCTCGGGCACCGCGCTGCCCCTCGTTTACAGGTGGAATAAAAAGTGTAGTATGTCTATAGCAATTCTAACGGTATACGGTCAAGAAAAGCTTTGGTTATTTTTATCGACAGTAAAACTTTGCTGATTGCAAATATAGAGCTATACTGCGGGGGGTATAATCAATTTCTTCAAGGGGAGAGATCATGCACCTGTCTACGCTCGTCCGTCGCAGCGCAAACGCGTCCCGAATCGCCGCCGAAGAGAACGCTGCCTGGCTACAGCAGAATATGAGTCCCTATTTTTTTCAGGCCATGGCAGACGAAGAGGATGCCTTGACACAGCTGGCAAGGGAGATGGGGCGCTTGCAGCAGAACAGGCATCTGATTCTTGCCGATCAGGAAAAGAGGCTGGTGATCGCCAGCGTCAATCGTCCCGGCTCACTCTATGGTACTCTGCGCCGGGTCGGGGAGCGTGAGATATCCTATGCCATGTTTTCTCACTCAAATGCCGATATGCCCGGAATTGAACGGGAGCTTGAAATCCAGCGCTTTGAATTCGATCGTCGCCAGAATCATGAAATCGACCTGAACCGTGAAGTAGACATCCCGGTGGCGCTGCTGCGCAAGGTGAAAGGGGAACTGCGCACATCATTCCCCGCTTTTGACCTGAAAAAGCTTGATCGGCTGCTGAAAATACTCTGGCTGAACAACGAAAATTTTATCCGGATGTCTCCCCCTTCGCGGATCGCGTATCTGGTCTGGCTGTTCGACAGCTCCAACGCCTCCGGTGGGCTGTTTCTTGATATCGCCCGGGTTGAGCGTGAAGGGAGCAGCGAGACCCGTGTGCTGTTCGCGGTCGGCAACCCGCCGCAGGGAGAGTTTCTGCTGCAGCTGCTGGAGGTCTTCAACCGACTGGATGTCGGTATCCGAAGGGCCTATTGCCTGACCATCTCAAATGGTATTCATCCCTATTTCCTGGGGTCTTTTCTCGTTATCAGCCGTCAGGGCGAAGATATATCTCCCGAGAGCCCGCTGGCCGCCCGGCTGAAACGAGAACTCTGCACGACGCAAATCCTCTCCACGTCATCACCGGCCTATCGTCAGTATGTAGTTGAAGGTCTCATCTCCGGAGAGGATGCCGCATTGGTGAACGCCTGCATCGCCTTCTGTCACACCAGTCTGGCCCACGGACAGCCGGAGCGTTTCGGTCTGGAGGACGTTCAAAGTGCATTTTATGATCATCCCGAAATGGCGCAGCTCCTGATCCATCTGTTCCGGCTGCGTTTCGATCCTGACCTCGTCGGTCGGGAGAGCCTTTACGCTGCCGCTCTGACCGAAGTTCAGGGAGCGGTGGAGGGGTACAACACCGGTCACCGCTGGCTGGATGATATCCGGCGGTCGGTCTATCGCTGCTGCCTGCTGCTGATCACCCA
>JANNLB010000121.1:0-3162 GCA_031396605.1 Geobacter sp. | reverse complement strand
CGAGTTCGGCACAGTCTCCCGCCCCGATCTGGTGCAGGCCGCCCGCGAGGCCGGTGATGCCGGTTTCGATGTCCTCATCGCCTGCGCTTTCAACTACGACGCCCGCTCCTCGGATTTTGATAAACTCGGTCGCATCCCGGTTCTCAAGGCGCGCATGAACGCAGATCTGCACATGGCCGACGACCTCAAAAACACCGGCAAAGGGAACCTATTCGTCATCTTTGGCGAGCCGGACATTACAGTGGCTAGTGAAGAGTGGTTAGTGGATAGTTCAGGAAGGAAGGTAGCGCCCTATGACATCTTTAAGCTCGTATCGGGAACTGGTAGTCTGGCAGAAATCAATCGACTTGGCCGGGAAGATTTACGCGATTACGCGAAATTATCCAACAGAGGAGAAGTTTGGGATTATCTCACAGATGCGGCGGGCGGCGACATCAATTCCGGCAAATATCGCAGAGGGTCAAGCTCGTCGGAATACGGGGGAATTTCTTCAGTTTCTTGGCATTGCGCGCGGCTCCCTGGCGGAATTGGAAACCTTTCTGATTTTATCGGCAAACTTGGGCTTTCTGGAAATCGGGAATTCAGAGAGTTTGTTGAACGATTGCGCCGAGATCAACAAAATGCTTCACGCACTCATGAAGTCCCTCTCAACACGCCGCTAACAACTATCCACTATTCACAAATCACTGTTCACGGCGTTGACGTCTTCCATCCCAACACTGGCGAAGTTCGCAGCGACGGCGCTGAAGGTATCGCCTGCTGGTTCATCGACACCGACTATAACGAAGAAAGTTTCTTCGTCCGTCATGCTTATTTCCTTGGGTCAAACGATCCATACAAATCACTGAAGACCACCCTCAAGGCTGAAATCAACGAAGACGCATGGGCATCACTGAACAGCGATACTTCTCGGCCATTTGATAAACCGAATACTGGGCGAATCGCCGTGAAGGTGATCAATCATTTGGGGGATGAAGTTATGAAGGTGTTTCGGGTATGAAGAGTGAAGAGAGAAGTGTGAAGAGTGAAAATAATCAATTTCTAATCTACCACAGCGAGGATGGTCGTACCAAGATTGATGTTATGTTGGAAGCGGAAAACCTGTGGCTGAGCCAGAAACAGCTTACCGAGCTGTTTGGCAAGTCCAAGGGAACCGTCAGCGAGCATATCAAGCATATCTTTGAAGATGGTGAACTAGACGAGAATTCAGTTGTTCGGCTTTTCCGAACAACTGCCGCCGATGGTAAGCAGTATGAAGTAGCTCACTACAATCTGGATATGGTACTTGCCTTAGGCTACCGGGTCAGAAGCCAGGCAGGCGCGCGTTTTAGACAATGGGCCAGTGACAAGCTGAAAGAGTATATTATCAAGGGTTTTGTGCTGGACGATGAGCGGTTGAAGAATCCTGGCAAAGGCCGAGATTATTTCGACGAACTGACAAAACGCTTGCAGGACATCCGAACTAGCGAGCGTCGTTTTTATCAGAAAATCACCGACATCTATGCCACCAGCATTGACTATGATCCCAATCATCCGCTTACTCAGGAGTTTTTTGCCACCGTTCAGAACAAGGTTCATTATGCAATACATGGACAAACAGCCGCAGAATTGATTCAATCGCGAGCCGACAGCAGCCAGCTGAATATGGGGCTGACAACTTGGGAAGGCTCTCGAATCCGTAAATCTGATATTGGCGTTGCCAAAAACTATCTGAATGAAGATGAACTTCGGGCACTAAACAATCTGGCAGAACAGTATCTGATCTTTGCCGAGGGACAAGCGACACGGCGTATTTCCATGACAATGAAGGACTGGATTACCAAGTTGGAAGGTTTCCTTACCTTGAATGATCGGGAAATTCTGCGAGATGCTGGTAAGGTGTCTGCACAGATTGCCAAATCTCATGCAGAGCAGGAGTTTGCTAAATTCCGGGTAATTGATGACAGAAAGTACGAATCAGATTTTGATCGTATTGTAAAATTAGTACCGAGTAAAAAGGATCGAGTGACTTGATGGAATTCCGTATAGCCGATACATTCACAGACAGCCTCACCAAGCTGACAGGTGAGGAGCAGAAGTCTGTAAAAACCACGGCTTTTGACCTGCAACTTAACCCAGCTAATCCGAGCATGAGTTTCCATAAACTCGAAAAAGCAAAAGATAAGAACTTCTGGTCGGTGCGAGCTGGTAGTGATCTACGGATAATCGTTCACAAGTCTTCTGATAGCCTGCTTCTCTGTTATGTGGATCACCACGATCCAGCTTACCAATGGGGAGAGCGCCGCAAGCTGGAGATCCACCCCAAGACTGGTGCAGCACAGTTGGTGGAAATTCGGGAGACGGTTCAGGAAATTACCATCCCCCGGTACGTGGAAGCCCCGCAACTGGTTCAACCCAAACTGCCATTGTTTGAAAATATCGCGGCAGATACCCTGCTTGGTTATGGTGTCCCAAAAGAATGGCTCGATGATGTCCGTGCCGCCAATGAAGACACCATCCTTGAGCTTGCAGATCATCTCCCCGCCGAAGCCGCCGAAGCTCTGCTGGAACTGGCGACAGGAGGAACCCCTCAACAGTCACAACCTGTTGCAGCGGGTACTAATCCATTTGATCATCCCGATGCTCAGCGCCGTTTCCGTGTGATGAATAACGTGGAAGAACTGAAAAGTGCGCTCGATTACCCGTGGGAGAAATGGACTGTATTTCTTCATCCGGCACAACGACAATTGGTAGAAAAGGACTATAGCGGACCAGCACGGGTATCTGGCTCAGCAGGTACGGGCAAGACTATTGTCGCCCTGCACCGTGCTGTGTACTTGACCCGTAGTAATCCTGATGCACGGGTACTGCTGACAACCTTCTCCGATACCCTGGCAAGCGCATTGAAAACAAAACTGAAACGGTTGATCGGCTGTGAACCGCGTCTTGGTGAGCGGATTGATGTTCACTCCATGAATACAATCGGATTGCGTCTCTACGAAATGAATTTTGGTCGGGCACAGGTGGCAACCCGTGAGGTAATTAGTCAGCTTATTTCAAAGGCGGCTGCAACCGTCGAAGGTAACAAGTTCAGTCAGCACTTCCTGTGGACAGAATGGGAGCAAGTGGTTGATACGTGGCAGCTCGACAGTTGGGAGGCGTACCGCGATGTTACCAGGCTGG
>JANNLB010000064.1:0-11782 GCA_031396605.1 Geobacter sp. | reverse complement strand
GCTACCCCTGAGAAAAGCCGCTCAGGCCCAGATACCACCGGATGAGCGGTTTCCCGCAAAAAATATACAGCACCGCCCCGAAGGCGAGATAGGGCCCAAAAGGGATCGCCAGTTTTGAATCCTTTTTCTGAAGCAGCATGATGGAAATACCGACGATGGAGCCGATCAGCGAAGCGGCAAAAATTATAAACGGCACAGCTTTCCAGCCGAGAAAGGCGCCCATCATGGCCAGCAGCTTGATATCACCGCCCCCCATGCCGTCTTTACCGGTGAGCCATTGGTAGGTGTAAGCAACCAGAAGCAGGCTGCCGCCTCCCAGCAGTATGCCGAGCAGTGAATTCAACCAGCCTGGCTCGATTAGAAAAAACGAGAGCACAAATCCGACCACAATGCCGGACAGCGATATTTCGTCAGGGATTATCTGGTGCTCGATGTCGATAAAGGTGATCACCACCAGCGCAGAGCAGAACAGGAACAGGGTCGCAAAGATCGGTGTCGGCCCGAATCGGAGGAACAGAAACAGGGTCAGGACACCGTTGAGCAGTTCAACCAGCGGGTACTGGAGAGAAATACGGGCACCGCACCCCCGGCATTTCCCCCGGAGAAACAGATAGCTCAGCAACGGAATATTGTCATACCAGCGAATCTGATAGGAGCAATGTGGGCAATGAGAAGGGGGAGAAACAATTGATTCATTCTTCGGCAGGCGGCAGATGCAGACATTCAGGAATGAACCGACTACCATGCCGAAAACGAATGCAAAAACAGGATAGATTATCAGAGGGGTCATTAGTCAATACTTTCGGCTACATCCATGGTGATTTGAGACTTGAGATACAGTTCGACCTCTGCAGCGGTTGAAAAAGCAAAGCACCCTTCCGCAATTCTGGCGGCACGCTCCATAGTGCAGCGACGGAGAATCTGTTTCACGCGGAGGAGCGACCCGGATCCCATCGAAAGTTCATCAAAGCCGAGACCGAGCAGTACCGGCAGGCAGAGAGGATCACCGGCCATCTCGCCGCAGAGACAGGCGGGAATTCCGGCGCCATGAGCAGCCTGAACGATCCGGCGCAGCGACCTCAGCACCGCTGGATGGAGCGGTTGATACATATGTGAGAGCTGTTCGTTACTGCGATCTATCGCCAGAGTATACTGGATCAGATCATTCGTGCCGACGCTGAAAAAATCGACTTCACGTGCCAACAAATCTGCCAGGGTTACCGCAGCCGGGATCTCAATCATCACACCGACCTGAACCGCACGGTCAAACGCAATTCCGGACGCGGTCAGTTCGCGCTTGGCTTCTTCAAGCAGTGCTTTTACCGTACGGACTTCCTCCAGTCCCGAAATCATCGGGAACATGATTTTGACCGGCCCGTCAGCGCTGACCCGTAAAATCGCCCGCAGCTGTTTTTTGAATTCGTCAGGCATGCTCAGTGAGAGACGAATCGCTCGCACTCCAAGGGCCGGGTTGGCTTCCGCGCTCTGATCCATCCCTTCAAGCAGTTTGTCCCCACCGGCATCGAGAGTCCTGATGGTTAGGGGATGAGGTGCAACCGCCTGCTGCATCGCTCGATAGACCACCAGCTGTTCCTCTTCATCCGGCATAAAGGTGCGGTTCATAAAGAGCATCTCGGTACGGTACAAACCGACACCGCTCCCTCCATGCCCCAGAACAGAGGCGCCCTCTTCAGGTATCTCGACGTTGCCACGCAGATGCATCGTATGACCATCACGGGTAACCGCCGGCAGAGGGGCGGTTTTCAGAAGTTCATATTCAACATATTCGTAATGCTGTTTACGGCGCAGTGATAACTGAAACGTTTCCTGATCCGGGTCAACAACCACGGTACCGGACAAACCGTCAACAATTACCGCGACACCATCCGGAAGAAGCCCGGTTATCCCCTCAACACCCATAACCGCCGGCAGATCAAGGGCGCGGGCCAGGATAGCCGTGTGAGACGTTTGACCGCCAATCTCCGTTATGATAGCGAGAACATTGGTTCGATTGATTTGAAGCATGTCGGCGGGAGTAAAATCATGCGCTGCGATTATTATCTGCCCTTCCTGCTCGGGGAGAGGTTCGACCGCTTCGCCGCTCATACTGCGAAGCACCCGTTCAATCACCGTCTCTACATCGCTGATACGTTCACGGAGATACGGATCTTCAATGCGGGCAAATTTTTCCCGGTAGCGGTGCAGGGTCCGCCTTAATGCCCCTTCGGCGTTAATCATACCGGTTTTGATGATCTCCGATGTTTCGGTAATCAGGCGATCATCAGCAAGTATCATAAGGTGGGTTTCAATAAAGAAGAGGTGGTGTTCTCCGGTTGTTTCCGCGAGCCGGGATTTCAGTTGTTCAAGCTCGACGCGGGTATCTTCAATAGCCTGTGCAAGGCGGGCGATTTCATGGCACACCGCTTCCGTGGAGATCGAATATTCCGATATGACGCTCCGGCTGCGGTCAATAATGCGCAGCCTTCCCATGGCAATCCCGGGCGAAGCCGCGATTCCTGAGAAGGTCCGCATATCATTCCTCTCCGAAACCGTTTGCAATCAGGTCGCCAATTATTTGAAAAGCCTCGGTTTCGTCAGTACCCTCAACGGTCAGACGGACAATGGAACCCTTCGAGGCCGCCAGCATCATAATACCCATTATGCTTTTTCCGTTAACTTCCACATCTTCACGGGCCAGCTTGACGTCAGAGCTGAAACAACTGGAAGTCTTCACGAGAAGAGCTGAAGCACGGGCGTGCAGGCCAAGTTTGTTGACGATCTGATATTCATTCTGAAGCATGGTTCGGGCACCCCTACTTCAACAATTCACCGGCGACGATAATTCCTTCACGTCCGGTGTGATACAAATCCGATGCAAGTTCGGCGACCGACATTCGTTCGCGGCGCGAACAAAACTCCATCATCATCGGCAGATTCACCCCGGTGACAACTTCAATACACCCCTCTTTTAAAAACGACATCGCCATATTGGAAGGTGTACCGCCAAAGAGATCGGTCATTATAATAGCCCCGTCCGCCTGCACCGCACCGACTGCCGACACTACGCGAGCCATTATGTCATCGGCTCGCTCATCGGGAGCAACTTCTACGGTAGCACAGCGTTCAATAGGCCCGACAATCATCTCGGCGGACAATTTAAGAGCGGTCGCCAGGCCGGCGTGGGTAACGAGAACTAATCCTATCATTTAAGCCCCTTTTCAATATCCCGGTGAATAATTCGCACTGAGGACCACGTTTCCTGCAAGTGCATTCCGGTGGCCTCTGCTATGGCAACCGAACGATGGCGCCCACCGGTACAACCGATCGAAATTGTTAAATAAGATTTCCCTTCCTGACGATGTGCCGGCAACAGCATGTCCAGAAGCGGGAAAAAATAATCCATGAATTGTGCCGTAACAACATTATCAAGAACATAATCACGTACCGCATCATCAAGACCTGAACCCTCTTTCAACTCCGGCACAAAAAAAGGGTTTGGAAGAAAGCGGACATCCATAACAATGCTTGACTCAACTGGCACACCGTATTTGAATCCGAATGACTGAACTTCGACTACCAGCTGATTTTCGTTATCCTCGCCCCTGACTATTCTCAGTATCAATTCCTTCAGCTGGTGCACCGTAAATTCAGAGGTATCGATTATTCTGGTGGCCATCTGTCTCAAACCGCCCAGACGATCACGTTCAATACGGATACCTTCGGCAACCGTACAATTATCATCGGCAGGATGGCGCCGACGTGTTTCAGAAAAACGCCGTACCAGGACGTCGTCCAGGGCATCGAAGAAATATATTTCCACGGTATGCCCTGCTCCTGTAATCTTGTGGAAGGCACTTTCATACCCTTTAAAAAACTCCCGCCCACGGATGTCGGCAACCAGCACGATCCCCTTGAATGACTCGCCCGATTTTCCGATCAGATCAACAAAACGTTTGAACAGGCGTATCGGCAGATTATCGATACAATAATAGCCTTCATCTTCCAGGGCTCTGACGGCAGTAGATTTTCCGGACCCGGACATGCCGGTGATGACGATAATCCGCATGGCCTACTCTACCTCATCCCCGAGCGGTCGGGCCTCGATACGTGCCATGAGCCGCTCCTGAAAATCGCGGGCCGAGTGATACCCCATCCCTTTCAGCAGATTATTTCGGGCGGCAACTTCAACAATAGAGCCCAGATTGCGGCCGGGACGGACGGGAATAATAATGTGCGGTATTTCAATACCGAGAATCGACGCCGTACGGTCATCAACACCAAGCCGGTCATACTCATGCGACTCATCCCACTCCACCAGCTCCAGCTTCATATCCATGATTTTCTTGTCCCTGATCGCCGAAACCCCGTACAGATCCTTGATATTGATGATCCCAAGGCCCCGAATCTCCATCAGATACTGAAGAGACTCATCAGCCTGTCCAACCAGCACCGCCGGCATCTTCTTCTTTATGAAGACCATATCGTCCGCAACCAGCCGATGCCCGCGGATGACTAGATCGAGTGCACATTCACTCTTGCCGATGCCGCTTTTCCCGGAGATAAGAACTCCGACCCCCAGCACGTCCATCAGTACGCCATGCAGATGGGTCGTCGGCAACAATCGTTCTTCAAGAAATTTGGTTATCAGAGATATGAAGGTTGATGATTGATGAGCTGTTGCAAGCACCGGAATAGCGTGGGAGTCTGCAAGATCTAGCAGCAGTTGAGGCGGGCGCAGGTTTTTGGTGACAATGAAACAGGAAATCGGAAAACTGCAGAGAGCGGCAAGATTCCCTGCCGCAACCAGATTGTCAATCTGTTGGAGGTAAGAAATCTCGGTATTACCGAGCACCTGCAGCCGGTCCGGGTGCAGGTGCTCGGTATAACCGGCCAGAGCCAGTCCCGGTTTTTGAATACGTGAACTGGAGACACGGTGAGAGAGTCCCTCCTTGCCGGCCAGAATCGACAAACCGAGGCCATACTCATTTTCCGTCAGCAGGTCTTGTATCGAGAGTGAAATACCGTCCATGATGATTTTGATCGATCTAGGAGCGCTGCGGCTCTATCAGGCCGAAATTCCCGTCCTTGCGACGATACAGGACATTGATATCACTGCTGTCGGCATCGGTGAACACAATAAAATCCTTATGGAGAAGATCCATCTGCATGACAGCCTCTTCCACCGACATCGGCTTGGCTGTTTCAGTGGTGGTTTTGATTACGATTGAATCGGTGCTGGCTTCAATGCTCTCCCCTTCAAAAATCCTTTTGGAGAGCTGACGGCCACGTTCGTCACCGTTCGGTTTATGAGCTTTTATTTTTTCCTTGTAGCGGACAAGCTGGCGTTCAATCTTGTCGATAACCGCATCGATGGCGGCATACATGTCATGAGTCGCCTCAGAAGCCTTGGTACTTATACCTTTTGAATTTATAACAATTTCAACAATGTGGCGTATCTTTTTTTCTACGGAAAAGTAGACCTGTACGTTAATCGGGCTGTCAATATACTTTGTTACCCGCTCAAGTTTTTCCTCAGCATACGCCTTGAGGGCGTCGCTCTGTTCCATGTGCCTGAATGTCGTCGTTATCTGCATACAATCCTCCTGTGTGGTTGGTACTATGAAATGGACGACTGCCGAAACAGCAGTTCGTCAAAAATGTCGTTTGCGGTCGGAAGATGACCCCAAATTAAGCATTTCGCGATATTTGGTTACCGTGCGCCGGGCAATATTAACGGTCTGTCCCGTCAGCATCTCGGCTATTTTCTGGTCGGAAAGCGGCTTTTGGGTATTTTCCTTTTCGATAATCTCTTTGATTCTGTTTTTCACACTCTCCGAGGCGACAAAATCTCCGTCACTGGTTGAGAGCCCGCTGTTGAAGAAGTATTTCAGTTCCAGCAATCCTTGCGGCGTCTGCATGTATTTGTTGGTGGTGACCCGGCTGATGGTTGATTCATGCATGCCTATATCTTCGGCAATATCTCTCAGCACCAGAGGACGCAGGAACTCGATACCGCGATCAAAATATTCACGCTGAAAACGGATTATGCTTTTTGCAACCTTATAGATGGTTCGCTGACGTTGCTGGATACTCTTGATCAGCCAGGCGGCTGAACGCATCTTTTCATTAATATACTGCTCGGTCTGGGAGTTAATTTTACCACTTCCGCGGACATCTGCATACTGGGTACTGACTTTCAGACTGGGCAGCCCTTCTTCATTCAGCATGACAACGTAATCGTCACCAACTTTTTGTACAAAGATATCGGGAGAAATGTAGTGCACGTCATCGGTACTGAATGATGAGCCGGGGCGGGGATCAAATCCGGAAATAATCCTGGAGGCCACCAGCACCTGATTCAAATCAACTTTCAATGACCGGACAATCTGTTTGTAGTTTCGTTTTTCCAGGTCACCAAGATGATTCTGCAGGATGCTTTCGACAATACTCCCTTTCATGCCCAGATTCCGGGCCTGAATGAGCAGGCACTCGCGCAGGTCACGAGCCGCAACGCCCGGCGGATCAAATTCCTGAATGCAATCCAGCACATCCTGAACATCTTCTTCCGTCGCGGAACTTGCCGCTGCAATTTCCTGTAGTGACGCCCGCAGATAGCCGTAATCATCGACATTTCCGATGATCACTTCACCCACGCGAACATCCATTTCGGAGTACTGTCCCATATGGAGCTGCCACAACAGGTGATCGATCAGCGTACCTTTTTTTGTCAGCAGATTTTCAAAGGAGGGACGTTCATCCTCTCCGCCGTACTGCTGCTCGCCGGAGCTGTAGTTGTAGCCGTCAAGGTAGCTGTCCCAGTCCCGCAAGGTCTCTTCGCCTGTTTCCACCTCATGGAAATCGACAGTCTCCTGCACGGGTTCGAACTCCTGCTCGGCGACTTCAAGGGTATCCGGCTCGTGAATCTCCTCCATTTCGGTGGATTCCTCAAGCAAAGGATTTTCCTCAAGTTCCTGAATAACCAGATCCTGGAGTTCCAGACGCGTCAACTGAAGCAGCTTGATAGCCTGCTGCAACTGCGGAGTCATCACAAGCTGCTGTGACATTTTCAGTTGTTGACGCATCTCCATTGCCATGAAACATTGACCTCAAACGAAATGGGATATTTATGCACTAAACCCAACCACCCCCAACCCCTCCTTTGTAAGGAGGGGAGCTTATAGTTCCCCTCCTTACAAAGGAGGGGCTAGGGGTGGTAAGGTTTCAGCTTGAGCGCCTAATAGTATAAATTAAAGCCTGAAATCTTTACCCAGATAAATTTCCTGAGCTTTTTTACTCGCGGTAATCTCATCCGGCGTACCGTATTCGAGAACCACACCACTGCTCATAATATAAGCTGAATCGCAAACACCCAGAGTTTCCCGGACATTATGATCTGAAATGAGGACTCCGATGTTCCTGTTTTTGAGAGAAACAATCAATCCCTGAATATCGGCGACGGCAATCGGATCAATCCCTGCGAACGGTTCATCCAGCAGTATGAACAAAGGGTTCGTTATCAGAGCCCTGGCAATTTCAACCCGCCGACGTTCACCGCCCGACAGCGCATATCCCATGGATGAGGCAATATGCGTAAGGGAAAATTCCTCCAGCAATTGTTCCACTCTCTGCAGACCGCGGCGCTTGTCAGGCTCAACCGTTTCAATAATTGCCATCAGGTTGTCTGATACCGTCAGTTTACGAAAAACAGAAGCTTCCTGCGGAAGATAGCTGATACCACGGCGAGCCCGCTGGTACATCGGGAGTGCTGTTATCTCCTCTTCACCAAGAAAAACCTGGCCGCCATCAGGCTGTGCCAATCCAACCACCATATAAAAAGTCGTCGTTTTGCCGGCCCCGTTCGGGCCAAGAAGTCCGATAACTGATCCGGATGAGATCGAGATATCCACACCGCAGACTACCTGACGGCTCCCGTAGTTTTTTTTGAGAGATTTCGTCCAGAGTTTGTAAGGGTCAACGACTTCCGGCATCATTCTTCCTTGCTGGCGGATTAATTACCGCTTCAACGCGGGCCTTGGGATCACCGCCGCTCGATACGTCACTCCTGTCACCATCAACGTAATAGGTGATCACTTTTCCGCTGATACTGTCCCCCCCCTGCACAACACGGGGAGTTCCGGTCAATACGATACGTCCGCTGCGGCTGTCGTACAGCGCCTGATCGGCAAAGCCGGTTCTGTTCAACTGGACTATTCTGACATTACCGAGCGCTTCAACCTTTTCCACTTCTTTGTTTTTATCCGCATAGTTCACGACAAGTTTATCGGCAAAAATGGTTATGTCGCCCTGCTTCGCAACAACCTTGCCGGAGAAAACTGCTGTTTTCCCTTTATTGTCGGCGGTCATCTCGTTCGATTTAACGGTAATCGGCAGGCTTGAACGATCCTCGTGAACCGGGGTCGCGGACAGAACTGCAGATGCCGGAAACAGACACCACAGGCATATCGGCGTTATGCAAAGAAGATGTAATTTCATCATTGAATACCTAGCCCTGATAAACAGGATAAGTGCGTTAACGAAGGTCTTTTCTGCCAGAAAAACGCAGAAAACAACTTCTAACTTACTAATTCATAATAATCGAAGCATCAACTGCGGAATAAAAGCGTGCCCGCTTATTTTTGACACTCAGTTCCATTCCAACTGCGGTAAGTTGTAACTTTTGCTGCCGGAAGGTCACCGGATCGACGGTAGAGAATTGATCGGCTGCTCCCGAATATACAATCGAACCGGTGTTAAAACTTGCGTCATCATCCGTTATTACATGGACATGACCGCTAAGCCGAACCGATTTCGCGGTACTGGAATACTCTCCGGAGTCGGCGGTAACAGTTACTGAAGCCTGAGAACGATGGCGCGGGAAATTCATTCGTATAGTTGAGAGATATGCAGTATCCCCTCCTTTATCGTAGTTAACCCGTTCTGCAACGAGTTCCCATACAACCAGACCATTTTTAATTTCTGAAAAACGGGCCTTTTCCAAGGCGACATCAATGTTGTGGGGAAGCTGATGATTAACCGATGGTACTGGTGCCGGGTCATGAAGACCGTTCCGGAGAACGACGGTCGCGATGGCGATAATCGCCGCAACCACAAGTAGTGCCAGCAAAGGCCTGATATAAACGGGCGATACCATAATAGGCGGGAACTATATCATTGAGGAGCGGAACTGTCCAGCATAACGTGGCAGGTTTGATGTATTTGGCACAGAGATTGTATAGTTTCCGAACGGAAACAATCTATAGCTCATAACGGAGCGCAATCTCATCCCACAACCCCCGCCCTTTGAGAATCAGGTCGCATACTTCACGCACCGCACCCCTCCCTCCGGCTAGCGACGCCACATAATGAGCCGCATTTCGGACTTCGATCTGCGCGTCGGCAGGCGCGGCAGCAAAAATTACGCGCCGCATGACCGGAACATCGATGACATCATCTCCAACGTAGGCAATCTGGCTGTCGAGAAACCCGGTTTTCTTCTTCACATCACGGTAGCTTTCAAGTTTTTTCAGCGAGCCCTGATACACCAGCTCTATCCCGAGATCTCTGGCCCTGATGTCAACAACCGCCGAAATGCGGCCGGTAATGATGCCAACCTCAATACCATGTCGCTGCAGCATTTTGATGCCGTGCCCGTCTTTGACATTGAATATTTTAGTTTCCAGACCGTTACCGTCGTAAATAATACCGCCATCGGTCATAACGCCATCGACATCAAGCAGCAAGAGTCGGATATCGGCTAATTTATCATTCATCAGGCGATTCCGGACTTGAGAATGTCATGCAGGTGAATGATGCCGCACGGAGCTGAAATCTGATCGTTTTCAAAAACAAACAGGGAGGTAATAGCGCGCTGCTCCATGATCTGCAGGGCGGCGGCGGCAAGCTCCGACCGTTTGATGCGCAGCGGCCCATGTTTCATGATCTCCGAGGCACGCTGGTTGAGGATGTCGAAGCCCTTCTCCAGCGACCGGCGCAGATCTCCATCCGTAATGACACCTTTCAGGGCGCCGTTTGAATCGCAGACACCGGTTACACCAAGCCCTTTGGCGGTAATCACGAACAGGGCCTCTTTCATCAAGGTATCTTCCTGAACCAGAGGAATTGCTTCGCCGGAGTGCATCAGGTCTTCAACCCTCAGAATAAGCTTTTTACCCAGTGATCCGCCCGGGTGAAAGATCGCAAAATCTTCAGCCTTGAAACCGCGCCGGCCCAGCAGCGCAACAGCAAGCGCGTCGCCCATTGCCAGCGTGGCAGTTGTGGACGCGGTTGGAGCCAGTCCGAGAGGACAGGCTTCCTCCGAGACGGAGACATCCAGAAAAACGTCGCTCGAGCGGGCCAGGTTTGATGCCGGATTGCCGCTCATAGCCACCAGATGCGCACCGAGGCGTTTGATTGAGGGGAGTATTTTCAGAATTTCTTCCGTTTCGCCACTGTTTGAAATGGCAATTACGACATCACCCTTCATGATCATACCGAGATCACCGTGAATTCCTTCCGCCGGATGCAGGAAAAAAGCCGGAGTACCGGTAGAAGCCATGGTGGAGGCGATCTTCTGGCCGACCAGACCGGATTTGCCCATCCCGCTGACGATCACCCGTCCCGGGCTCGCCAGTATCAGGTCGATCGCCCGCTCGAACGAATCGTCTATGCGATCAGCCATTGCTGACAGAGCAAGCGCCTCAACCCGGATTACCCGGCGTGCCTCTTCGATTATATTCATGCAGCTACACTCTGTTTAATAACGAAATCCAGTGTTTTCAAGGTCTTCAGCAGGGCCGGAAGTTCAATCAGCGGAATCGAATTGGGACCGTCACAGAGCGCCTTGTCTGGGTCTTCGTGAACCTCCATGAAGATACCGTCAATTCCGGTGGCAACCGCCGCCCGCGACAGATACTCCACAAACTCGCGCTGACCTCCCGAACTATCCCCCTGACCACCGGGAAGCTGCACACTGTGAGTAGCATCAAACACCACCGGATAACCGGTGGCGCGCATGACCGGAAAACTGCGCATGTCCACGACAAGATTGTTGTAGCCGAAGGAAGCTCCGCGTTCGGTGAGGATGATGTTTTCATTGCCGCTGGCGGCAATTTTACCGGCGACATTTTTCATGTCCCACGGAGCAAGAAACTGCCCTTTTTTTACGTTGATAATTCGGCCACTCTTGGCAGCAGCCACCAATAAATCGGTCTGGCGACAGAGAAAAGCGGGAATCTGAAGAATATCAAGCACCTCGGCCGCCGGTGCGATCTGCTCGATGGAGTGAACATCGGAGATCACCGGGACACCAAGCGCTTCCTTTACCTTGCGCAGAATGGCCAGTCCCGCCTTCAGTCCCGGCCCGCGGTAGGCATTGATCGAAGTACGGTTGGCCTTGTCATATGAAGCCTTGAAGATCAAGGGGATTGACAGCCCGTTGCAAATCGTCATCAGCAGTTCGGCATGCCGCATAGTCGCCGACTCATTTTCGATCACGCACGGCCCGGCAATCAGAACCAGCGGACGATTGCCGCCTATCTTCACATTTCCGGAAATAATTTCGCGAGTCATGATCTACCTCTTGCCCCTCTGCACCAGTGAGGCGCCGATAAAATCTATGAAAAGCGGATGCGGAACCAGCGGATTGGACTTGAACTCCGGATGAAACTGGCACGCCAAAAACCAGGGATGATCTGTAAGTTCAACCACTTCAACCAGGTCTTTATCTTTATACACACCCGACAGGATAAGACCTTTTTTCGTCAGCAAATCACGGTAGGCGTTA
>JANNLB010000015.1:0-13486 GCA_031396605.1 Geobacter sp. | reverse complement strand
TTGTTGAACTTTTTCTCCATAATAAGTGTCTGAACCCCGAGCCCCATCAGTTTCGGAATATCCCATTCGCCGCCAAACTTCGCGCCCACCATATTTGCAAGAATGGCAATGTTGTCCGGATTCTCAAATACGAAACTGGTGAAGATGCACATTCCAAGACTGTCCATCAAAGCCATGGCCACTTGAAGGTTGCGCGATATTTCGACTTTGCCCTCTTTGTCGCCGGGATCCCCCGGCATTCCCAAGGCATTTCCGGCGGTATGGTCACCGCCCATGGGTGAAGTAGCATATGTGACGCCGGTGCCTTTAAGACCACGCGGGTCATAGGCCGCCATAGCCTGGCCTTTGACGGTCGGAATCCGCTTGACTCCCAGCGACTTGCCGGTAACTTCCGTACCCTGCCCCATCAGGATGCCGAAGTCGGTGCCGTCTTTCATTTCCTGCAGCAGTTTCAAGGCGCCGGCTCCGTCACCAAATGCTATTCTGCCGGCCTCCATACTGACTCCAATAGTGCAGCCGGTCTCCATCGTGTCTATGCCCAGATCATCACACATCCGGTCAATCCGTGCCACGACATCGATGTCGTGGATGCCGCAGTTTGATCCATTCAGACCGATTGTTTCATATTCAAATCCGGAGGTCAGGTAGTTGCCGTCAGCGTCATTTATGACGTTGGAGCAGTGGATTACGCAACCGGCATGGCAGGCGTGCTTCATGACACCGTTACGGGTGGACTGAAGTTCGGCAATTTTCTCACCGCTGATCTCCTCGGCATGTTCGAACTGCCCCTGGCTGAAATTGTTTGTAGGCAGAATGCCCATGGCATTAGTCATATTAACGAGAACTGCGGTTCCCAAAGCCGGCAGACCCTGGCCGGAGATATGATTCGCCAACACCTCTTTGGTGTAAAGACGGTTGTTCTCCAGGAATGCCGTCCGGTCATGATACTCACCTTTGTACTTTCCGCTTTCCTTGATGACAAAAGCCTTGATCCGTTTGGAACCCATTACGGAGCCCAGTCCGCCACGTGCAGCGGCACGACTCGGGCGACCTTCCGGGTCGGTGATCTGGATGGTAGAGTTACGGTAGCCGCGCTCACCGGCACATCCGATTGATGCGATGCTGACCGTGCTCCCGAAGTCCCTGCGCAGCTCATCGGTCAGTTGATAGTTGTTCATCCCCATATATTTGCCGGCTGGGAGGATCTCAGCCGTGTCAATGCCCAGGACCACTATCGACCACTCTTCAGAAGACGGTTTCCCTTCCACGATCAGGGCCTTCAATCCCAGACTGACCATACGCTTGGCAAAGGTGCCGCCGGCGTTGGCTTCCTTGATGGTGCCGGTAAGCGGGCTTTTGCCGCCGATCGAAAGACGGCCGTGATTGGGCGCCGGGGTGTCCCCCAGCAGTCCGGGACAGAAGATCAATTTATTATCCGGCCCCAGAGGGTCGCAGGTTGCCGGAACTTCTTCGGTAATAATTCTGGCGATCAGACCGCGACCACCGAACAGCGCAAAACTTTCATCTGCCTCCTTACAGCTCGAACTGGCATCATTCATGTTGATTCTCATAATTTTGTTCATGATTTCTCTCCTTTTATTTTAACGTACTAATTTTGCAGGCATTTTGCGTGATACTTCTCCATTTAATACAAAACATCGCTTCCACGTCAGTCAGCATGGTGTAAATCCGCCATATATGCCGTCACCCGGGCACAGGCGAAGGAGTTTCCCCAGAGGTTGTCCGAAGTCCGCACGCCTTCAAGATCTCGCGGGCTCCCTGAAGCGGCATAGGGGTAGCGCCGGTCATGATCCACGTGTATTTCCCCCTCCGGGACAAGGTCGTCTGCTACCACAGCCAGCACACCGGGTATCGAGGCGGGTAATAGCCGGGCATTTTCAGGATGGCCCGCGGCGACGATGATGCATCCTGTCTCCATAACCTCGCGGCATGCCATGGTGAGAAGGTCGGAGCCGGGACCTGGGGACATTCCCAGGCTCAGGTTCAGGATTGAGCACCCCCCGGCTGCGGCCCGCAGAACGGCGCGCGCCACGAGGGAGGGATAAGAGGTGAGATCCTGCTCGAACACCCTGACCGCAAAGATCTCCACATCGGGAATTTGCCGGCGTAGAATTCCGGCGACAGCGGTGCCATGGCCGACCAAATCACGGAAATCATCGTCTTCCCGAATCCTGCCGTCGCCATCCAGATAGATTCGAAGGCCGGTCACGCCGCCCATGATATGGGAGTGCCAGGGGTTGACTCCGGTATCGATCACCCCGATACGGAGCCTAGTCTCTTTTTTGGCCAGTCGTGTCATTATCGCCTGCCAACCGAATGTCTGAGAGTGCGGACCTGATCGAGCATGACCAGATTCGACGCCGCCTGCCTTATTGCCGCGCCGCCAAGCTCGGTACAGAGTTCCTGACTGTCAACCTGACGGAGTCGTCCCACCTTCATGAGATAGAGGCGATCGAATTCTTCCAGGCCGTGCAATCGATGGGTGATGACCATAAACGTACGGTCGGGAAAGTGGCAGAACAGATTCCGCCGGACCTTGTCCTCGGTGTCGGGATCTAGCGCCGAAAAGGCCTCGTCCAGCACCAGAATCGCCGGGTTACGCAGAATGAGCCTGGCCAGCCCGATCCGTTGGCGTTGCCCGTCGGAGAGAGCCAATCCCCGGCCGCCAATGACCGTGTGGTATCCATCGGGTAACCCGGAAATAAACCCGTTGGCTTCCGCAAGAGATGCTGCCACCTGCAATTCCGCATCGCTGACTCCCTGGTTACCATAGCGCAGGTTCTCTGCAACCGTCGCGTGCAACAGAAAAGGATCGCACCCGGCATAGCCAAGCCTCGCTTGAGAATCGTTAAAGACCGGACCAACCGAAATCCGTCCTTTGTGCGGGGATCGCAGGCCGAACAACATCTGCACCAGGGTCGACTTGCCGGCCCCGGACGCCCCGAAAACCGCCATACGTTCTCCCGATGAAACCCGCAAATGTGCCCCGTTCAGAATCGTTGGGGATCCGGCATAGGCGAAACTGATATCCTCAATAACAATCTCGCCCGGTTCAGCCACACCTCGGGCTGTCGGAGCAGTGGTGGCAGCCTCGGTTGCCAGTACCTCGACCACCCGTTCCAGGCTGACCCGCGCTTCCTGAAGATTGCGCACCAGACCCAGAATCCCCGTGGCCGGGCTGACCAGTCTCCCCTGGTACAGAATAAATGCCACGAACGTTCCCAGCGTTATTGCGCCGCTTTCGATCAGCCTTCCGCCAAGGAGGTAAATCCAGGCAAGACTTGCGGTAAGCGTCAGGGCGGGGAATCCCGAAGCAACGGAATCGAGGGTTTGGAATTTCAGCAACCGGCGAACGAGGGTGCCATTGTAAGCGGCAAATGATTGCTGGTCCTGCGTCTGCGCTTCATTGAGACGCACTGCCCGCAGGGCGCCTAAACGTTCGGTAAGGAAATGGGACAGGTCGACCATGGCATCGCGAACTCTACGGGTTCCCTGTTCCACCGGCCCGCGGAACGCCGCAGTAATCGCCAGGGCAACGAAGATCCCGAGGAAACTCCAGAGCGCCAGAGCAACCGACAGATGCAGAAGGATCGCGGCCGCGACGATGAGGAAGAGGATATTCTGGAAGAATCCGAGGATACCGTCCACCAGCAGAGTCTGGATCTTCGGGATGTCGGAGCCGAAACGGCTCAGCAGGTCGCCCTGGCGGAATCGCTCCATCTCCGCCAGCGGCGCGTGCAGGCATCGAGTAAACAGTCGCTCCCGGATCTCCACCAGCACTCCGGCCGAGAGTTTCGTGTGAACCAGTCGTGTACATGCTCCCAGGATGAGATCGGCAATCGCCAGTCCGAGGAGCGCCAGTGCAATGTGCGGTACCAGGGCAAAGTTGTTCATTCCGACGACGGAATCGATAAAGGTCTTGCCGATCAGCGGGGATGCCAGGGAAGTCGCGGCGCCGGCCAGGCCGAGCAGGAACAGAGCGGCAATTAGCGAGCCTTTCCCTCGGAGATGCCGGGTAAATAGCCCCAATCCCGTCAGCATGTGGACCCCTTTCGATCCCACAGATCCGGGTAGTAGCACAAATGCCGATCTTCGCACATCTGGGGCCAGCCGCGCAGATCCACTACGGCTTTGCGAATATCCTCGGGGTTTGCCCCTTGCTGTGCGAGACGGAGCGATGTTGCCGCGATGCGAACAGACGCTTCCTTGCGGGGCAGGGAGGCTTCCCGCCCCACCACCTTGAAACTGGCGATTCCCGACCTGAGCAGGCGGGGGATCGCACACAGTCCGCAGGGACCCATCGGGTAGTCATTACTTGTCCGGCAGCCGCAATGATTGAGCGTCCACTTCCAGAAGGCGTATCGTTCCAGAGCCTCGGGCGAAATCCCCTCCGTTCCTTCACCGTCCATGGTACAGAATGCTCCGGCGGCGTGGGTCGTGGCGCAGAGTCCTTCTTCGAAGACGCAGCCATCATTCAGCAGAAAGATCTCGAATTCCAGATCGGGAATCAAAATCGCCTCGATTTCGCTCAGGGTCAGATGCCGGGGGAGAATGATTCTACTTACGCCCAGGTCACGATAAAACTTAGCTGATCCCGCATTGATGCAGGTTGCCAGGCTCGACAGATGGAGCTGTGACGCATGGCCCGCCTCGGTCAGCGCCAGCAGGAGATCCATGTCAGCCACGATCAGCCCGGATGCTCCCTTTTCCAAAAGGAGTGCGCCGAAAGCCGCGAGCATTTCCACAGCGCCGGGTGGGTAACAGGGCGCATTGAGCGCCACATAGACGGGGCGTGTGCCGGCAAGAGCGATAATACGTTCAAAGTCGGCAACACCAGGAACTCCCGCCGATTGTGGGGCGCGCCGGTTTGCCCACGCCTGGCCAAATCGCGACTCCCAGCCGGGAGGCGCCAGCCCGCAGAAAAACTCATCCGCTCCGGCTTCGAGCAACTGAACGACCTCTTTAGAATGTCGCAACGGCGCCAATATCTTCACGGTGTCGGCCTTTCTTGGAGAACGATACGATCCGCCTGTTCAATGTGAATTTCGGCTCGAAATTGCGGTACTTCAAAAAAAATAGTATTGCCGGCCCGCCAGAGAGGAAGACTGGTATCCGATCTGTCGACCCGATGCCACCGTCCCCGGCATACGCCGCTGCAGGGCAGTCCCAACCCTTTGGTAAAACAATCGTCGACCGTGCGCGCCCCTTCCGCCTTCACCAGGCAATTCCTGCTGCTTGCCGCGAATGCGTACGGAAGATACAGTACGCGCTGCAACCCCTCTGTTCCATCCCCAAGAAAACTTCCTTCCAGATCGGGATCGGTTTCAAGCGCCGTCACGCCGAACCGCACAAGCAGGGAGCGCATCCGTCGTCCCCGGTCTCCCGGAACATTTTTGACGTCCGGCGCCTTTTCCATCAGCCGGGGGTCGCGGAGCCCGCGATTCATCAGCCGTCCCGCCCGCCGCTGGAGGTCGGGGAATGATTTCCGCAGCAGATCGGCGACCCCCCAGTCGTTGAAAACCACCGCCGGTGCGTCTCCGGCGGCAGCCAGGGTGGTCAGCAGCTGTTCGATCTTTGCAAACCCGCCCGGAGTAGCCATCGGGGTCAATAACACCGCCTCAACTCCCGTATCGCGGGCGTGGTCGCAGTAGCGGGCAACCTGTGCGGCGTCAGGAAGTAGAAACTCACAAAATTCAGAGCCGAAGTAGATGGCCCGCAACGGGCCGGGGGGTAGAATGTCCCGCCACGAAGCCGCACACACCACCCGGGGATCAACAGGCAGCGGTGCGACATCGTGGACGAGGATTCCGTATTCCATACGAGAACTGCTTACAGGGTCAATCTGCGAAGCAGCATCCCGTCGGTGGACATTTCAAGGGTTTTTACCACCTTTAATGTCTCCGCGTTGTAGATTGTGATGGTCGGCCCACCCTGCAGATAGATCTTTTTGCCGTCGGCGCTGGTCATGACAGCAAATGTTGTACCGGTTGGAACAACGATAGTATTGGTAATGGCTCGGGTCGCCAGATCAATGACGTACAGTTCGTCCATATTGGCGTAGGCCTTTTTCATGTCCGGCGAGTACAGGGCGCCGTAGGCCATCATCGGACCCTTGATGGGGGTCTCGGTAATCTTGCCCGTATTGGTGTCGATACTCAGCAATCCACCGGCCTCACCGATCCAGTAGGGCAGGAGAGCAACCCCGTTGTTTTCAGCGGCATAACTGAAGAGCGGCAGGATATTCATCTTTTTGTCAAACATGGAATGAACGCCGGCTGTTTTCATCTCTTTGCCGGATACGTCTATCATATAGACGTCCAGTCCGACGGCGTAGATTGTCTGCTTGCTCTTTGAATAGGCCAGGTAACATACGCCGATGGGCACCTCGATGCTGCGCAGAATCTTGCCGCTCTCAAGATCGATCTGGGCAACGACAGGAGATCCGAAAACAGCCTCACCTTTTTCCGTTTTGCGTGAAAACAGGTGGACGTAGGCGGTTGTGCCGTCCTCAGCCAGATCCATACCGAATATAAAACGCTGCCACTCGCCCTTGTGCAGGTCTATGGTATTGACTACCTTCATCTGTGCTATGTCGATCTTGTGGATCATGCGGCGGCTGGCCGTTACGTACATGAATTTCTTGTCAGCAGAAAATGAGGCTTCCCTCCCCCAGCCCTTGATTTCGATATCAGGCAGCAATTCATCGGATCCCACATCAATTACCTGGACCTTGCCATAGCCCAGATTGAAGATCAGTTCTTTGGCCTGGCTCTGTACGACGCCTGCCAGCAGGGATACCGCTACTATCCCCAGCATGATGAACATTTTATTTTTCATTGAAAACTCCTTCTTGTTTGTAGTTGCTTTCCGGCAGGAAGCTATTTTATATCGCGCCAGTCACGGATGATACTGCTGCAGGCACCTTCAAGATCCAGATAATTAGTCAGCCCGTCCGGGTTCTGTGCCGGCCACCAGCAGTCGCCGGCGCAGCCGAGATAATCGTGGGACATTGGCTGGCACATGCCGACCGGGTTGGTGGCGCGGGGATTGGTTTCCCAGCCGGTATCAAAAATGGTGGTACACCCCACCGGCATCTTGAGCAGGCCCCCTTCCTCCAGGGCCTCAACCGATTTATGCTCGCCGCATGTCAGCGCCTCAATGGCGCGGGCCTTCTCGTTTAGAGCCTCTATCCGCTTTTTCTTGTCCATAATGGTTTTAACCTCCAGTGGTATGCATTTGCAGATAGTTATGTGGTGAAGTTAACAGTTAACCCGTTTTCCCAAGCGCTGCAGAAATTCGTCAGCACCCGAGCGCTTCAGCTCGGCGTAGACCTCGATGCCCAGTTGAAACCAGCGGCAAATGAAGTCGCAGCTGCCGCCTGGGGGCAGCCCCAGTTGGTTTTCCCGGAGGTGATTTTCGTAGTGACAGCCGCCGGAGCAGAGGGTCCTGGCCCAACAACTGCTGCACATCTCCTGCTTGCCGCAGGTGACCGAGTCCAGTGCCCGGCGGATTTCGGCCGGGTCGGCCCCCTGGTCAAGCGTGCCGACCCGGAAGGATTCTTCTCCGACCAGGCGATGGCAGACATACAAATCACCTTCCGTATCTACCGCCAGGTATCCATATCCCGCTCCGCAGGAAACGGATTTTGTCTGACCCAGGTGCAGTCGGGCCAGAAGATCGATCAGGTTGGTAAACGGCAGCAGCCGGTTAGCCTGTGCCGCTTTGAGAAAAACCCGCGACAGGGCCGTGAAACCCTGCAACAGTGCTTCCTCCTGCTCTCCGTCCGGGAGCAGGTCCCGCCGTACCGGGCTGACCGGTGCGATGCCCACCTCGTGAAAACCGAGTTCCAGCAGGTGGAAAAATACCTCTTCAATCCGGGACCATTGGTCGGGCGTCAGCGTGACCCGGGCCGCTACTGCCGCCGTAGCTCCCTGCAGAAGCCCTTTCAGGTTGCCGGTAATGGTTGTATAACTTCCATAGCCATTCAGGTCGGGCCGATTGGCGTCATGCAGATCGACCGGTCCGTCCAGGCTGACCGCCACTGCTATCCGGTTTGTGTGGAGGAATTCAATGATCTCCGGATTCAGCAGGGTGCCGTTGGTTGTCAGCGAAACGAATACGCGCTTGCCTCTCTCGCGGGAAAAGTTTTGGGCTTCCTGAACGGCAGCCGCAACAGCTGCCATATTGAGCAGCGGTTCGCCACCGAAGATCACCAGGGTCACGGTTTCCTTGTCGCCCGAGTCATCGATCAGTTTTCTGACCGCCTGCCGTGCGGTTTCGGGTTCGAGCAGACGGACCGGCCTGCCGTAGGAACCTCCCTCCGCATAACAGTAAGTACAGGCCAGGTTACAGTCCTGAGCCACCTCCAGCACCATGGTGCTGAGAGGTATGGCAGCGATGTCGAAAGCCGGTGCTGCCAGGCGGTGACGGGCACCGGAAGGAGCCAGGAAGCGCGCTTCCCGTAACCCTTCCAGTATCTCCCGGTCGCCATGGGGAACGTCATCAAGCTCCAGGGTGCCCCTGTTCGTCCAGCGGGAGAGTACATCCCGGGTCAGTTCGTCGATGAAAAAGAGACTCCCCTGATCGACGCCGAACAGGATGGCGCCATCCTTGACGCCAAACAGCTGATGATCGGTCCATTCGCAGAGCATGCCTATCTGATCCTCGGTATCATGTCAGGCAAGGTTACCACCATTCGGGCTTTGGCCAGATACTGACGGGCACCCCGTTTGTAGGTCGCTTCCACCCTGGCCAATCCGTTTGCTTCAACATGCTGGCTACGGGTCGGAATCGCACCGATATCGCCGAAAGGAAGATATTTGCCAGCCGGGCTGATCATACCCATCCATTGCAGGTCATCGTCATTGGGCCGTTTGACAAGCGCTGTCAGCTTGAATGTTGCAGGAACAGGCCCCAGGCGCACGGCATCCTGCGGTTTTGTACTCTTGCCTTTATTGGCAAAGGCAATCGCATCAAACTGGACACCTTCAGACGGAAATGCTTTGCCGCCAGCCAGCCGTGCGCGGCCCATTTCAGGAGTGATCGATATAAAGTCGATCTGCTTTGCCAGTGTAATGGGAACTGTGTTTATCCCCTGTATGCCTATGGATGCATTCACCAGGCTGTTTACCGATGAAACAGCCACGACCTCCAGCGCTTCAGGACCGATACGCCGGACAGACAGCACTTTTACTGAACCGCCAGAAAATTTGATGTCTGCGGCAGTTGCCCCGGGCAGTTTGATACCCTCCAGAATAAGCTTTGTCTTCTCTCCCTTAAGCAGGTAGCCGGGGGAAACCCTGAGCAGCTTTGGAGTCCCTTCGGCCGGGTACCAGGTACTTGACGATGTTCTGAAATCAGGCGCCGGATAATGGTGTTCCCCTTTGATGGTTCCATTCGTGAAGGAGAAGGCGCCCAGGGTCTTCAGACCGTTATGGGCGGTGCGGCTTCGCAGTGCGTGTCCGCCGTAGAGGGTCGCTTCACCACGGAAGTTTTCCGAAGTACCGTCTGTGAAGGTCAGGCTTCCCTGAACGGTGTACTCGTCATTGCCGCCGGACGTAATGGTCGCCTGACCGCGGTATTCGCCCCGGCCCGGTTCATAACCCAGAATCACCCAGGAGCCGGCCGGTTTTTCAGACGGCGTACTCCATGACAGGCCATAGGGATGACTCTTGGTCAGCTTGGCAAGTACGGCCTCGGCTTCAGGAACCCATCTCATTTCACGCATCTGGTAGACGGTCGTCGGATACAGATACAGGTGGAGGTCGCGAACCTTTGCCCAGGAGGGGGCATTCATTCTGTAGGAGTCGATTTTTCCGGCACTGTGGCAGCGGACACAGGTCACGAACATCTTCTCCTGCTCCGCCCCGACCGGGCCCTCCATGGTCTGCGGGTTATTCAGCAGGTTGAGATAGGAAACCTTGTCCAGCTCGGCCGGGGAGAGGATCTGCGTTGAACAGAGCTCTTTGAGAAGCACGTCCATATCCTGTTTTTTCAGTTCCATGCCATAGAGACGGGACATGCGGTCAACAATCACGGTCCACTCTTCCGGCGTTGTGCGAATCTCTTCGACACGCGGGATTTTACCATTGGCCGGTTCATGGCAGGCGGTACATTTTTTCCAGACCAGCGATTGTTCGGAGAACGCCTGTGACTGCGGCGCAATCCCAATGGTCAGAAAGAGTAAAGCTATTGTCAGGCATAACGTTTTATACATCAAATACCTCCGTTCATTTGTATGAGAAAAATAGTGATCTCACAGCATTTCAAGAACTTTTAAAATCTACGTTTTCTCTGCCTCCAGCACCTTAACCCCGGCCTGTACATTGTTGAGCAGAAAGTGGGAAAGTGCCGGGATCAGTACGAGCGCTCCGATCATATTCCAGAGAAACATGAAGGTCAGGAGGATCCCCATGTCGGCCTGAAACTTGATTGGCGAAAACGCCCAGGTGATGACACCGGCTGCCAGCGTGATGCCGACCAGCCCGACAACTTTGCCGGTGAACTGGACTGCCCGTTTATATGCTTCGCCAAGGGGGAGTCCGTTTCGCTGCTGACTCAGTTGTACGCTCAGCAGATAGAGCGCGTAATCGACACCGATACCGACGCCAAGGGCGATGACCGGGAGCGTTGCCACTTTCACGCCGATGCCGAGGATAACCATGAGCGCCTCGCAAAGGATCGACGTGACGACGAGCGGCAGGACCGCCACCAGCACGGCGCGCCAGCTGCGGAAAGTAATGAAGCAGAGCAGGATGACGGCGGTATAGACGTACAGGAGCATGGTGCGGTTCGACTCTCTGACGACGATGTTGGTGGCCGCCTCGATCCCCGCGCTTCCCGCCGCCAGCATGAACTGCCGATCCGGAGAGCTGTGTTTTTCAGAAAAATCGGCCGCCACCTTGACCACCCGTTCCAGGGTCGCGGATTTGTGGTCGGCGAGGTAGGCGATAACCGGCATGACGGTCCCATCGTTATTGAACAGGTCAGGGTTATTGACCATCGACTGATGGGCGCCATAGTTCAACACCGCTTGATTGCGGGAGAGGGCCAGCCATTTGGGACTCCCCTCATAGGAGCCGGCGGTGATCTGGCGTACCGAGTCGACCAGGGAGACGGTCGTCTGCACACCGGGGACCTGCTGCAGCGCCCAGGCGAGGCGGTCGGCCTCGATTAGAGTCTCGTACTCCTGGCTTCCATCTGGAGGAGTCTTTAAAATTACCGCGAACTGGTCGCTGGAAAGGGCATAGTTGGCGGTGATGTAGGCGTTGTCCTGGTTATAGCGAGAATTGGGCCTGAGCTCGGGAGCCCCGGGGTCCAGGTCGCCGATTTTCAGGTTAAGGCTTATCACAAAACCGATAACGGCCAGGATACCCGAGATTGTTATCGCGGCGAGCGCCCAACGCCGCTCGGTAAAGCGATCGAGAAATCCCCAGAACGCGCCGAATCCCTTGCCTTTGCTCTCCTCGGTTTCTTCTTGCAGGCTCCTCTTGGCGGAGGCAAGGCTTACGCCGACAAAGGAGAGGAGCACCGGCAACAGCAGCAGGTTGGTAAAAATGAGAATCGCGACGCCGATGCTGGCGGTCAGAGCCAGATCCTTGATCACCGGGATGTCGATGAGCATCAGTACGGCAAAACCGACCGCGTCGGCCAGGAGAGCCGTCATGCCTGCGAGAAACAGGCGGCGGAAGGTGTAACGGGCGGCGACAAGCCGGTGAATACCACGCCCCACGTCCTGCATGAGGCCATTCATCTTCTGCACGCCGTGAGACACACCAATGGCAAAGACCAGGAACGGCACAAGGATGGAGTAGGGATCAAGCTCGAAGCCGAGGGTGGCGACAAGGCCGAGTTGCCAGAGTACCGCCACGGCAGAGCAGGCGATCACCAGCAAGGTGCTCCTTAAGCAGCGGGTGTAGATAAAGATGACGATCGCGGCGATGAGAGCTGCGATAAGGAAATAGGTCATGACTTGCATAAGGCCGTCAAGCAGGTCACCGGCCAGCTTCGCAAAGCCGACGATGTGAATTTTGATCTTGCCGCTCTGCTTATCGTTGGCCCCTGCGATGGTACTGTTTTTTGCCCGTATTTCCTCCAGTTTTTTGGAAAGCGTGCTGTAATCAAGGGGTTTACCCGTAGCGGGATCGATATCCAGCAGAGGACAAAAGACTGCCGAAGACTTGAAGTTATTCGCCACCAGATCCCCGACCACTCCGGAACGGCCGATGTTCTGCTTGAGCTGATCGATGCTTTTCTGTGAGCCGTCGTAGGTATCGGGCATGACGGTCCCGCCCTTGAACCCTTCTTCGGTGACCTCATCCCAGCGCACGGCGGGCGTCCAGATCGATTTCATCCAGGGGCGGTCGATGCCTGGAGTGAGGAAAAGTGCGTCGTTGACCTGTTTCAGTGTCTCAATGTACTCCGGATCGAAGATGTCTCCCTGGGTGTTTTCCACCACGACCCTGATAGAATTGCCGAGTCCCCGCAGCTCGTCCTTGTTCTGGAGGTAGTTCTTGATGTAGGGATGGCTCTGCGGAATCATCTTCTCAAAACTCGCATTGAACACGAGCTTTGTCGTTTGATAGGAAAGAACCAGTGTCACCAGCGCGCAGACCACCACAACCACTATCCGGTTGTTGAAAATCAGGCGCTCCAGCATGTTGCCGGAGGACTGATCGAAATCCTTCAGGTCTTGCACCACCGGCATATGCGTATCGTCTATTTTGTCCATTCCAACGGCCATTGGGAGTTCTCCGTAACAGAAATTTACTTTAGTAAGAGCCTCTTGCAAAACTCTATAAACTGTCATTCCCGAAGCGTTTCTGATCGGGAATCCGGTTGTAACTGCCTGAAAAACCATATCCCCGATAAAGGCGTTCGGGGATGACAGATACTTTTGCAAGAGCCTCGTAAGTTAGCAATTATTTTCTGCGCGGTTTGCAGAGAATTATTTCGTTAACGCACTATCCCGCTTGTCGGGGCAAGAGGCTGTACCTGTACGCCGCGAAGGCCGGCAATCAGCAGAGTATCCTTGTTAATTGCGGCGACTGCCGTGGCGAAGAATGACTGATCCATCCTGGCCGGTTTGAAACTCGACCCATCGTCGCTGCTCACCAGTACATCACCATTCTGGCTGACCAGCACAATTTTCCCGTCCAAGGTAATGGCGGCCCCGGTGAGCCCGGCCTGAACCCCTGTTTCCACCTTCTGCCAGCCACTACCGCCGTTAGTGCTCCGGAACACATTGCCGCGCAGTCCGAAGGCGATTATCGAACCGGGCTTGCCAGTTATCCCGAAGAACGTGCCGTTGTACGGCGTCTTTTGGGCCGCGAAGCGCCCCGTCTTTCGATCGAGTTTCAGTACGAGACCCTGCTCACCACTGATGAACAGGTCCTGGCCGACGGGCCGGATCGCATACAAGTGGTAGCGCTTGCTGTTCTCGGTCCGGTCGAACCACGGTTCCCAG
>JANNLB010000287.1:0-24830 GCA_031396605.1 Geobacter sp. | reverse complement strand
ATAAGCCGGATGACATCCTGCTCATCAAAGAGTGCATCGAGTACCGGCAGATAACTCTCTCCCGGAACACAAAAAGCGATGTCGGCACCATTAATTTTGAGGGTATCGACAAGGATGCGTCCCCCGCTCCGTTCAGTCATTATTTTCTTCATATTCTCATCTGCATATTGATTGCAGTCTCCGGCACACTCATACAGCACCCTCCCTTCTTCCATGTCATGGTGAACAACATGGGTATTCACACCCGATGCTGTCAGCGGCTTCTTGTGCAGTTCTTGTTGAACCGGGCAGTTCCTTGACCTCAAAGGAGAAACCTTTTTCTTCAAGGAAATCTTGAACTCTATGTGCACTATTGCTTAATACGGATGTCATTCTGTTATACCAATTCCAAATCAAAGCGCTATCTTCGTTGGCTCGTATTCGGCTCCTCAACGTACTATTTGTACGCCTCGTCGCCTCAATCCTCGCCGCCTTGATTTCATCCTTGATTTGAAATTGGAATTATTCCTTTTCCAACGGTTTGGCTGAACACCGGCGGCGTGTTTTGCCGACCGGTGCTGCGCTTAGTTGGACATTTTTATCTGTTACTATTGAATTCAGTGCGAGTATTTGGATAAGTGGCAGGTGGTTACGAAGATTGTTGAAAATAGCTCTTTACTGACTCGACAAAACGTGATGCCTTGTCAATCTCTTCCTTTACCAGCTCTTCAGACATTGCTGGTCGTACTTTGTAGTCTGATGATTGCCGTAGTTCAAAAGCCTTGTGAAGATCTTTAGACAACACTCGGGGAAAGATTCCTTTCAGGACATACTCGGTGTCGAACAGACTGATAATGCCCGAGTGTTTGGTGGGAGCCTTGCCGATGTCCTGCAACAGGGCAAGCGTGGCATAAAACATGGCATAGTAACAACGGTTGACAATGCTTTGCGGGCTTCGACCCCCAGCATTCAAGTAAATTGCATCGTCCAAGGCAATCTGAGCTTGCTCAAGCCGATAGCAGATAATATTGTTTTTGTCTTCCTGCTTCACAGGAATATCCCTTCGGCTCTGATGTTGGCTGCAAGCAGAGATTGGCTCTCAATGCCTTCCCATTCTGACTTTGAATAAGATACTGGCACAACTACAATGCCGCTCTCAAAACCAGACTCCCAAGCGCAATCGCTGATGTAATCCGCTGTAAGCGTATCCAATTGATCTACCACCACTAAAACATCCATGTCGGAATAACGTCCAGCATCTCCCCTGGCTCGTGAACCGAAAAGGGCAAATGTATTGAGATGCACCCTTTGCTCCAGCATGTGCTTGAATGTTTCAAGTATTTGCTTCTCTTTAGGTTTCATGGGGTCACTATAACATATTTTATTGTTTGAACAAGCTGCATTAATATAGTTCGGATCCAAAGCATTCTGCTGATTACCGGCCCGTTGGCAAGGAGATGTTCTGCGGCAGAAATGCCGTGACGTTTTAGATCATTTGCTGCAATAACGTTCATATCAGTACCCTTCCCGGTGCTTTTTAAGTACCGTAGCTAAAATAGTTGGGTAATACAATGGTATTATTGAGCCAGGGTTCCGGTTTATTCATAAGGGGGGAGCAGTGCGGAACCTTTTTTTGTTGCAGGCAAAAAGTATCACCGTGAGGGTCAAACCGCAGATCGGCATGAGGAAGGCGCCATGATACGCCATGGCGGGGTAGCCGGACATTCCGCGAGGAAACGAGTGGATGTATAATCCCATGACATGCTGTGCGGCCGCGGCCCCCATCAGCAGAAAAAAATTTACGAAGGTCATCGCGGTTGCCGCAAAGCGATGCGGCACCAGATTGCGTGCCAGCGGGTAAATGAGTACTCCGGACGCCGACGCCAGGCCTATCACGAAGAAAATCATCGCCAGCACCGGAGGAGAAACGAGTTCGGCGGGGCCGAGCATGGCGGTCATAGCCAGCAGCAGAATCAGCTGGCCGCACACCATCGTTGCCGTCAGAGAGCCCCCCAACCGGTCGATTACCTTTCCGAGCAGCAGTGAACCGAGGATGTAGCCGCATGAGATGAAGAGGAGCAGCGTGCCGGCGGCAGAGCGATCCAGCCCGATTACTTCCTGTAGATACGGCCCCCCCCATAATGAAAGCAGCACCATGTAATTTGCATACCAGAAAAATGCCGTCAGTGAAATCAGCCAGAAGGCGGGTGAGGCAAACAGCAGCCTCCAGACCTGAAAAATGCTGTCAGTATTGCTTCGAGCTGCGCTAGCTTCCGGTGCGGCAGCTGTTTTTTTCCCGGCGGGCGTATCACTGGTGATCAGAAATACCGCAAGAGTAACAGCCAGTTGAGCGAATGATGCCGCTACGAAGGTGGAGCGCCAGCCGAACTGGCTGATGACATATGCCAGCGGTTTCGTGGCGCCAATGCTGCCCAGATTGCCGACTGCGATCATGAATCCTGATACCTTGGCGAATTCTTGCGGGGGAAACCAGTTGGTATATATTTTCAGCGATCCCATCAAAACCGCGGCGGTACCCAGACCGAGAAGCGCACGTCCGGCAACTGCGTCGGGGTAACCGGAGGCGAATGCAAAGAGCAGTGACCCGCCCGTAGTGACAATTCCGAGAAAGAATATCATAATTCTTCCCCCAAAGCGGTCGAGCAGAGCGCCCAGAGGGATTTGAGCACAGGCAAAAACATAGAAGAATACTCCCGAAATTACGCCTAATTCCGCAGCGCCGACCCCCAAGTCTGCTATCAGGTCGAACGAGACTACCGCCATGGAAACCCGGTAGAACATGCTGATGACCAGCATGCTTGCAAGGACGGAGAATATTTTCCAACGTTTTGTAAGGTGCATGCGTACCGTGTAAGGCGGTAAAATTTTGTGGAGTCTTCTCAGAGCAGAGGGGACATTGTTGATCTGTTGATTATATTACCAAAAGCGACTTTGTTTAGAACTCCTGCATGCGGGAACGGGAAAGACCCACACTTTCTCCAGCAGACAGAATCTCCTCCCAGGTGGTCTCATCAAGCGGAATACCGTTCAAGGTGCGCTCCACACGCCTGCTGCGTTCCGGGTCACCGGCAACCAGTACGGGCTCACCTGCTGTCGAAGGTGGAGACGCTTTGACAAATCGGGTTACCGCGTCTATTTCACGCTGCATCCAGTCATGATCAACCAGCCGACCGGGATCGACCACAAATGTGAACATATTGTTTATGATGCTCCCCAGGCGCGGATTTTCCGGCTGAATGGTACCTCCCCCGGTAAGAACTCCGGCAAGCAGCTCGCAGAAAAACGCCAGTCCGTACCCCTTGTGTTCTCCGAACGGGAGCAGCGCACCGCCCGGCTCACGGAACATGACGGCGGGATCGGTCGTCGGCTCTCCGTCTGAATCCAGAAGTAATCCCTCCTCCATCCTTTCACCCTTGTTCATTGCAACCATCGCTTTGCCGCGGGCAATCCTGCTGGTTGCCATGTCAAGCAAAACAGCCGGATTATTCCCGGTCGCAGGCATCGCAAGGCATATCGGGTTTGTTGAAAAACGTGCATCCCTGCCGCCAAAAGGGGCAACAAGCGGCGAATGATCTATAACATTGACAAAATGGAGAGAGACCAGGCCCGCTGCAATGCTCTGTTCTCCATATGTTCCCACTCTTCCGATATGGTGGGCATTGCGCAGCGTCATCAACACCAGACCCGTTTCCCGACAGCGATTGATAGCCGCATCCATTGCCTCCGCAGCAACCCGCTGGCCGTATCCCCGTTCGCCGTCAAAAATCATTATGGCGCCATCATCCCTGGTCAAACTGACAGACGTACCGGGAATCAATAGTCCTGCGCGCACGTTTTTAACATAGACGGGAAGCATGATAGCGCCATGGCTGTCATGTCCGGCCAGATTTGCGCCGACCAGGTGTTCTGCCACAATTCCGGCTTCACACTCATCACTGCCGGCCAGCTGCAGTATTGTCTGCAACAGACTTTTCAGGCTCTGTTCCGATATATTTTTCAAATTCTTCTCCCGTCTGTTTGCAACCGTTCATTTCATCCGGTTTCCGATTCTGTCAGAAAGCTTTTCATTCCGGCCCGGAGATCAGCCGGTATGACACGTGAAGAGATCCCCCCCGGAACAAGATTGACCGATACCATGGTCATCTTGATTGTAACACGCTCTTCACCCTGACAGCGGGCGCTCACTCCAATCGTGAGGGACCTGCTTCCAAGCTTGAGGACTTCCAATGACCATTCCAGCATTTCATCAAGCCGGCTGGCATTTTTAAATGCCACCTGCAAATCCACGGTCGGAAAACCCAGTTTACGCTCCTGATGCATTATGCCCCAGGGAACGCTCAAGGCCTCGGAGAACCAATCCTCGGTCAAACGGGTGAGCATGCGAATATAGTTGGGGTAAAATACTATACCCGCCAAATCACAATCCTCGAAACGAACCTTGCTGATACGGGTAAATCGATGCATAACACATCCTTCGGTATAATATGCGGCATCATCCGGCAAGCGGTTATTTCCTGATTGCGAGCGCTACTCCCGTGACGGTCACACACATTCCGGCCAGGGCCATAATGCCCAGACGCTCGCCAAAGATCAGAAAAGCCAGCAGGGAGGTGACCGGCGGCACCAGATAAAACAGGCTCGCAACCCGTGACGCAGCGCCGCAGCGAATGAGTATATTGAGCAGAGTGATGGCGCCGAGTGACAGCACCAGCACCAGCCAGGACAATGCGAAGAGGAACGTCTCCGTCCACCGCACCTGCATCGTCTCGCACAGGGGCGCCGCAATCGCCATCACCAGCGTCGATGCAGCGAACTGGATAGCCCCGCCGCTCCGCATGTCCATAGAAGCGCAGAACCGCTTCTGATAGAGAGTGCCCGCGGTAATACCGAGCAGTGCAAGGACAGATGCCGATACTCCCAGCCGATTGCCGCCGGCAAATGAAATCTTATCCAGCAATACCAGCAGCACGCCCGCCAGGCCAAGAGCAAACCCGACCCATTGCCTGCCGGACACTTTTTCCCCCAGCAGCCGTCCGGCAACCACGGCGGTAAACAGCGGCTGCAGCCCGACGATCAGCGACACAATTCCTGAAGGCACACCCTGATTGATGGCGAAAAAAACACCACCGATATACACCGCATTGACCATTACGCCGGACACGGCGATATGGGCTGCCTGAACGGGAGTAGCAGGCCAGGGAGCGCGCATCACGAGGGTCAGCGTCAGGAGCAGCAGCGTGACGGTCCCATACCGCCAGAGCAGAAAGGTAAACGGCTCCGCGTAGGGAAGTCCGAGCTTTGCTCCGATGAAACCGGTACTCCAGAGCATGACAAACAAAACAGGCGCAGCAATCTGCCAGTAACTGTCCCGATGCAGCGTAGTTGTTGTCATACGTTATACCTCATGAATAAGTCAACACCCATACTGCACGGCCGAATTCCAATCTCTGGCAATCCGGATCAATCGTAAATGGACAACTCTTCCACGTTGTTGAAATAGCGCATGGCGGCATCCGCCAGGGCCTCCATCTCATTTTCTCCCGGATTTAACATGACCGGGGCGATAAACGATATTTTCTTCAACAGGCTGTCGAGCAGGATTTTGGAATAGACAAGGCTGCCCGTCAGGGCAATTGCATCTATTTCTCCTTCCAGTACGGTCGTGCAGGCACCGATCTCTTTGGCGACCTGATACGCCATCGCCTCATACACTTCCGCCGCCTTCAGGTCTCCCCCGGCAATCCGCTTTTCTATCTCTATGGCATTGGTCGTGCCTAAATACGCATACAATCCGCCACCGCCCGTTAACATCTTCAGGATCTGTGCCTTGCTGTACTCGCCGCTAAAGCACATTTTTACCAGGTCTCCCGCCGGTAATGATCCTGCCCGCTCCGGTGAAAAGGCGCCATCCCCGTCCAGAGCATTGTTGACATCGATAATCTTCCCTTTTTTGTGGGCTCCAACAGAGATCCCACCCCCCAGATGCACGACGATCAGATTAACTTCGTCATACTTCCTGCCAAGATCAGCTGCAATCTTCCGGGCGGTTGCTTTCTGGTTCAAGGCATGAAAGCTGCTCTGACGGGAGATCTGCGGTATGCCGGAATAACGGGCGGAAATGCATAATTCATCCGTCATGGGCGGATCGGCCGTCAACACCGGGATGTTGAACTGATTCCCCAGATCGAACGCAATCAGTCCCCCTACGTTTATGGGGTGCCCACCGTAAATGCCGCTTTTCATGTCCGCAATCATTTTCGGACATACCTTGTAGATGCCGCCCGGCAGCGGCTTTACATTGCCGCCGCGGCAGGCGATGGCATCAATGTTTTCAATCGACAGATCATTATCCCGCAAGACACCTAAAATTGCGTCCTTGCGATAATCATACTGATCCCAGATGGTTGCAAATTTCCGTAACTCCTCATCATCGTGTTTAACCGACTTGTTGATCTTCATCTCTCCGCCTGCAAATATGCCGACTTTGGTTGATGTCGATCCTGGATTAATGATCAATATTGTTTTATCTTTGCTCATGGCAGGCTCCTTGAGTGAGAATTGCGGGGCTACGTATATACCAGTTACAATGTGCAGATATTTACACCTGGTATGGTTACTGCGAAGAATACGTCAAACTTCATGGCTCTTCACCAGATTGCGCAATTCAAAGCGTCTGATCTTACCGGTAGCGGTCTTGGGCAGTTCGTCCAAAAACCGGACCCACCGGGGGTACTTGTAGAGTGCCAGAGAAGACTTCACAAAAGCTTTCAGCTCATTCTCCATGTCGAGAGAGGCGTGCCGTGATTTTGCGAGAACGACGAACGCCATCGGCTTTATCAGCTGGTCTTCGTCCGGCGCACCGATGACCGCACACTCCAGGACATCCGGGTGTTCAATCAGGCATGCTTCGACTTCATTGGGCGATACCCAGATCCCCCCTACCTTGAGCATGTCGTCGGAACGCCCGGCGCAGTAGAAATATCCCTGTTCATCGCAGTAGTATTTATCGCCGGTATTAATCCAGTGCCCCATGATTGTCTGACGGGTTTTTTCGTGTTTGTTCCAGTAGCAGGAGGCAGCGCTATCTCCCTTGACCAGCAGCGTTCCAATTTCTCCCGTCGGCAGATCATGCATGTTTTCGTCGACGATGCGGGCCTCGTATCCGGGAACAACCTTGCCGGTGCTGCCGGAGTGGACATCGCCCGGTACGTTGGAGATAAAAATGTGAACCATTTCTGTTGATCCGATACCATCAATGATGTCGAGGCCAAATCGGGATTTCCATCGTTGCAAATAGGCCGCCGGAAGGGCCTCGCCTGCCGAAACGCACAGGCGTACCCCAGCCATGTCTCCCTCCTCTTCCAGCATCTGACCATAGAGTGTCGGCACACCAAAATATAGTGTCGGCCTGTGCCGACGGACGGTCTCGTAGACATGTTCAGGAGTCGGTCGTGTTGGCAGGTAGACAGTTGTTGCCCCTACTCCGAAAGGGAAATAGAGTCCGTTACCGAGACCATAGGCAAAAAACAGCTTGGCCGCCGAGAAACAGACATCCTTTTCCTGGATTCCAAGAATTTTCTTTCCGTAGGTTTCGGTTGCGTACACCATGTCGTGCTGGAGATGGACGGTCCCTTTCGGGGATCCGGTAGAGCCGGAACTGTAAAGCCAAAAGCAGGAATCATCACGACAGGTAGGCGCGGTCTCAAGGTACGACGATTGCGTTGAAGTCAGTTCGTTGAGACAGAGATCTCCGGCGGGAGCGCTTCCGTTAGCAACAATGATATGTTTTAAAAAGTGGAGGTTACTTCGGATTGGTTCAATCTGTTCAAGCAGAGCAGCATCAACGACCAGAACCCGTGCACGGCTGTCATTCAGAAAAAATTCAAAATCTTTGGAACGATTCAGAGTGTTCAGGCAGACCGGGACGGCCCCGATTTTTATGGATCCAAAAAACACCTGAGGGTAGACCTCCGTGTCAAGCAGGAGTAAGGCAATCCGCTCTTCCATTCTGACGTCGATTGATTTTAACGCGTTACCAAAACGGTTGACCTGTTCCTGGATCTGGCCATACGTGAGAGCCCGATCTTCGCAAAGAACGGCAACTTTATTTCCACGCCCTTCGCGGACGTTACGATCCACAAAGTAATCAGCAGCATTAAATTCTTCCGGAAGATTCAGATTGTAAGGCATAACAGACCTCCGTTGTAGTGATAGTGTGTTGGGGAGATGACCGGCCGACGATTAGGTGGTAATTAAGTACCATATTACTTATAATAAATTGCCGGGCTGATTGCAATCAAATACAGTAATATAATTAACAAAAAAGAACTTGCTACAGACGGCAGAGAAGTAGTCTGTTCATAACTACCATGAAATATAAGGATAAAATAATACAAAATTGGATAACGTTGTTATAAATAATGGCAGATTTACGACAATGCGATATTTTGATTTACAGTGTATAACCAAAAGGTTCGTCAATCTTCATTCAAGTGATGGCCGCAAAAGGAGGAGTATGTTCCCTCAACTTTCCGAACTGTATCAACAAAAGCTGACCACGGCCGATGAGGCGGTGCGTCATATTCAATCCGGCTGGCGGGTGTTTGTCGGTTCCGGTTGCGCGGCTCCGCAAGAACTTGTAGCTGCACTCTGCAGAAATGTCTCTAAATTACATGATATTGAGTTGATCCAACTCCTGACCTACGGCGACACTGATTATCTTGACGAAAAGTTTAGTGGGCATATCAGGCATAATTCCTTTTTTATCACCAACAAAGTCCGGCTGGCAGTCAGTGAAGGGCGAGCCGATTACACTCCAATTTTCCTGAGTGAAATACCCGAACTTATCCGGCGTGGACAGCGAGGAAATCAGGTCGCGCTTCTGCAGCTGTCGCCGCCCGACCAGCACGGTTTCTGCAGTATGGGTATCAGTGTGGATATTCAGCGGGCTGCACTGGATCGGGCCAAACTGGTAATTGCGGAGATAAACCCCAATATGCCGCGAACGTTCGGCGAGACCCACGTTCATTTAAGCAAAATCGATTATCTTGTGGAGGTACATAGCCCCATTTTCGTGACCCCGGCAATGGAAGCAGATGAGGTGGCCCTGCAGATCGGGTATCATATTTCGCGGTTGGTGGAAAATGGCAGCTGCCTTCAGATGGGCATCGGGACGATTCCCGGATCGGTGCTCCAGTTCCTGGCGGATAAGAGAAACCTGGGTATACACACGGAGATGTTCAGTGATGAGCTGATTCCCCTGGTAGAAAACGGCAATATAACGAACCGCTCGAAAAAGATTCACCCCGGCAAGATCGTTACCAGCTTTGTGACCGGAAGCCGAAAACTCTATGACTTTGTTGATGAAAATATCGGAGTGGCATTTTATCCCTCCGACTTTGTCAATGATCCGCGCGTGATCTCGCAGAACGATCGGGTTGTGGCGATAAATTCGGCATTACAGGTGGATCTTACCGGTCAGATCTGTGCCGACAGCCTCGGATACACCTTTTACAGCGGCATCGGCGGTCAGATCGATTTCATCAGAGGAGCGGCCATGAGCCGTGGCGGCAAACCGATCGTGGCGCTTCGCAGCACCGCAAAGGACGGGACCGTGAGCCGGATTGTAGAGCGTCTCGACGATGGCGCCGGGGTCGTCACCAGTCGCGGCGATGTGCACTATGTGGTTACGGAATATGGTATTGCCTATCTGCACGGCAAATCAATCCGGGAACGTGCCCTGGAGCTGATATCCATTGCCCACCCCGATTTCCGGCAGGAGCTGCTGGAATTTGTGAAGAGAAAACACTATGTCTATGAAGACGAGCAGGTGTGGCAGCTGGCGCTTGACAGCTACCCGAAGGGGCTGGAGGAATACCGGATGTTCGGGCAGAAAAGGCTGTTTGTCCGTCCGCTGAAGGCGACCGATGAACGAACCCTGCAGGAATTTTTCTACAGTCACAGTCAGGAGACAATTTACAATCGTTACTTTGGCCAGAAGTCCCAACTGGCCCATCGCGAGGCTGCCAAGCTCTGTTACGTTGACTATCAGAGCCGTATGGCATTGGCCGTTTTTCAGCAGACCGGCACTGCCGAGCGAATTGTCGCCGTGGCACGCTATGCGGCCAATCCTCGCAGCAACATGGCAGAAACGGCAGTCGTTGTGCATGAGGAGTATCGCCGGCTCGGAATTGCCGGTTATCTGCTCAAGCAGTTGGAGATCTATGCGGCAGGTCGAGGCATCAAGGGATTCTGTTCCGTAATACTGCCGACCAACTCTGCGATGATCTCGTATCACCGAAAACTGGGGCATTCTCTGGTGTATTCTCAGGATTCCGAGACCTACAATATGGAATTCAACTTTAATCAGACGCCATCAGAAACGTAACGGGCGGCCCCGGGAATGCCGGTGCGGAAACGAGTTATACCAATTTCAAATCAAAGATGAAATCAAGGCGGAGAGGATTGAGGCGGCGAAGCGTACAGATAGTACGTTTAGGAGCCGAAGACGAGCCAACGAAGATAGCGCTATGATTTGGAAATGGAATTAGTAATAAATGGAATCAATGAACTCTTTTGCCAACCTCGAATGATTGACAATGGCTTGTCTGGCTCTATCAGCATCTCCTTGACGGAATGCTTCAATTATTTCGTCATGTTCCGCAAGTACCTGTGCATAACGTTCACCCAGAAGTCGTGTAATTCTCCGCTGCATGAAAAACCTTTGATATACATCCCTGAATGTTTCAATTAAATTACGACTCCCGGCCAATTCAACAATACATGAGTGAAATTCCAGATCGAGTACAACACGCAGCTCTTTATCGTTTGCTTCGGCTGCCTGCCTGAATTTGCGGGCTTTTTGTTCCAGTTCTTCAAGCTTTGCGGGGGTCAGATTTTTCATTGCTTTATTAACCGCTCCGACTTCAAGAATCTCTCTAAAGTCTGCAAGCCCATCGTATTCTTCCTGTGTAAGCTGATGCACGGTATAGCAGCTTTGCCGGTGGGAATAATCGACAAAACCCTCCTTCATCAGCATGATCAAGGCCATCTTAACCGGAGTGCGGCTGATTTCGAGTTTGTCCGCAAGTTCGGTAATGACAATCCGCTGCCCGGGGACGATGTCAAAATTCAGCATCATCTGTTTAATCTGCTTGTATGTTTTATAATCAAGAGTTTCTTCTGACACAGATATACTCCTTTTGGGCATATTGCTAGCGTACTGATTCCTGCTCAAATCGATCCACCATTTCCCTCGCCACGGCCAGAATTCCGATGCCGGTGGGGCAGACCGCGTCACAGCGGCCGCAGACAAAACAGCTGATCTCTCCCCACCGCTCGGGATCGGCGGCAAGCTTGTGATGAATGCGGCGGCGGGTGCGCAACGCCTCGCTTCCCAATGGGTTGTGGCCGCTGGCTTCGCGCATGAATCCGTCCAGCTGGCAGGAGTCCCACATGCGACTGCGTTCCACCTTTAGTAAGTTAGAAGTTATTTTCTGCGTTTTTCCGGCAGAAGATAACTTCGTTAACGCACTTATCCTGTTTGTCAGGGCTTCGGTGAAGCGCCAGTCCTGGACACCGAAGCAGGTGCAGGTGGGGCAAGCCAGATTGCAGCCGGTACAGGAGATGCAGCGATCGCCGATTTCGCTCCAAAAGGAGTCCGGCACCCGATTGGCTCGTAGTAGTTCAGAGGCGCGCCGGATGAGTGCGTCACCTTCGTTTACATATACCAGCGATGCATCTCTGATCTGTTGCAGCGACTCTGCGGCAGCTGTGTCAGGTAGTTCCGCACAAATATTCTCGCCTGTCTCGCTGTAGGTCACGACCAGCCAGCGACTGCCATCCCAGACAAACTCCAGGTCGCAGCCCCCGCCGACCAGCGGCAACAGAGCGCCGTCCGGACCGCAATAACCGGAGATACCGGCAATTACCGCTCCCAGACGCTGGCGGAAATAGATGTCGTCTCGCCAGCCTTCGGCAAAGAATCGATCTATGAAGCGCAGACAATCGATGTCGCGACCGGTAAAACCGACCACGAAAAGTCGGCTGGCCTGATCAGAAGCAGGAAGCACAGTTCCTTCAATTGCGGATAAGACCGGGCCCTGTTGCGGAAAAAAGGCTGCCGTGGGTTTTCCGGACACCGCCCCGCCATGCAGGGCAATAGGGCCATCTTCAAGGGATCCGATGGTCCTGGTGCCGTCGGATAGCAGGACCGGCAGCCGCAATTCGAAGCGTGCGGCAAGGGCAGTGAAAAAGTCCGGGATATGTTCCGGGTACAGGGCATTCATAATGCCTTCATGATACGTACCGCACAGACCTTGAATTCCGGTATGGCAGATTCGGGGTCGAGTACGTTGTTGGTGAGAGCGTTGGCCGCACCTTCGGCAAAATGGAAGGGAATAAACAGCACCCCCGGCACAACCACGGAGGTTACCCGCGCCGCTGCCCTGATTTCGCCGCGACGGCTGGCGACCAGAACCGTATCCCGTTCGCGTATTCCAAGCCGGCCAGCATCCTCGGGGTGAATCTCGACGAAGGCCGTGCGTTCCTCCCGGTCGAGCAGATGGGTCCGTCTGGTCATGGTTCCGGTATGCCAGTGAAAATACGTGCGGCCGGTAGTCAGCACAAAGGGATAATTGTCATCGGCAACTTCGGCCGACGGCCGATAGGCTGCGGGACTGAATCGGCCCCGGCCGCGGGTAAAGCTTTCCACGTGCAAAATAGGGGTACCGGAATGGCTCGCGTCAGGACAGGGCCATTGCAGGCCGTGGCGATCAAGGCGTTCATACGCGATCCCGCCGTATATCGGGGTGAGAGAGGCAATCTCGTCCATCACCTGTGATGGGCCTGAATAACGCATCCCGCTGTATCCGGCCCGTTCGGCAAGGGCGCAGATGATTTCCCAATCGGCCAGCGCCTCGCCGGGTGGATTCAAGGCCTTTCTGATCCTTTGTATGCGCCGCTCGGTGTTGGTGAAGGTTCCTTCCTTCTCGGCATAGCAGGCAGCCGGCAGTACAACGTCAGCCATGGCAGCAGTTTCGCTGAGGAAGATATCCTGCACCACCAACAGCTCCAGACTCTCCAGAGCGCGCCTGGCATGGGCCTGATCGGGGTCGGACAGCATCGGATTTTCTCCCATGATGAACATCCCCCGCAGACTCCCCGCAGCAGCGGCGTCCATGGCGTGGGTAAGCGGCAGACCGGGTGTATCCGGCAGCGTGTTTACTCCCCAGGCCTGGGCAAACTTTTGGCGCAGCAGTGGATCGGCCACATTCTGGTAGCCGCTGTAGACATCGGGCAGCGCCCCCATGTCGCAGCCGCCCTGGACGTTATTTTGACCCCGCAGCGGATTGACCCCCGTTCCTGGCCGTCCCAGGTTGCCGGTCAGAAGGGCCAGCGCCGCACAGCAACGAACATTATCCACACCATGGCTGTGCTGGGTGATTCCCATGGAGTAGACGATCATGGCACGCCCGGCTGCTGCAAACAGGCGGGCAGCAGCAATGATCTCTCCGGCCTCCAGCCCGGTGACCGCCGCGGCCAGTTCCGGAGTCCAGTCAGCCACATTGGCAACAAGGGCAGCATAGTTTTCGGTGCGCTGTTCGATGAAGGATCGATTCATCAATCCTTCGGCGATGATTACATGCATCATCCCGTTGATGAGCGCCACATCGCTGCCGTTCTTGTGACGCAGATGCAAATCGGCATGACGGGCCAGACGGATACGGCGATTATCTGCGACGATCAGTTTCGTCCCGCGCTGTGCAGCATTGAGAATACGGGTTCCGATCAGGGGGTGCTGTTCAGTGGTGTTGGAGCCGATCACCAAAATCAAGTCTGTCTGGTCGAAGCAGGAGATTGAATTGGTCATTGCCCCCGAACCGAAGGTCTCGGCCAAACCGAAGACAGTTGATGAGTGGCACAACCTGGCACAATGGTCGATGTTATTGGTAGCGAATACCGCTCGCGCCAGCTTCATAAGCAAAAAATTTTCCTCGTTGGTAGCCTTGGCAGATGAGGAGAACATCACGCCGTCGGCGCCATGACGCTGCTGAATTGAGCGCAGACGGTCAACCACCAGACCAAGGGCATCGTCCCAGGAAGCAGGAGTTAACGTGCCTTTACGGCGGATCAAAGGAGTGGTGAGACGGTCGGGATGATGCACGAAGGCAAAGGCGTTCCATCCTTTGACGCAGAGTCCGCCCCGGCTGACAGGGTGGGAAATGCTCGGTTCCACCCCTACCAGACGTCCTCCATCGCTGACCAGATAGAAAGAGCAGCCGGTGCCGCAATAAGGGCAGACGGTCAGGGTCCTCTTCACAACGCGCCTCGCAGCTGTTCTATCTCGTTCAGCCAGAAGACAGGACCATCCTGGCAGCAGTACAGGTGTTCGATGGTGCAGTGGCCGCATTTACCTACACCGCAGCGCATGTGGCGTTCCAGCGATACCACAATCTGTGCGGATGTGAGCCCTTTCTTCTTCAGTTCTTCTATCACGAAACGGTACATGACCGGCGGTCCTACGATCACCGCAACGGTTTTTGCACAATCTATCTCAAGCGGGGGGATCAGGGCGGTTATCAGGCCAACGTTACCGCTGTAACAACCTCCGTCGGTGATCTGGTCAACAGTCCGGCTGCAGGCAAAGTGGGACGAGGCCTCCCAGGCGGTCAGTTCCTCCTTGAACAGTGTATCCTCGACACTTTTGGCGCCATGGAGGATGGTGAGCCGGCCGAACTCCTCCCGGCGGTCTTCGCAATACTGGATCAGCGAACGCATCGGCGCCAGGCCGCACCCACCGGATATCAGGAGCAAATCCCGCCCCTGAAGTTTATCAAGCGCAAAAGGGCGGCCATACGGGCCGCGAATGCCAATAGTATCACCTGCAACAAGTTGATGCATGGCGCGGGTGAGGCTTCCGACACGACGCACACCCAGCTCGAAATAACCGTTTCGAGTCGGTGAAGATGACACCGAGATCGGCGCCTCCCCCCAGCCAAGCAGAGAGACCTGCACGAATTGCCCGGGGGAGTGTCCGAGCGGGGCGCCCGCCGGAAGTCGCAGACGGAACAGCTTTTCATTGGGGGTCAGGTCGCTGACGGCAAGTATCTCGCACTCGAATGGCACATAGAGTGACGTTGTGGAGTTATGGCCGGAAAGCGGATATATGTTCAAGGGAGCATGCATGCGAGTAGCCGAATTTCCTTTCCGAGCGCAGGATTTCTCATGCCTGATTGAAATTATTCTGATACGCCATCATTGTATTGATCATCAGGGCCGCCACGGTCATGCGCCCCACTCCGCCCGGCACCGGAGTAATCCAGGAGCACTTTTTCGAGACGTTCTCGAAATCGACGTCTCCGACGATCCTGCCGTTTTCCAGGCGATTGATCCCCACGTCGATCAGTACAACACCATCCTTGACCATATCTGCCGTGACAAAACCGGGGATACCCACTGCAACAATGACAATGTCGGCCCGGCGGGTTTCATCAATCAGCAGTTCACGGGGCGTCTCGATGTGCGCCAGGGTGACCGTGGCGTTACCGATATTAAAATCATTAGAGAGCATGATCGAGATCGGTTTGCCGACAATATTGGAGCGCCCGATGACCACACAATGCTTCCCTTTGGTCGGAATTTCGTAAAACTGCAGCAGCTTGCAGATGCCGTAGGCCGTTGCAGGACGAAAAGCTTTCTGCCCCAAGGTCATGCGGCCGAAGTTGACAGGATGAAAACCGTCGATATCCTTTTCCGGTGCAATGGCGTTGATGATGTGCTGCTGATTAATATGCTTCGGCACCGGAAGTTGGACAATCAAACCGTCTGTGGTTTGATTCGTGTTTATATCACAGATTTGCGTCAGAAGTTCAGCTTCGGTGATATCTTCCGGCAATCGGACAAGTTTACTCTCGAATCCGGCCTTCTCGCATGAGGTTATCTTCGACTTTACATACGATTCGCTTGGGGCATGGTCTCCCACCAGGACAATGGTCATATGCGGCTTGCGCAGACCCGATTCCACGTAACCGGCAACCTTCCGGGATATATCAACGACCAGATGTTCAGCACACAGCTTGCCGTCCAGCAATTTCATCTTCATAGAGGCTCCCTTATTCGATGCGTGGAGCATCATTTCCATAGCTTGTCATCACGGTGCGCAGGTGACGCGGATCTTCAAATGGGCTGCCGGCTTGCTCAATGAATTCTGCTCGACAACCGGCCTCTATACTGACCGGTTCAACTCCCCAGCGTTTGCGAGGTAGTGAAGTTGCTGATCTCAGCACCTCACCCATGGAGAGACCGGCCCGGGAAAAGAAGTCGAGCTCGTCGATCAATGCTTCTCCATGACGTACACCGTGACTACCGGCATCCGATCCGGCTACCAGCGGAACTCCCAAATCAGCCGCTATCGCCACATGTTCGAGGTGGGAGTCCAGAATACGTCGCAAGTTGGTAACTGTTTGTCCGTCCCAGCCGGCAATCTCGGGATGCTGCCACTGGAAGTGAACGGGAGAGAACGTCGGAACCCAGGCTATGCCCTTGTCGGCCATGGATTTCAGGATGTCGCGCGTCATGAAAAAACCATGTTCGATAGAGTCCACACCGGCAGCTACCGCGACTTCCAGTCCCGCAACACCACTGCAGTGGACAAAGGTACGCAGACCGAGTTCGCGTGCCAGCAAGACAATCGAGCGCAACTCTTCCTCTTCAAACTGAGGTTCCCCTTTCACCAATCCCGCCTTGAAATCAATAATTCCGGTCAGGATCACCTTGAGATCGTCAGCGGATGCGCTGATCTCTCTTATTGCGCGTGAAATCTCCTCTCGGGTGGCCACCTCGCGTGCCATGAAACCACCATAGCGTCCAGGTCGCCGCAGGGCCATCCCGGCCGAGCGGACCGTCACCCTTCTCGATTCCAGGCGACTGAGGTGATTGACCCCGTAGCGATCCCCGGCATCCACCACCAGTGTTACTCCGGCAGCAAGGTTCGCGGCGATATTGGCACGGGCAACAGCCAGCATTACCTCACCGGAAGCGTTCAAATACTCGTTGCGAATAGTGAAATCCAGCTGTGCGCCGTCCAGAAAGAGGTGGCTGTGGGCCTCCACCAGTCCGGGCATGATGAAATTTGCCTTCGTTACAGGAATGTCCCTCTTGCCCATCTCAACTGATAAATCACCATTCTCAATGCCGGCAATTTTACCCTGCTCGACAACCACAGTGTACGGCCCATTTGAATGATACTGCTCCCCGTCAAAATATGTGGCAGTCACGACCGCATACCTGTCCATGTCTATACTGTTCATGCCTTGTAAAACCTCCGCACCTGCCGGAGTGCATTGCTTCCGGTCAGGTCGATGAAGTTCTTGAAGGTGTCCATGACAAAGTTGTCATCTGCTAATGGTTTATAATAGCGCCAGGGGGTGCCAAGTACGGTATTCATGCCAAAGGGCACCGCCAAGGTCAGGAAGGCGCACTCCAGTTGTTCCTTCAAGTTCGTACCGTCAGCGGCATTGACGGGAAGTTGCTGCCCGATGTTGCTGAGACCACCGGAGATATTGATACCCTTCAGATCGGGATCGCTGCCGATAGCCCGGATTCCTTCCAGAGTGGCACGGGTCATCCCGGTGGTGTCGACGATGAGGGCGTTGACGGAGATATCCACAAACACATCGCTGATTTTCATGCCATGATCGCGTACCAGCCGCTGTGTAGCCCGCTTGGCAGTGGCGGCAATCTCTTCTCCGCTCTTGTTTGGTTTTGCTACGCCGTCTTCCAGTCGTTCAGTGCCCATGAGGATTACCCTGAACGGCCTTATTTTAAGCAAATCCAACAGGTCCCAGCGGGTTTCAGCGATCGAGTTGATAATCGGAAGCTGTCCGCCCGCCTTTTCCTGATCGTATACTTTGAGGCAGACCTCCTGGACATCGGCACCCGGAAAGTCAAAGGAAAGCGGCACTGATACCACCGCCTGGATTGCTTTGATTACTTCTGCCATGAACTGCGGGTCGCTCTTTGCCCGGGTACCGACGTTTACGTTCAACGCGAATGCGCCTGCCTCGACCTGCTTGACGGCCAGTGCCTGGATGCCGGCAAAATCTTCATTGTCGAAGAGAGCCCGGGTGCTTTTGAAACCGGGATTAATCCGTTCCCCGAGTATATTGAGTCGAAAGTTTTTCATACGTACCCCTGTCAAGTTTTTATATTCCAATCCTGCTGATAAATGCTTTCCGGAAACCAGGCAGACTGTTCAATTCGATATGGCGGCAACGCGAGGCCAGCACTATTGCCTTGTCCCGTACGGCAGCAGAGACGAGCGCCATCCGCACACCGGCGCCGGCAGCATTGCCCACCTGACTGAACCGCTCTGAAGGAAGAGCGGGAAACAGACCAATTTCAATGGCGCTGGCTATGTTCATATAAGCGCCAAAGGCACCGGCGATCAGCACCCGCTCAAGCATCTGTTCCCGCAGCCCTGCTTCAGCCAGAAGCATATCCTGGCCGGCGCGGATCGCAGCCTTGGCAAGCATAACCGCACGTACGTCGTTCTGTGTCATCGCAACACCCGGGGCAAATGAGTATTCCTGAAGGCCGCCATCTCCTTTGACATTGGGATTGCCGGGGCAGATATATCCCCGGTGATTAATGATGCCAGCCTGGCGAAATGTGCTCAGCGCGTCAAGCACTCCGGAGCCGCACAGTCCAACGGGACGGCCGCCTCCGATCACCTTGGTCATAATTTGCCCCTCGCTCAGCCAGATCTTTTCGATGGCCCCTTCAGCAGCACGCATCCCACAGGAGATGTTGCCACCCTCCAGGGCAGGCCCGGAGGCGGTGGATGCCGTGCTGATCAATCCATTATGGATAAGCGAGATTTCCGTGTTGGTACCGATGTCAATAACCATGCAGGTGCAGTTATTCCAGATATGTTCCGTAGCCAAAAGCGCTGCCACATGGTCTCCACCGAGAAATCCGCCGATATTGGGAAGAAGATGCACAAAAGCCCCCGGCATCACATCTAACCCCAGATCGCGGGCTTTGACGTCAATGGCGCTGCAAGTGGCAGGCACGAAGGGGGCGCGGCCCAACTGTGACACCGGCAATCCCAACAGCAGATGATGCATGGCGGTGTTGCCGCATATGGTGATGGCGGTGATTGTGGCGGGATCAACTGATATTTCTGCGCAGAGTAACGATATGAGGGAATCGAGTCCCTGGACGACGGTTGACTGCAGTTCCCGGGCGCCGGCCGGGGTGCGGATGGCGTGATTGATCCGGGTAATCAGGTCGGCGCCGTAGACTGACTGGGGATTCTCAATGCCGAGGCTGACGAGACGCTTCCCGCTTTCAAGGTCGGTAAGCGATCCGGCGATGTTGGTCGTGCCGAGGTCAATCGACAGTCCGAGAGAGCTTGTTCCGGAATCGAGAGCGCTTATTGGGCCATCACCGGGGCTGTGAACATCGGCTCTGACTATCGTGGCACGGGCCCGAGGCGACACCTCCACCACCAGGTCACTTTGCGGCCTTACCCGGCAGGCGCGAATCCATTCGGTGTCCTTCCCGGATTGTTCCTGAAACAAAACCTCTGACTGCAGGATATCGGCCTGACCGGAGATGATCCGAATCATGCAGCTGCCGCAGATGCCGCGACCGCTGCAGGCGCCGGCAATGCGGACACCCGTCCTGCGGGCGCTTTGCAGTAGCGTTTCGTCTGCAAAAATTTCTATCTCTCGTCCGAGGTTGACGAATCGGACCATATGTTGTGCCGGCTGCTTTTTCATAATCCCCGATACCTGCATCGCTTCCTCGATGAACATGTTTCACAACGCTTGCGCAATGGCTGGGCTGTCAGACCTGTACCTATAGCGACTATCATCGAGCGGGACTTGACCGGATAGAGCATGCCGTGCGAAGTCACTGAAACTCCACTGAATCCTCCACCTGCAAGAGCAACCACTGCCGCCTGTTGGTCAAGAGCAAATCCGCTGCAGCCCGGGAATAAAGAGCTGCCCGAGGATAAACTTTGCCGTCTTGCTTCGCGGCGGATTTGCAGCAAAGCCTGGCGGACAGTATACATCAGCAATTCATTACCCAATTCGTCGAGGACGAGCGCAATCGATAATTTACGCTCTGCGCAGAGGGCTGAAACACGTGCCTCAAACGCGGCCCCGAGAGTGCAGACGACAGCCGTGACAGCGGTTAGTCTGGTTGAAACGTCCGCCAATCCCGGTACCCGTAACTCACTGCTTCCAAAATCCAGTACGTCATCGTACACATCCTGCACCGGCACAGTGCTGTAGCTGAATGCGGCCCTCGTCAGCGATTCCCGTACGATCATCTCCAGTGCGGCACTCCGTGACTTTTGCGCAGTGCCGTCGCTGAGCGGCCGTTTTGCAACAGCGGCAAGCGCAGCCGGGATATCTACTTCACCGATTACTGACATGGATTCTCTCAGACATTGTATTTGTGCACGGATTGATACATGGCCCGTACATTCTCGACCGGTGTTTCGTCGGGAATACCAAAGGCGCCATCCAGAATGAATCCACCACCCTTGCCGACTGTCTCGATCAGATGGCGGCAGGATGCATCCACCTCCTCGGGAGTTCCCGTCGTCATCAGCGATGGTGACACATTGCCACGCAGACAGACCACGTCCCCCAACACTTCTTTCGCCGTGACCAGATCAGTTCGCTCGAACCAGTAGATCGCCTTGCCGGGAGGAATGTCGCCGATGGATTCCATGCGCTTGGTGCAGACAGCTTCCCACAGACAGATCGGTATCAGGCCGTTCTCGATCAGTCCGAGGATGATCTTGCGGCACTGCGGCCACCAGAAGGTCATGAATTGCTGGTGTGACATGAACGAGTCCGACGCCCAATGAATGGGAATGAATACAAAATTATTTCCACTCGCCCTGGCGGCCGCAATTGCATGGCGCAGGAGCAACACCCCCGCCTTCTCCATCGCTTCGAGCAGCTTATCCGGACGGCGGCGCATATCGGTCAGAATCCCTTTGGCGCCCCGGAAGTAATCCCCGAAGTAATCGAATGGAGCGTTCGTCGCTGCTCCGTGTGTAACCGGGAAACCGAGACCGGCCATCTTGTTCTCGAAATCAATCTTGTTCCTGACGAGCAGCTGCGATTCTTCCGCCATCTTCTGCAAGGCCGCCAGCGCCCTGACAGCACCGGGATTTGCGAAGTGGCGCATATGGGCAAGAAGGTGGTTATAATACAGGCCGGCAAACTTCGGCAGTTCCTCCAACCCCTCGAACGCCTCCCCGACACGCGGCAGATACTTGTTCAGGTAAAATCCGGTTGGATCAAAAACAAAATCATCGTACTCGTCAGCAGTCATGTATTCGCGGTCGATGTACTGGAAGGGCTGGTTGTCGCCGACGCCGTGCCCCGGCCACTGTATCTGCTTGAAGCCCATCGCTTCACTTACCCTGCCGATTGTGGTTGCATGCACCGGGTAGAACTGATCAGGATCGAATTCGAGCAGCGCACGTTGCATTATCTCAGCCGCCTTGTCATAGTCATACATCAACTCGCGATAACTGATGCCGCCATAACGGGCCAGCCAGAAACTGGCCTGGAAGGCGACCGGCACACGATCCGGCTGTCGCAGCTCAACGGCGTCCATGATCCGCTTCAACTTCTCGGCATATAGTGCTGCCCCATTGTTTTCAGTCATCGGGTTACCCTCCTGTCCATTTACGACTGAAATTCACCGCATCTACGGCATTTAAACCGAACCCGTCAGCACCGGTATACGCCCGAATGGTTTCGTCGATCTGACCGCCGCCGATCTGGATTTTCAGTTGATCGCGCAAACCGGCCACCGTGATCGCCTGAATGGTCTCCTTCATCGAATCGAATGCCAGGGTCAGAAATCCGCTCAGGCAAACCACCTGCGGTTTAAATGCATTGATCTCCTCAACAAATATGGCTGCCGGCACGTCGATACCGATGTCCTTGACTTCGAAGCCGTTGATGTCGAGCATGAAGGTAACGATATTCTTGCCGATGTCATGCAGATCACCATGAACCGTGCCGATAAGGACCCGAGGCAGTTTTTTTGCCGGTTTGTCCGACGATTGCTTGATCAGCGGTTTTGCCAATCCGCCGATTTGATCAAGCATCTCGCCTGCAAGAATCAATTCGGGGAGAAAATATTCCCCTGTTTCAAAGCGCTTGCCGACGATATCCATCGCCTCGCGGCAGAGTTCGAGCACCCGTAACGGATCAGCGCCGTTATCCAGCATCTCCTGCGCCAGCACCAGCGCCTGATCTTCGTCCATATCGGCAACAAGATCGACCAACCGCTTTTCATTCTCGTTCATTTCACACCTCACCCTGTTTTTTTAACTTCCGTTCCCCAGATATGCCGCCTGATTATCAAATCTGCCCGCAAGCCCCGACTCCCTGATGATTTCAGCCAGGATATGCTCATTTTTGTGCCCCATAAGATGAACACCTTTTATCCCCTTTATTTCCTGTAAAGCTTGAATTGTCTCGATACAGATGCGAATCCCTTCGAGCTTATGATCCTGTGCCTGCTCAAGCCGCTGTATGACCGGGATCGGGATATGCACTCCCGGAACTTTACTGACAAGCCATTTTGCCGTCCGGGCCGAAGAGAGGGGACCGACTCCGACCAGTATATGACATCGCGTGTCGAGTCCTCGCGACCGTACCTCTTTCATGAATTTCTCCAGCAGATCAATGTCGAAGCAGTATTGGGTCTGGATAAATTGCGCCCCGGCGGCGATCTTCTTTTCCAGATTCAGCACCCGCTTTTCGAAAGAAGGAACGAACGGATTAGCAGATGCGCCCAAAAACAGGTTCGGACGGGACATCAGGCTGCGACCGGATGCATATACTCCCTGGTCGCGCATTCCGCGAGCAATATCCAGAAGTGACACTGAATCCAGATCAAAAACCGGTTTGGACTGTGGCTGATCACCTGCCCTGACGTCATCTCCGGTCAGGCAGAGCATGTTTCTGACACCCAAGGCTGTAACTCCCATGATATCTGCCTGTATGGCTATTCGATTACGATCACGACATGCCGATTGAAATACCGGAGTGTGTCCGTTGGCAGAGAGAATTGCCGATGCCGCAGCACTCGACATATGGCAATTGGCGCCGGCATTGTCGGTAACGTTTAACGCATTTACCAGACCGCGCAGGACATCAGCTCGTCGCAGCAGGTCCTGGGGATCAACAGAGTCAGGCGGTGATATTTCAGCAGTAATTACGAAATTGCCGGAAAGACATGCCAGCTCGAAACTTTCAGGCTCTTGTACGGTAACGGCAGCATGGTGAATACCGGGCGAATGCAACGTAACGTTTTCATTATTAATAATCTTCAGCCACGTTGCCGATCCTTGTCTCGTGTGATCTAAAGGTGGCTGAATCCGGTTAATTGCCGTCGGGTCAGTCATCTGCAAGGCACCCTCATAAGCTTTGAGCCAAACACAAAACAAATCGGGATATACCTCACAACTACAGTCGTCGGAAACACCCCCGCACGGACCATTTCGAAGCTTTTTGCCACAGTTCATCGGGCAGACCATGCCTGTTGAAGACAAAACACACTCTCCACACATCTGGCAATCGAAAAGAACACCTTTTACGCACCGCTCAACCGATGCCAGCAATCGCTCCGAGCGCCGCAGCCCCAGTGTACTGACGACCGGCCTGAACAGTGGCGCCACCCTGCAGAAACTATCGTATAGTGACTGCAGCGCTCGCGTCTGCCATTTCGATCGGTAAGATTTCATCCAGTCAGCTCTCCGCTTTGATTAGTGAGTTACAAATTATTTTCATATTCCGTTTATGGGGGCTGGAGAAAATAGTTTGGCTAACGAACTATCCTGTGTATCAGGGTTAGGTTCGGGTACGTCCATTCAGTACCACAGATGCAACAACGGATGCAATATAAAATTCACTGGTGAATTCACCAATGAATCCGAAAAAACCGCTCGTAATTTCGAATGGCAACTATAGGTCAACCTGTCAGAGTACGTTAGAACATTCCGTTCGGATTTGCTGACGAAGGCGGTATTTCCTGAATAACATCCCAGTGTTCCTCAATTCTACCGTTTTCCAGCCTGAATATTTCTATAATTGCACGGCCCGGTGTATGCGGCGCGCGTAATGAGTGAACATGCAGAATTACGTACTCTCCATCCGCAAAAATTTTCTTTATTTCGCTTCTTGCTTCCGGATAATTCGTTTTCAGGAAATTGATAAATTCTTTGAGCCCCTCCGGACGATCCGCTACCAGGGGATTATGCTGTTTGTAACGACTTCCGATATACTTGCTCGCGGAGTCAAAATCCTTCTTGTTAATTATCAGGTCATAAAACTCTGCGACCGCTTTTTTATTAGCTTCAAGATCATGATGCATGCGTGCAGACCCTCCTCAAGCAATCTCAAACTACAACACCTGCTCCCGTTCTCTGGTCTCTGAATTTCTACAGCGGTAAGTATATAATACAGCGGGGATCCGGGATCCATATTCAAAGTCAGTGCGACATCAATACCGGAACTGTCATATGTTCGAAGAAGTCTTTGGTAACCGGCCTGATTGCCAATGGACCATGAGGGGTCTGGGCACTAACACCCATAACTAACAGATCGCAGCCATGTTCCCAGGCATAATTCATCAATACATTGTTAACGGGTACATCCCCTGTTTCAAAATTATCTTCCTTCACCGTAATTGAATGTCGTTTCAAATTGGTGCAGATATCGGCATTCTTGTCAGTTTCGGACACGAGCCGATCACCCGGTGACTTTGCCGTTACCACAATAACC
>JANNLB010000181.1:0-5585 GCA_031396605.1 Geobacter sp. | reverse complement strand
CTCGCCCCAGGTCAGGCCTGCGGTTTTAAAAACCAGGGCCGATAACGGGATCAACACGATCAGACTCAGGTAGAAGATCGTAAAGCCCAGGGTCGGACCGAAGCCGGGCAGGACGTTGTTGTGGCGCTTGAATAGTTTCATATGTGGTTATTTTGCAGGTGCGTAGATCTGGTCGAATGTGCCGCCATCGGCAAAGTGCGTCTTCTGTGCCTTCTGCCAGCCGCCAAAAGCCTGGTCAATGGTATGCAGCTTTTTAACCTTGGCCAATTTGGTCGGAATCCTGGCGTTGATCGGTCGGTAGTAATGCTTGGCAGCGATCTTCTGCCCTTCATCGGTGTAGAGGTACTTCAGGTACTCTTCGGCCACTTTCCTGGTTCCACGCTTGTCCACTACCTTGTCGATCACGGTAACCGGTGGTTCAGCCAGGATGCTCTCGGGGGGGGTCACAATATCAAACTTGTCCGGTCCCAGTTCATTAACGGCAAGGAACGCTTCGTTTTCCCAAGCCAACAGCACATCGCCCAGTCCGCGCTGAACGAAGGTGTTGGTGGAGCCGCGGGCACCGGAATCAAGCACCGGCACGTTCTTGAAAAGTTTGACAACAAACTCCTTGGCTTTGGCATCCGTGCCCCCTTTCTGGTGCAGGGCAAAGGCCCAGGCAGCCAGATAGTTCCAGCGGGCACCACCGGAGGTCTTGGGATTGGGAGTGATCACCGCTACACCCGGTTTGACCAGGTCGTCCCAGTTCTTGATCTTCTTGGGATTGCCCTTGCGTACCAGGAAGACGATGGTGGAGGTGTAGGGCGAGCTGTTGTGAGGAAGCTCCTTCTGCCAACCCGGCTTGATCAGTCCTTTATCGGCGATTGCGTCGATATCGTAGGCCAGCGCCAAGGTGACTATATCCGCCTCCAGCCCGTCAATTACCGCGCGGGCCTGCTTGCCGGCACCACCGTGCGACTGTTTGATGGTAACATTGTCACCGGTTTTCCCCTTCCAGTACGAGGCGAAGGATTTATTAAAGTCCGTGTACAGTTCACGGGTTGGGTCGTAGGACACATTAAGCAGGGTAACGTCAGCGGCAAGAACCGCTGTTGCCGTGGACAATGCCAGAGCCAGTGCGGAAAGGGATGTAGTGATTTTTGTTAATTTCATTTTTCTCTCCTTTTCCAGTCTATAGGTTTAATAGATATTCCTGCCAAAAAAAACTACATTCGGCTTACTCTTCGATCTTTTCCAGCTCCAGGATGTAATGGCCTTCGTCCGTCTGCTTCAGACCAATCAGTTTGTGCCCGTCCGACTTGAGGCTGCGTGGAACATTTTTGACAGGTTCTCCGTCATCAAGCAGGATCTGGACAACCGTGCCATTGTCAAGATCTTCAAGAGCCAGCTTGGCTTTCACAAAATTAGTCGGACAACTGATGCCACGCAGATCGATTAACTGCATGAATATTCTCCTTTCATTGTCATTTTCCTATCTGGGTCGCGATGACCTGCGGCGCAATGGTCTCAGGCACCGTGTACTCGGGAAATTGTGTGCGAAGGTGGTCCAGAAGCGACTGCGGCCCTTCCTTGATAATCGTGTCACCCAACCTGATACGTCCGAGTCCTTCGGCCTTCAGCTTGTACCACTCCAGCACGGCAGCGATAAAATCGACCGTTTTGTCTTCCGGAAGGAAGGTGGCGAACAGCGTGCCCACCAAGGGGTTGCGCCCCCATTTTCCGCCGATTCTTACAGTGTAGCCGCGTTTAGCCTCGCTCCAGGCGCTGGTGGGACAAACTTTGACGCAGTCGCCGCACCAAATGCACGGATCATTGCTGAACACCGGTTTATTGTCCTCTCCCATGACTATTGCCTTGGGTACGCAACTCTTGGCGCAGAGACCACAACTGATGCAGGCATCCTTGTCAAGAATGGGGTAAATAGCGCCCTGAAAACCGATATCGTTTGTAGCTGACTTAGGGCAGTCAAAGGGACAACCGGCAAAGGCTACTTTAAATTTGTGGTGTCCGGTGGGGGTCCCGAATAATTTTTCGTCTACTTCAAGGGCTGATTTCTGAGTATCAACCAGACCGTTGGGATTGTATTCACAGCCACCGCAGGCAACCGGTACACGTACTCTGGCCCCGCAGGAGGCGACCTTTTGAGTAGCTTCACCCAGTTCCTCAACTACGGCATCAAAATCCTTGAAATTGATGTTGATCAACTCTATGGATTGTCGAACTGACAAATGAACGAACTCGCCGCCAAATTTCTCAGCCACCTCGGCAATCTTTTTCAAGCGGGGTACACTCATTCTGCCACCCGGTACGCGCAGGCGCACGGTAAAAAGGTCTTTTCCGCGCTCCTTAATGAAGCCACCGGCTTTCAGGTTGTTCAAATCCAGCTTTGTCTGTTTCACATCGGCCATTGCTATAACTCCAAAGTAAGTCTGGCTGAATAATGCCAAAATCAATACTAGCTGTCAAGAAGTATTTTTATAATATCTATAGATTTACTATACTATTACTTCTATCGTCTCAACCTGCACGTTCCCGGTGCTGATTTTATAGGACTTGATGACCGGAATATCCGCATCGGCAAGCGAGATAATCATGTAAGAAACGTCCGGCGTCAGCGCCAGCTTTATATCCTCTTCCGAAGGTCGGGCCGGAGTCTCCGGGTGAGAGTGGTAGATTGCCAACATCACAAGCCCCTTCGCCCGGAGCTCCTTGATAACAGCGAACTGTTCCTTGGGATCCATCATGAAATGCTCGTTACTGGCATCGGTATTGGCCATACGGTAAATCGCCGTGACGGACTCACCGGTGCCGCCCAGTATCCCGCACACCTCAAGAGGGAAACCCTCCATGGCGTGGGCAATCATATTGTCATGGATAGTCCTGGGAATCCGGATCATGTCAGGCCCCCTTCAGATCGCACACGGTCATGGAATCCAACTCAACCCTGGCCTCGGTGATTGTCGGATTGTCACCGCAGACCGGACAGTTCGTCTTGCGCTTGAGCGGCACTTCACGAAACTTCATCCGCAGTGCGCTGTAGGTCAGGAGCCGGTTGGTCAGCAGGTCACCCTTACCCAGCAGGAACTTGATAGCTTCTGTGGCCTGAATGGTTCCGATGACACCGGGCAATACGCCGATTACCCCGGCCTGGGAACAAGTCGGGATGGCATCTTTCGGAGGGGGTTCGGGAAAGATGCAGCGATAGCAGGCCGACTCTTTTGGTTTAATGGTGATAGTCTGGCCGTCGAACTGCAGGATGCCGCCGTGTGAGTACGGTTTGCCGGCCAGGACACAGGCATCGTTGATCAGGAACTTGGCGGCGAAGTTGTCGGTGCCGTCGATGATGAAGTCATAGTCGGCGATGATCCGGTTGATATTTGCGGCCGATACCCATTCCTTATAGGGTATGACCTTCACGTCAGGATTGATGGCTTCCATCTTTTCCCGGGCAGATTGCACCTTCGGCTTACCGATATCGGGGGTGAAATGGATCACCTGGCGCTGAAGATTGGAGAGATCCACATCATCTGCGTCTGCAATTCCGATAGTACCGACCCCGGCTGCAGCAAGATAGAGGGCAATCGGTGCGCCAAGGCCACCGGCGCCGATTATCAGAACACGCCCGTCGAACAGCTTCTGCTGCCCTTTTCCACCAATCTCTTTCAGCATGATATGGCGCGAATAACGTTCAATCTGCGATTCCGTCAGCATGTCAGCGACCTCCACCCATGAAGTAGAGGAATTCGATTATGTCGCCTTCGTTGACAGGTTTGGCTTCAAAGGCAGGCCGGTCCAGGACCTCTCCGTTCAGTTCCACGGTGACATACAGACGCTGCGAGACATCCAGCTCTTCGAGTAGTGAGTCAATCGTGCGATTCGGATTTTCAGGGATAGAGGTTTCTTTTCCGTTGATGGTTATCTTCATTCAGTAGCTCCTTGCTATTTAGATTGCATCCAGTGCCTGACTGAAATCTTCCATGATGTCGCGACAGTCTTCGATACCGGTCGAGACACGCACCAGATCCTCAGTTACTCCCATCAGCCCCTTTTCTTCAAAATTGTAATCAGCACAGATGGTGCTGGCGGGATGGATGACCAGGGTCTTGGCGTCGCCGATATTTGCCAGGTTCTTTGCAAGCCTGAGTCCGTTGATGACCTTGAAGGCAGATGCTTTGTCCCCGGCGCCGAAGGCCAACAGACCCCCATAACGACCGCCATAGAGCCGTGTGGCAACGGCGTGGTGTGGTGAATCTTCCAGGCCTGGATAGCTGACCCAGGACACTTTGGGGTGATTTTTAAGAAATCTTGCCAGCGTTAGAGCATTGGAACAGTGGCGCTCCATGCGCAGGGCCAGGGTCTGGACGCCTTCGGTCAGCAGGAAGGAGTTGAAGGGAGCGGCGCAGGCTCCCACATCCTTGTGCACCAGCTTGCGGGCACGGGCGGTGAAGGCAAAGGCGCGATATTTTTTATGAAACTGTTCAAAATGCGGAAACTTTGGACTGTTCCAGTCGAAGACACCCCGGTCGATGATGACACCGCCGATGGTTGTGCCGGTGCCGTTGATATACTTACTGGTGGAATAGACCAGAATGTCTGCTTCAAGCTGTGCTCCATCGGCGAGGTATGGCGAACTCACTGTGGAATCAACCAGGATTGGAATCCCGGCGTCATGGGCGATCCGGGCGAGTTCGGGAACATCAGGCACATCCAGCTTGGGATTGCCGATCGTCTCCACAAACAGCAGGCGGGTACGTTCGTTGATGGCAGCCCTGAAGGCGTCAAGGTCAAGTGGATCAACGAAGCGCGCGGTGATGCCAAAATTGGAGAGGGTGTCCCGGAAGAGCGAGAAGGTCCCGCCGAACAGAGAGGACGACGACAGAATCTCATCGCCTGCACGCAGGATAGTCATGATAGCTGTCGTGATTGCCGCCATGCCGGATGCCGTGGCAATAGCCGCACCTCCTCCTTCCAGAAGAGCCAGACGCCGTTCCAGAGCCTCGGTGGTCGGGTTGCCGATCCGGGTATAGACCTGTCCGACAGCACGGCCGCGAAAAACGTCTTCCAGATCCTCGGCGCTCCGGTAGGCAAAAGAGCTGGACTGGATGATCGGCACCGCTGTCGCCCCGGCAGGCCCGGATTCCAGGCCGCCATGTACCAGCAGGGAATCAAAGCGAAGTGTCTGTTTCATAATCGCATCTCCAAAATATAAAAAACCCATCCTGTAAATAGAGATGGGCGCTGCAACCGCGCGATTGTTACGCGATTTGACCTTATCTGTGCCTTGTGGCAGGAATCAGCGCCTGCACTCAGAATGAGCCGGTTACTGCGGCCTCGCAGGGCCTTTTCCTCCACCACCCTCAATAAGTTACCAAGTATTTACTTGTGGAACAATATCTACCAAAGCTACACCGGCCTTGTCAATATCTTTTTATATTATCTATCTTCATTGTAGATATAATACCAATTTCAAATCAAAGATGAAATCAAGGCGGAGAGGATTGAGGCGACGAAGGCGTACAGATAGTACATTGAGGAGCCGAAGACGAGCCAACGAAGATAGCGCTTTGATTTGGAAATGGAATAAG
>JANNLB010000165.1:0-6745 GCA_031396605.1 Geobacter sp. | reverse complement strand
GAATGGCAGCCGGCGCGCAACTGCCCGCATGTGGTGATTGCCTGGGCAACGCTCAAACACGTGATGGCACCGGAAACCTTGACGCACATCCGCTTCAACAAGCAGATGCTGCTGGATATGAAACGCTACATCGAACAGGTGCCTGATCCCTCGCAATGTGTTAAAAAGGGTACATCCCAAAAAAACCTGAGGGAAGTACGCTGGATACAGAACGAGTATCCGCTTCAGGAAGCGGCCAAGGCGAACATCCAGAAATACCGCTTACTGATAGAGCAGAGCGAACACGGCAATGGCATCCGCGGCGCCATCAAACGGGGGAATGAGGCGGTGTATGGCTGGACAGCGCACGGCCTGCCGACCGACCTGGCGCGTTTTCTGGCGTCACACTATTCCTACGACTCTTCGCAGCGTTATTTCGAGATGTTCCACCAGATGACCGGCGGCGCGTATCCGATTGTGTTTCGCGATGCAAACGGCCACGAAACAACGCTGGTCTACAAGGGTGATCAACCCTGCACCGCCGGGATTACCTTCGACATCCAGGGCGCTGAAGTCCACATCTCCCGTTCCTTTGCGGACGGCGTTCCCCTCCAATTCAACACCGTCGTGCATGGGCAGGTGTTGTTCGACCTTGCAGCCGGTGTTGTCATGCCGGTTGCAAACCGTGATGCCTGGAAAAGCTGGGAGGCGGTTTTTGAGGAGCTGGATGAAACGCAGGATGATTTTGATGATGATTATGATGAGTGGGATAATGACGAAGAGATTACGGAGCCGACCGCCAACAACCTGGAGTTTCGTCGCCTGCGTCACACCATCATTGCGCCACTGGAACTTTTTAACAGTGCTACCATTCGGCTATCACCGGAATCATTCGATAATCCTGACGCACATTGCTACTTCCAGCTGAATGGCGTTTCCCTTGCACAACACCCCGCAAGCACGCAGACCTGTCTGCTGGATATTCCGCGCGGCCTGACCGGCACAACCGCATCCCTGGAGCCGGTCAGTCAGTATGAAGATGAGTCCTTTCCCTTTTCCAGCGCTGCCTTCTGGCTGTTCAATCCCTCTCGACGCTCGAATCTCTCGGTTCCGATGAAGACTAAAAAACGGGTACGGGCGGTGATCGAGGCTGCCTTTGCGCTCCTGGACGAGACCAAAACCACCGCACGCAACGCCATTATCCGTTCCGTGACCTCTTCGCGTGATTTCTCGAAGCGAAATGTGAAACGGGAGGCCAAACAGCTTCTGACCTATCTGGCCGAATCGTGGGATCAAACGATGATTATCGCCATGGCTAACGATGGCTGGCGTTTTCTGAAGGATGAGCACCGTACCCAGGCAAGGATGATGCGCATTCTGTACGAGCTGTTCGGGCTGGACGCCTTTGGCAGCGGCATTGCGCCGGGCGAGATGAATCTTGCCACGGATAAACTGCTGAAGGGCTTGCCGCAGTTGACGGAGCGCCTGCAGGCAGAGGGCTTTTCGCTGCGCATCGGCAACGAAACGCTGACGGCGGCATCGTGGGAATTTTCGCTGGACGCTACCCGCAGCAGTCAGGACTGGTTCGAGCTCAAACCGGAGATCCGTTGCAACGGGGAGATCCTGAGCGACGAGGAGATGAACGGACTCTTTAACGGAGCCGGCATGCTGCGTCGCGGCGGCAAACTTATGCTGCTGGATGACATCTCCGCCCAGGTGATGTCCATGTTCTCCGGAGCCATGACTAATGGAAAGAAGAAACGTAAGGGTGGGGTGGAACCGGTTCGCGTTCCTCGCCTGCAGATCCTGGACTGGCTGCAACTTCGCAGTCACGGAGTCACCGTCACGCTGTCGCCCGAGGATGCGGCAATCCTGGAAAGCCTGCTCAACTTCGCCAGTATTCCTGATCGTACGCTGCCAACCGGCCTCAATGCGACCCTGCGCCACTATCAGGCTGATGCCTGGCGCTGGCTTGCCTTTCTCTACGACCACCGTTTCGGCGCCTGTCTGGCCGACGACATGGGGCTCGGGAAGACATTACAGGCGATAACGCTGATGGCCGGGATCATGTCAGGAGAGATCGCTTCCGCAGCTCCTCGCGGCACACCGCACCTGGTGGTAGCGCCTCCCTCGCTGATGTTCAACTGGGAGGCCGAGATTGCCCGCTTTCTTCCGTCTGCCAAGGTCTGTCTCTATGCCGGGGGCGGGCGCTCCATCGACTCGTTTGACGGACATGACATCATCATTACCAGTTATGGCCTCATCCAGCGGGATATCGAACAGCTGGAGGAGTTGCGTTTCAATGTGATTATCTTCGATGAAACCCAGGTGGTAAAGAATCTCCAGGCTGCAACCAGCAATGCCGTCCGAAGGCTGAAAGGAGCCTTTACCCTGGCGCTGACCGGGACCCCGGTTGAAAATCACCTGGGTGAATATTTCGCCATCATGGACCTCTGTCTGCCGGGACTTTTAGGCACACGCGAGGAATTTTCCCGCAAAATCGCGAAGGATGGCGCTTCCGGGACAGCGCGATTGATCGGTCGCACCCGCCCTTTTGTGCTGCGCCGGACAAAACAGTTGATCGCCGACGAACTGCCGCCCAAAATTGAAATGGACATCCATCTGGAGCTGACACCCAAGCAGCAGGCATTCTACCAACGCACCGTGGAGGAGGTACGCGGCAAGATACTGGAAGCCTATCAAAGCCACGCCGCTGCTCAGGCCCGCATTATAGCCCTGACCGCCATTCTACGGTTGCGCCAGATATGTCTTGCCCCGTCACTGGCATCAGTCGGCGCCGGGACAAGCTCACCCAAACTGGAATTTCTGGCAGATCAGCTTCTGGAACTTCGTGATGAGGGGCACAGCGCTCTGGTCTTCTCACAATTCACCGGCTATCTGGACATCATTGAAAAGGGTTTGAATGATCGAGGATTAGACTGTCTACGTCTGGACGGCTCTACGCCGGTACCACAACGCCGGAAACTGGTGCAGGCGTTTCAGAACTCTGACGAGCCCACCGTATTCCTGATCAGCCTCAAAGCGGGGGGTAAGGGACTTAACTTGACCCGCGCAACATATGTCTATCACATGGATCCCTGGTGGAACCCGGCCGTGGAAAACCAGGCTTCCGACCGCGCCCATCGCATCGGGCAGACGGAGCAGGTCACCATTACCCGCCTGATCATGCGTCACACCATAGAGGAGAAGATGATGACGCTGAAAGCGCAGAAATTGCAGCTTTATAAAGCGATCCTGGAAGATGGCGCAGGTGGCGGCGGAGCGGGATTATCGCGGGATGACTTCGAGTTTTTGCTTGGGTGAATCCTTCCAACCTCCGACCTCTTGTGGGTGCTGCTTCAAACTGGGCAAACTTTATATTGACAAAACAACGCATCTTTACAGTTAATCTGGCTAGATTTATAGGGAGGCAAAGTATGAGGTCTGACCCATGGCGAACATATCTATTGTTGATATGAATCAGACAAACCCGAGTTATCGCCAGTCCGGAACCGGCAACGACATACTGCTGAACTGAGATATCGTTGAGATAGACATCCTTGCACTCAGCCGAACTCTTTACCTCGTAGATTTCCCAGCCGGTCTTGCCCCGATGCAGGATGTCCACCTTGACTTTGTGCGCAATCCATCCATTACATGGGCAAGTGTCATAATTGGACAATGTTGCAAAAAAAAATAAAGCCCGGCGAAATTTGCCAGGCTGATTCAGAGGGATGGTTTTTCCCCGGTCTTGCTTTTTACGATAATCACCAGTATCATTCGTTCATTCAGGTTTATGGAGGTATGACATGACAACTCTGGCAATGAAAAGTGAACTGTTGCATCATTTGAACAGGCTGCCTGCCGCAATGCAGTGTCAGGTGCTGCAATTTACCAGATCTCTTGAAATGACTGCACGTGCTGGTGTTCCCGGCTCAACGCTGGCTTCCTTTGCTGGCAGCATACCAATGGATGATCTGAGTATCATAGAGCAGACGATAGAAGAAGGTTGCGAGCGGGTCGATTTACATGAATGGTAGTTATCTGCTCGACACCAATATAGTCATTGCAATCTTCGCTAACGACCCAGGCGTACTCCATCAACTTTCCACAGCTTTACAGGTATTTGTTCCATCCATTGTTCTTGGCGAACTTTATTATGGTCTAACAAATCTGCACGCAACAAATCAAACATCGCACTTATCGACAGCTTTGCTTTGAAAAGCACGGTTCTTGTCTGTGATGGCGATACCGCCAAAAATTATGGCCGCATCAAAGATCATCTTCGGGCAAAAGGCACCCCAATTCCGGAAAACGACATATGGATTGCAGCTCTTGCAAAACAACATCACCTGACATTGGTAACCAGAGACCAGCATTTTATGGTGATAAAGGAAATCAAATTGGAGCCGTGGTGATAGTAAAAGAAATATTATTCTCCAATGTATCCTCCGAAGAGATTTACGCAGCTATCAAAGCCAAATAACATTCCTCGATCATCGCCCACCGGTTACCGAAGATACAATCTATTCATATCTGTCTGACACGATAGAACTCTCCAATTTGCCAAGCTGTACCTCAGCCGCCCGTGTGCTTGAACCGGAGCATCTTCGGGATAAGGTCAGAAGTGAAGTTGAAAAGATGTTAAAAGGATATGGGGGAACAGTGCAATGAATTCAAACACTCCCCGGCATAAGCCTGTGTGCATTTGTTAAGATCCTGAAAGTCATGGATCTTGCACCCCAATTCAATTGACTTCAAGAGCACTTGTCGCGTATAAAGTACGATCCACTATGCTCGACAAACTCCTCTACATGGAAACCTTCGGCTGCCAGATGAATGTGAACGATTCCGAACGGATCGTCACAATCCTGGCTGACCTCGGCTATGCACCGACGAACGATCCGGCTTCCGCCGATATGATCCTTCTCAACACCTGCAGTGTGAGAGGGGGGGCGGAGGAGAAGGTCTACAGGCGGCTCGCAAATCTGCGTATCTACAAGCGGGACGGCAAGAAACAGATCATTGCGGTTGGTGGTTGTGTGGCCCAGCAGGAAGGGGAGGAGCTACTCCGTAAACTTCCCTACCTTGATCTGGTGATCGGTACCCACAATCTGCACCTGCTGCCTGAAATGGTGCGAGGCGCCGAACGTGGCGAGCGCCGCTCCGAGACGACTTTTATCGATAACGACCAGCGTCTGGACCTGTTTCCATCGATCAAGGGGGAGTCCCGCCTGTCACGGTTTGTGACGGTCATGCAGGGATGTGACAACTTCTGCTCGTATTGCATCGTTCCCTTTGTACGCGGGCGAGAGATCAGCCGCCGTTCGGCGGATATTCTGACGGAAGTCAGGCAGCTTGCGGATGATGGGGTCAGAGAAGTTATTCTGCTCGGGCAAAATGTCAACTCCTACGGCCTTAAAACCGGGAGTGAGCCGACGTTCGCAGAGCTGATTAGACAGGTTGCCGACATCGCCGGAATCGATCGAATCCGTTTTACTACCTCGCACCCCAAGGATATGTCGGATGAACTGATCGCCTGCTTTGGTGATGTTCCCAAACTGAGCGGTCAGATTCATCTGCCGGCGCAGTCCGGCAGCGATGCCGTCCTGAAGCTGATGGGACGCGGCTATACTCGCGGCTCCTATCTGGACAAGGTTCGCGCGCTTAAGGCAATCCGCCCCGATATCGTTATTACCGGCGATATAATTGTCGGTTTTCCCGGTGAAAGTGAAGCGGATTTCGAACAGACCCTCTCCCTGATGGAAGAGGTGCGCTACATCGACCTGTTTTCATTTGTCTACTCGCCTCGCCCCGGCACCAAAGCTGCAGAACTGAACGACGATCTGCCGCGTGCTGAAAAAATGGCCCGTCTTGATCGCTTGATGGAGCTTCAGCGCCGCCATACCAGCGAGATCAGCCAGACCTATGTCGGCAGCTTGATGACCGTGCTGGTCGAAGGTGAGGGTAAACTCCCCGGACAGGTTTCCGGCAAAGCTGATATCGGCCGCATCGTCAATTTTACCGGTGACAGTTCCCTGACCGGCAGCTTTACCGATGTCAGAATCATCAAAGCCTATCCGAATTCGCTTCTGGGCGAGCTATGAGCAGGTATTCAAGAGGTTATCATGACCACTGTTGAACAAGCCACACCCACAACCAATAACTTTCTGCGCACCATAATCGATGAAGATCTGAAGAGCGGCAAACACGGCAGCATCGTGACCCGCTTTCCACCCGAACCAAACGGCTATCTTCATATCGGTCATGCCAAGTCGATCTGCATCAACTTCGGTCTGGCCCGTGATTTCGGCGGACGCTGCCACCTCCGCTTTGATGATACCAACCCGGCCAGGGAAGAGCAGGAGTACATCGATTCGATCAAGGAGAGTGTGCGATGGCTTGGCTTTGACTGGGAAGAGCATCTGCACTATGCCTCGGACAACTTTGAACAGCTTTACCAGTGGGCGCTCTTTCTTATTGAACAGGAAAAAGCATACGTCGAGGATCTGAATGCCGAGCAGATCCGGGCATATCGCGGCACGTTGACCGAGCCGGGAACAGAGAGCCCGTATCGCACCCGTTCTGTTGAGGAAAATCTGGACCTGTTCAGACGTATGCGTGCCGGGGAGTTCCCGGATGGGACCCGCGTCCTGCGCGCCAGGATCGACATGGCTTCGCCCAATATCAGTCTGCGCGATCCGGTTCTCTACAGGATACTCCATGCTCCGCATCCGCATGTAGGCGATGCCTGGAAGATCTACCC
>JANNLB010000270.1:0-25352 GCA_031396605.1 Geobacter sp. | reverse complement strand
CCTTTGGCCGCTCGGGAATCCCTCCAAGGATGATCGAAGCTGTGTAACGTGCTGCTTTATAATGTGGAGCCCCGTATCCGAATCGAACGGATCACCTGCTGATTACAAGTCAGCTGCTCTACCAGTATGAGCTAACGGGGCTAAAGCCTTTTCTGGATAGAAAGAAAACGGAACTTGTGTATTTAAAGAAAAAAACTGTGGAAGTCAAGCACTAATTGTAATAAAAAAGATGTGCTCATCAACTGAGCACATCTTTTTAGCAGATCCATTTGCAATAGATTCAGAAATCAGGGCGCCAACAGGGGCAGGAGTGCCTGCTTTGTTTTTCTTAAGGCCCCTTCTTCGATCTGTCGGACCCGCTCACGAGATATTGAAAAATGACTCGCGATCTCCTGCAGTGTCATAGGTTCATCTGCTGTTATTCGCTTCTCTATGATGTAGCGTTCTTTTTCGTTCAGCAGACTGACGACTTCGGCAACTTTTTGCTGCAGGTTCCGGTTTTCCTGGAAATCTGCGAGAAGTTCTTCCTGATTAAGCCGGTCGTCAGCAAGAGACTCCAGCGCGGTTGCACCATCGCTGCCCGGTATTTCCGCATTGAGTGAACAGTCACCTTGCATCCGCTGTTCCATCTCAGAAAACTCCTGCTCTGAAACGTGCAATGACTGTGCGGCCCTCAGGGCATCTTCTCCGTCATCACTCATTCCGACAAGCGCATTTTTAGCCTGGCGAAGCTTGAAGAACAGCTTTCGTTGTGCCTGCGTCGTCCCGATCTTGAGGAGACTCCAGGATGATATGATATGGTTCTGTATGTAGGCCTTAATCCACCAGACCGCATACGAAATCAGACGGACGCCCTTATAGGGATTAAACTTTCTGACCGCCATCATCAGACCTATATTGCCCTCCTGAATAAGGTCGAGCATTTTCAGGCCATAATGCCGAAACTCGTACGCAACCTTCACTACGAACCTCAGATTTGAGGTTATCAGGGTATGGGCGGCTGTCAACTGTTTGTCTTCATAAAACGAAACCGCGTAGCGATGTTCCTCCTCCTCGCTCAGCAGGGGGAACTTGCGAATTTCATTCATATAAAGTCGGAGACTGTCAGCTACAACCGGTAATTGTGCTACCATGGAACTTCGCCTTCTTTCAGGGTAAATAATCAGCACTCTAAGGGAGTGACTGCTAAAATATAGCAAGTGATCTGAAAAAAATCAAGCAGTTGTTTAGTCGGCTGGAAATCATTATGTACGTATTCGAGTAGAGAATAATTTGGATATCTTGCGTATCCCCGTGTGCCGGATTAGGACCATGGGAACCCTGTGATGGCCACTCGGAGCGAGGGGAATAGATAGTTACAACACTTAAAGAATCTCGAAACAAGATCATTTTGCTGGGAAGTTTAATAGGAATAATCGCTCTGCTGCACTATGCAACGCCAACGGAACCGCGCCATTACCACAAAATTCACATTGTATTGCGCAAGCTCTACTTCCTTCCTCCTGTTGTGGCAGCCGCGTGGTTTGGATTGAGAGGAGCGATACTCACGACAGCAGTAGTGAGCGCTCTCTTTTCCCTGCATGCATTGCTGGATTGGCCGGGAAATTATATGGAGCAGGCAAATCATTTAGGAGAGCTGGCTGGTTTTTGGGTTATCGGACTTGTGCCTGGAGCAAAAACCTAACCGATAAGTTACTGATGGCAAATAAAATGTATCGTTGAGCTTACGTATATGTCAACATAAAATAAAACATTTTTTTGTATCGTCAATAATTTGTTTGACAGTGGAATGCAATCAGTGATAATTCGATATATAGGAGCCTGCCGTAATGTTTTAAATGCATGGAAGACTCTTAGATTTATTCAGTCTTCATAACTTTGTTTTCTTACGTTAAGGGCATAAAAACAGTTACAGCACCAGTTCAATACTGAAAATACCATTGTTTTAGATTCCCAACACAAGGAGTTGTTTCAATGGTTCAGCTTTCATGCCGTGACATCCAGCTCAATTTCGGCGGCGTACGCGCCCTTTCGGGAGTATCCTTCGAAGTCCGACAAGGTGAGATATTCGCCATCATAGGCCCGAACGGGGCTGGTAAATCTTCCCTGCTCAACTGTATCAGCGGCCTGTATAACCCGCAGCAGGGAAAAGTGATTTTTGAAAATCAGGATGTTACCAGACTTCCACCGTATGAGAGGACTAAACGTGGCATGGCACGTTCATTCCAGAATATTGCCTTATTCAAGGGCATGAGTGTTATCGACAACCTGATGATCGGGCGACACCTCCATCAACACACAGGCCTTATTTCCGGAGGGCTGTACTACGGTCCGGCTCAAGCTGAAGAAACCAGACACCGTGAATACTGCGAAGGAATTATTGAATTCCTTGAGATACAGAGTATTCGCAAGACAATTGTCGGGACACTGGCCTACGGCTTCCAAAAAAGAGTTGAACTGGCGCGTGCCCTGGCCCTTGAGCCTAAACTGCTTCTCCTTGATGAACCGATGGCGGGCATGAACCATGAAGAGACAGAAGACATGGTTCGCTTCATCCTTGAGACCAACGAAGCCCGAAGTATCACAATCATCATGATCGAACATGACATGGGGGTCGTTATGGACATTTCCGATACCGTCTGTGTGCTCGATTTCGGCAAGAAAATTGCCGGGGGAACTCCTGATGAAGTGCAACAGGATCCGCATGTCATCAAGGCCTATCTTGGCGAAGAAGATCCGGAGGAGCCCTTAGGTGCATATCAATCTTGACGACACAACCTTTCCAAAACTTCTCAAGCTGAATGCCGAAAAATATGGTGCTAAAAAGGTGGCGCTGCGTCAGAAAGGACTTGGCATCTGGCAGCTCTGTAGCTGGCAGCAGTACTATGAAAAAGTGCGCAATTTATCACTTGCCCTTCATTCACTCGGCTTCGGAACGGGCGACAAACTGGCCATCATCGGGAATAATCGACCGGAATCGCTCTTTGCCGAAATAGCCGCCCAGGCAGCGGGCGGTATTGCAATTTCTTTCTACCATGATGCCACTCAGCACGAGGTGGCCAGTGCAATTGAACAGTTCGACGTCAGCTTCGTTATTGCCGAAGATCAGGAACAGGTCGACAAACTTCTCGACCAGAAGGAGCGACTGAGCGGTCTTCGCCGGGTCATCTATATCCAGAAACGCGGAATGAGAAAGTACCGGAATGAAATTCTGACCGGCTTTTCGGAAGCACAGGAGATCGGCAAAAGTCATCATGAATCGCATCCAGATCTCTATGATCGGCTTGTTGCCGCCGGGATGGGTGACGATACGGCCATCATCTGCATGACCTCCGGCACAACCGGAGATCCCAAAGGTGCCATACTTACCTATAAAAACCTGATCAGCATGAGCCTCGCTTTCAATGAGGCAGACCCGAAAAATGAAAATGACGAATATGTATCACTGCTCCCGCTGGCATGGTTCGGCGAACAACTGATGTCGGTCGCAGCCCCTCTGGTGGTTGGATATTCGGTTAACTTTCCGGAGAAACCAGAGACTGCAATGGCGGATATGCGCGAAATCGGACCACACATAATGCTCTCTCCCCCCAAAGTATGGGAGTCAATCGCAGCAACAGTCCGGGTCAGAATGATGGATTCCACTCCTTTTAAAAAATTCATGTTTAATAGTTTAATGCCAATTGGCGAAAAATATGCCGACTGCATTCTGGCGGGTACATCTCCCCCGCTATCCTTGAGGTTTGGCCGTTTTTTTGCCCATATACTTCTCTTCAAGGCACTTAAGGATCGACTCGGGCTTTCACACATACGTTCTGCCCTGACCGGAGGTGCCTCACTCGGTACCGACGTTTTTCGATTTTTTCATGCTATCGGCGTCAATCTGAAGCAGCTTTACGGCCAGACTGAAATTGCGGGTGTTACCTGTATGCATCGTGACGGCAACGTTAATGGCTCTACTGTCGGCCTGCCGTTGCCGGGTACCGAAATCAGGATTGACGAAAGTGGTGAAATTCTTTCGAGAAGCGCCGGGCTTTTCAGTGGATATTATGGAGACAATGAAGCAACCAGTTTGGTCTTAACTTATGATGGCTGGCTCCGTTCCGGCGACACCGGATATCTGGATTCCAATGGGCATCTCACCGTTATAGACCGGATCGGCGACGTATTGTCCCTGGCCGATGGATCGTATTTTTCCTCACAACTCATCGAGAACAGTCTTCGGTTTTCTCCGTATATAGCTGAGGCTCTGGTAGATGGCGGCGGAACGACTCGACTGGTTGCATTGATCGGTATCAACAGCCGGGTAGTTGGCAAGTGGGCAGGAGACAACAAGGTTTCATATATGACTTTTGCAGACCTGACCGCCAAACTGGAAATTATTGACCTTATCGCAGGAGAGGTTGCCAGAGTAAACCAGACGTTGCCTGAGCACGCGAAGATCGCCCGGTTTGCCATAATCTACAAGGAACTGGATGCAGATGAAGGGGAACTGACACGTACCGGCAAGATGAGGCGGGAAACTGTGGGAGTTATTTATAGTGACCTGATAAAAGCCCTGCATGTCGGACTCGAAAAGGTCGACATTGATACCAACGTAGTCTTCTCTGATGGTAAAACCGGTCACATCCAGACTACCGTAACAATAAGAACGACGTAAGCCGTACTCATTTGATACGTGAATTTATTTTATTTCCGCATAAATTGAATTGCAGCATTTTTTTTAAACTTAGTTAAGGCGGAGCTTTAATATGGACTTCACGTTTCTCCTGCAACTCATCATAAACGGACTTGTTGTCGGCAGTATCTATGCGCTTGTGGCAACCGGCTTTGTTATAATCTACAAAGCGTCCAGTGCTCTCAATCTGGCTCAGGGTGAGTTTCTGATGGTTGGAGCTTACATCTGCCTTAACTTGCTCTCCAAATACCAGATGCCGTTCTGGCAGGCGATCCTGATCACATTCCTGTTCTCGGCCGTTCTCGGCATGGTAATAGAGCGTCTTATCTTGCGGCCGCTCATCGGTTCTCACCTGATCTCTGTCATTATGGTCACGCTCGGACTCTCAAGCATCCTCAAGGCACTTATCCAGTTGGCCTACGGAACAGACACGATTCCCTTTCCTGAGGTTTTTCCGAGCGCACCGGTTCAAATCGGTCCGATTCCGGTTTCGCAAGGCTACTTGTACGCTATCGGTTGCGTCACCATACTTGTTGTATTACTGACCGCATTCTTTAAGTTCTCTAAAACCGGAGTGGCCATGCGTGCAACAGCTTCGAGCCAGCAGGTCGCTCTCTCCATGGGTATCAGCGTCAAGAAGATGTTCGCAATATCCTGGGCTATTGCCGCCATCGTCTCTTCAGTAGGTGGTGTTCTGCTCGGTACTATCAGAGGGGGTATTGATATGTCGCTCAGCTTCATGGGGCTGAAGGTCCTTCCGGTGGTTATTCTGGGCGGACTTGACAGCATCCTCGGAGCCATCGTTGGCGGTATTATAATCGGAGTTCTGGAAAACCTTTCCGGAGGTTTTATCGATCCACTCGTTGGTGGTGGTGCCAAGGAAGTTGCCCCTTATATTGCCCTTATTCTGATTCTGATGTTCAAGCCATACGGGCTCTTCGGTAAAAAGAAAATCGAACGGGTGTAATATTCGACTTACTTAAAGTGAGGCTTTATGCGTTGTGGTGACTTCAAAACCTCCTATGCGGCAGACATGACTATTTTTGAATCCGACACCGCCCGGGTCATGCTTGGCCTCTTTTTCTGCGTTCTATTCACACTGCCGCTTTATGTTCCCGGTTACCTGCTTGATATCGTCAACCGTATCGGCATCGCCGTAATAGGAGCAATAGGCCTCAATATCCTGACCGGATTCACCGGCCAGATATCACTTGGCAATGCTGCATTCATGGCTATCGGGGCTTTTTCGTGCGGTTATCTCGGCACGAAGTTCGGAATGCCGTTCTATCTCTGTATTCCACTGGCCGGACTTATAACGGCCTTCTTCGGGATGTTTGTCGGCATTCCGTCTTTGCGTATCAAGGGCCTTTACCTTGCGATGGCTACCTTGGCGGCCCATTTTATCGTTGAGTTCATTGTCGTCAAATGGGAATCGGTTACCGGAGGCGTAGCCGGCCTTACCATCCCGACTCCAAAAATTGGCAACTTTGCCTTTGATTCTGACGCCAGGCTGTTCTTTCTGATCTTCGTCATTGCCATAATAGCGGTACTGTTCGCAAAAAATCTATTTCGAACCAAGGTGGGTAAGGCATTTGTCGCCATTCGTGATCAGGCTATCTCGGCCGAAGTCATGGGGGTCAACATCCTCAAATACAAACTGCTCTCCTTCGGGATCAGCTCCTTTTATGTGGGAGTGGCCGGGGCACTGGTCGCGTACCAGGCCAAGATCATCTCACCCGAAACCTTTCCGGTCTCGGTAGCCATCGATTATCTCGGAATGATAATTATCGGCGGTCTCGGCAGCATCCTCGGCTCCATCTATGGAGCAATATTCATCACGCTGCTGCCGGAACTGCTGAGAATGGGGACATCGTCTCTGTCTGGGTCTTTCCCCGAACTGGTAAACAAACTGGCGGCTATGAAGGAGTTGGTTTTCGGCCTTTTGGTGATTATCTTCCTGATCTTCGAACCTTCAGGTATGGCCGCCCGTTGGCACAGCATCAAAAACTACTGGAAACTTTATCCGTTCTCTCGCTGATATTTTATTCTGTAAAAACGCATTTGACCTGTTTACAAGCGTTTGAAGTGATATAAGGGGAGAATTTCTCCGGCTATGTCAACACGTTTCAACTCCAACACCGGGAAGTCACATTTTATCGGAGCAGCACAAACACAGAAAGGGAGGTAGGTATGAAATTCGGAAGAATTCTGGCAGCAGTGGCAGCAGTAATTGCATTCGCATCAACAACATTCGCAGCGGAGACCATCAAGGTCGGCGGAATCTGGGACCTGACCGGTGTTACGGCTGACGTTGGCAAGCCCTTTGCGGAAGGGGTTCAGGATGCCATCGAGTATGTAAATGAAAAAGGGGGCGTTAACGGCAAGAAGATCGAACTATTGAATGTCGACTACGCCTACAAGATCCCCCAGGCCAACGCTGCGTACAAGAAATTCGTCGAGCAGGACAAGGTTGTCATGATCAACGGATGGGGTACGGGTGATACCGAAGCCCTGAAAGAGACCATCTCCAAAGACAAGATCCCTTATTTTTCGGCTTCATTCTCCGGTCACCTGACCGACCCAACCAAAACACCGTATAACTTCTTCGTCGGTGCCAGCTATTCTGATCAGATTCGCGGGTTTTTACAGTTTGTAAAAAAAGACTTTAAAGGGACAGGCGCTCCCAAAGTCGCCTTTATCTATCCTAATCACGGTTTTGGCAAAGCACCAATTGAGGCCGGCCGTCAATTTGCCAAAGAGTTGGGTATCGAACTGGTACATGAAGAAGTCATCCCGGCAAGCTTTCAGGACGTAACTTCTAACCTGCTGAACATGCAGAAGAAAGCTCCTGATTACGCCTATGTCCAGACTACAGTTTCATGGTGTGCAGTGTTGCTTAAGGACGCCAAAAAACTTGGCATCAAAACCAAGTTTTTTCTGGGCAATTACGGCATGACTGAAGCTCTCCCGTTATTGGCCAAAGATGCGGCTGAAGGTGTTTACGGAATGACAACTAACGTTCCTTACGGAACCAATGTGCCAGGTATGAAACAAATTCTGGACTGGAATAAGAAGCATTCAACAAAAAGCCCCGACTCCATGTATGTCCGTGGCTGGGCCTATGGCCTGACTTGGGCAGAAGCCCTCAAAATCGCTGATAAGAAAAAACAGTTGACCGGTGAAGGGGTCAAGAATGCCCTAGAAACAATGAAAGACTTCGATACCGGCGGACTGCTTCCCCCGATCACCTACACAGCAACGGACCATCGACCGACCACTAAAACGACCATATACGTCATTAAAGGTGGCAAGATGACCAAAGTTGAGGACATGGAAATTCCACGCAAGAAAGAGTATCTGGGTCTGTAATAGCTTGTAAAATTATTATGAGAGGGGGCCTCGGCCCCCTCTTTACCTTGACGAGGCTCTCTAACCATGCTCAACATCAGTAATGCAGAAGTTATTTATAACCGCGTCATTCTTGTACTTAAAGGGTTATCTCTTCATGTTCCCGAGGGCAAGATAGTTGCCCTTCTTGGTGCAAACGGCGCAGGAAAAAGCACGACACTCAAAGCGATATCCGGTCTGCTCAAATCTGAGGAAGGTGAAGTTTCAGCCGGTTCTATTGAATTTATGGGTGAACGTATCAACAATATGGACCCGGAAGAAATCGTAAGAAAAGGCATATTCCAGGTTATGGAAGGACGCAGGGTCTTCGATGATCTGACTGTAGATGAAAATCTTGTTGTTGGTGGTCATACTCGCAAGGATTCAGCCGGCTTCAAACGCGACAAGAATCTAGTCTATGATTACTTTCCCCGACTTCGTGAACGCAGCAATCAGTTATCCGGTTTCCTGAGCGGAGGTGAGCAACAGATGCTTGCCATCGGCAGGGCACTTATGGCACGACCGAAGCTGATGCTGCTCGATGAGCCGTCACTCGGCATTGCGCCTCTGCTCGTTCAGGAGATATTTCAATTGATCAAAAAAATCAACTCCGAGGAAAAAACAACTATACTGTTGGTGGAACAGAATGCCAATGTTGCTTTCAGTATCTGTGATCATGCTTATATCATGGAGGGCGGGCGGGTTGCCATGAGCGGCACGGTCGAACAGATGAAATCGAATGACGATGTCAAAGAGTTTTACCTGGGATTGGGCGAAGGTAAAGATAAGAAGAACTACCGGGATTTGAAGAGCTACAAGCGGCGTAAACGTTGGCTCTAACCATCGATATTTGACGAATAGGCCATTCAACACGCAAGGAGTTATTTTATGAGCATAAGGGATATTTTAGTGCATCTTGATAATTTGGATGCTAGCGGGACTCGGTTGGCATTGGCAGTTAACTATGCCCGTAAGCATGGGGCCAACCTGAGAGGTCTGTACCTGACAACCAACATCTATTTCGATCCGCGCAATAGTCTGGAGCAGTCCAACTGCGATCGGGTAGAAGCGATGTTCCAGGAAACAACCGCAGCTGCAGGTATTTCATCGGAATGGATCCGTCCTCGTTCAAGCAATGGCGTCAACATAATGGATATATTAACAACTTATGCCTACTACACGGACCTGGTCATAATCGGCCAACCAAACTTCAAACCACCCAACCTGAACATCCCGTCAGAACTCCCGGAACGGGTTGTAATGCTATGCGGCCGACCTGTCCTGGTTGTTCCCTATACAGGCACTTTTGAAACGGCAGGTGATCGAATTATGATTGCCTGGAGAGCTGGGCGCGAATCGGTGAGAAGCGTCACTGATGCGATGCCATGTATCGAGAAAGCTCATAACGTTTCCGTGATTGAAGTTAGTGCTGAAGCAATCCCTTCCGAAAGCAACGGCCATATCATGCATGTCCGTGACTTTATTGCACGACACAATGTAACAGCACGAACTGAACAAATTTTTGCAGGAGACATTACGGTCGGTGACACTATTCTCAACCTTGCCTGCGAGAAAACAATCGATCTACTGGTCATGGGAGCGTACGTCCATTCAAGGAGAGGAACTCTTACATTAAGTCCGGTTGCCAATCACATACTTAAGCATTTGACCATACCAGTTCTTATGTCTCATTAACACACTTACGTAACGCCATACACAAGAGAGATATGAACAACACACAAGAAAATGAAGGTCTTATTTCAATTGGTGATCTTGCCAAGAGTCTGGGCCTAACCACCAGAACCCTGCGCTATTGGGAAGAATCGGGGATAATTGAAGCTGCACCCCGATCAGACGGTAGCAACCGATTCTACACTCAGGATATAGCCAAGAGAGTCCGTTTTATTATCAAACTAAAAGAGCTTGGTCTTACAATTCAAGAGTTACAGGATCTCTCCACAGCATACGGCGAGGTAAAAAGAACGGATCGGATGATTCCGGCACTTGTTCAGGTCTTGGATAAACACATAAAACTCGTAGATGAAAAAATGGTGCGCATGGCTTCATTGCGAAAAGATATTGTTGAATATCGCCAACGCATGTCATCTAAACTGGATTCAATTGCAAAATAAGCCCTAACGCCAATAATTCATAAATAGAAACGGCGTGGATAAATCCACGCCGTTTCTATTTAAACTATACAGACTGTTGAAAACTTAGGCAGCTACTCCAGTAGCTTCAGAAATATTTTCCGGAGTAACAGGTGCCACAGACTTGACTTTTACTGGGGTGGATTTAGCCTTGCCAGGTTTGATTTCCTCTTCAACAAGCTCAATCAAAGAGACCGGTGCAGCATCACCTTGTCGAATACCAAGTTTAATAATTCTGGTATATCCACCAAGACGCTCCTTGTAGCGAGGTGCTATAGTTGAAAACAACTTCGAAACAACTGATTTCTCCCTGATAACAGAAGCAGCCAAACGCATCGAATGCAGATCTCCTCGCTTGCCAAGAGTAATCATCCGCTCCGCAACAACACGAATTTCCTTGGCTTTGGCATCTGTAGTGGTAATTTTCCCATGATCCAGAAGGGATGTTACCATGTTTCTGAACATCGCCTCGCGATGGCTTGTCTTCCTGCCCAATCTTCTGCCAGCTTTACCGTGACGCATATATAATATTCCTTTCTAAACGAGACCAGTTAATAAAACTATTCTTCTTCTTTCTGTTCACCACGTAGTCGAATCATAAGTTCTGGATCAGGAAAACTATCGATTTTCATTCCAAATGTAAGACCCATGTCAGAAAGTATATCTTTAATTTCATTGAGTGATTTACGACCGAAGTTCTGCGTTTTAAGCATCTCAGACTCTGACTTTGTAACCAGCTCACCGATAAGCTTGATACCGGCATTTTTAAGACAGTTAGCCGATCGTACAGACAGTTCCAATTCTTCAACAGTGCGATAGAGGTTTTCGTTAACTTTATCTTTATCCTCTTGAGATTCTTCATCGATCTCAGGTTCAAATTCCTCATCGAAATTAATGAATATGGAAAGTTGCTCTTTCAGAATCTTAGCAGAATAAGCGACTGCATCTTCAGGCTTGACGCTCCCATCGGTCCATATTTCGAGATTAAGCTTGTCATAATCCGTCATCTGGCCAACGCGGGCATTAGTGACCGAAAAATTCACCTTTTTAATAGGAGTGTAAATCGAGTCAATGGGAATAGTACCTACAGGAGACTTTTCATCACGATTACGATCCGCTGAAACATACCCTTTACCCATCTTAACTGTCATCTCAACATCGAGATTAGCATCTTTGCCACAAGTGGCAATATAGTGATCCGGATTCATTACTTCTACATTATGCCCGACAACGATATCGCCGGCAGTAATGACACCGACCCCTTTATGTTTAAAATGAATCACAGCCTGATCTGAAGAATGTAATTTCAGTCTGACGCCCTTCAGGTTAAGAATTATATCTGTTACATCCTCAGTAACGCCCTGAATTACAGAGAATTCATGCAAAATTCCTTTAATCCGGAGTGACGTTATAGCAGCTCCCTGAAGGGAAGAAAGCAAAACACGTCTGAGAGAATTACCCAAAGTCGTACCAAATCCACGCTCAAATGGTTCGGCATAAAACTTACCATAAGTAGCTGTCAGAGTATTCTTTTCAACCTGAAGTTGTTTCGGTTTAATAAGATCCCGCCAGTTTTTATACATATGCTACCTCCTCCGGAATGAGAAACCCGGTTGTCGTTTAAAACTAGAATCAGCAGCGTCCAGAAATTACTTTGAATAGAGCTCGACAATAAGCTGTTCCTGGATAGGAGTTGTGATGTCCTCACGAACCGGTACACCTTTAAGGGTACCTTTAAAGGAACCACGATCTAGCTCTAACCACTGCGGAATTCCACGACGTACAACCGCTTCCAGAGAGTCGTTTATAGCAACAACTTTACGGCTTTTTTCGCGTAACTCAATAACATCTCCAGCTTTAAGCTGAACCGATGGAATATCGACTTTTCGACCGTTGATCGTAAAGTGACCATGCCGAACGAGTTGGCGGGATTCTGAACGGGATGCTGCAAAACCAAGTCGATAAGCAACATTATCAAAACGCCGTTCAAGTAACGAAAGTAGGTTCTCGCCGGTAACGCCTTTCATCCGGTCAGCTAATTTAAAATAACTGCGAAACTGTTTCTCAAGAATACAATAAATGCGGCGAACCTTTTGTTTTTCACGGAGTTGAGTACCGTATGCCGATACCTTGGTCCTACCCTGCCCATGCTGGCCAGGAGCATAATTGCGACGTTTAATTGCACATTTGTCGGTATAGCAACGATCGCCTTTTAAAAACAGTTCTGTGTTTTCTCTTCTGCACAAACGGCATGAAGGTCCTGTATATCGAGCCAATGAAAACCCCCTTGAAAGTTGTTACGATTAATATTAAACTCTTCTTCTTTTTGGCGGACGACATCCGTTATGTGGAATTGGAGTAACGTCCTTAATAAAACTTATACTGAAACCTGCCGCCTGAAGTGCGCGAAGAGCGGATTCACGACCGGAACCAGGGCCCTTGACATAAACTTCGACAGTGCGCATACCGTGTTCCTGAGCTTTCTTGGCACAATCTTCAGCAGCAATCTGGGCTGCAAAGGGAGTGCTTTTACGAGAACCCTTGAAACCCTTAGCTCCTGCTGTCGACCACGCAATAACATTTCCAACTGGATCAGTAATAGTAATTATGGTGTTGTTAAAAGTCGCTTGAATGTGAGCAACACCATTTGAAATATTTTTTCGTTCTTTTTTCTTACGAACTACCTTTTTTGATGGGCTTGCCATTCGTATTCTCCAGAGCTGATTAAATTATTTCTTCTTACCGGCAACAGTACGTGCTGGGCCTTTTCGTGTGCGCGCGTTCGTTTTTGTACGCTGACCATTACAAGGGAGACCTTTACGATGACGCAGACCCCTATAGCAACCAAGATCCATGAGTCTCTTGATATTCATTGATATCTCACGACGCAAATCACCTTCAACCTTACAATTCCGATCGATCTCTTCACGAAGGCGAGCAACTTCAGCCTCGGTTAATTTATCAGTACGAGTATCAGGATTTATCTGTATCGCGGCAAGAATACGTTCTGCAGAAGAATTGCCAATACCATAAATGTACGTTAATGCGATAACAATTCGTTTGTTTTTTGGTAAATCAATACCTGAAATACGTGCCAATGGAAATACCTCCCTTTAATTACTCATCCCTGACGTTGAGAATGCTTAGGGATGTCGCAGATAACACGCACAACACCCTTGCGTTTAACTATTTTGCATTTGTCACATATTTTTTTTACAGACGCACGTACTTTCATAATACTCCCCTTGCACGGAATAACTCATCATTTCCGCGTTAGTATCTCAGGTCCGTTCTCAGTGATGGCAACGGTATGTTCAAAATGAGCCGACAGACCACCATCACACGTTACAACGGTCCAATTATCATTCAAAACCTTAACTTCATGAGATTTTTCATTAATCATTGGTTCAATCGCCAGTACCATGCCTGGTTTGAGTTTCACACCTTTTCCAGAAAAGCCGTAATTTGGTATCTGAGGATCTTCATGGAGACTTCTTCCAATACCATGACCTACAAAATCTCTGACTACCGAAAAACCTCTACTTTCAACATATTTTTGAACTGCGGAGGAAATGTCCCCTAACCTGTTCCCTGGAGCCGCCATTTCAATGGCAACATATAAAGATTCCTCAGTAGTTAAAATCAATTTTTTTGCGGCATCGGAGACATTGCCAACAGGAACAGTTATAGCAGCATCACCATAAAAACCATCATATAAAACGCCGAAATCCAGGCTGAGTATATCACCTGATTTCAGCGGGTGCTTATTAGGCAAACCATGAACAACCTGATTATTAGGCGAACAACACAATGAACTTGGATACTTGTGATAGCCACGAAAAGCGCACTTTGCATTACGCTTAAAAGCCTCAGCAGAAGCAAACTGCTCAAGATCAAATGTAGTGGCTCCTGGGCATACCAACACGCGCAACCCTTCAAGAACCTCTGCTACGATAAAGCAAGCAGCTCTCATTCTATCAATCTCACGCCGAGATTTAAGAATGATCACCAAAACCACCTGCATCTATAATAGAACCAATTTGCGACTGTATATCACTAATAGATCCACTGCCTGCTACGCTATAAAGTATACCTAAATCTTTAAAAAACGATTTAAGAGAGGATGTTTGCTCTTCATACACTTTGAGTCGGCTGATTACAGTATGCTCGGAATCATCATCACGCTGAACAAGAAGAGTACCGCAAGAATCACAGACTCCTTCTCGTTCCGGTTTATCGTAAATTACATGAAAACCTTTACCACACGCTGGACAGGTTCTTCTTCCCGACAACCTGTTAATCAGTTCCTTGTTATCAACATCCAAAAAAATGACAAAATCAATCTTTTTACCAATTCCATCTAATAATGTGATCAGAGCATCGGCCTGTGGTATGGTTCGAGGAAACCCGTCTAAAATAAAACCAGACGCACTGTCTTCCTGTGACACACGTTCCTTAACCAAACCAAGAACTATGTCATCAGAAACAAGTCCACCAGCATCCATGATGGATTTAGCCATGTCACCAAGAGGCGTTTTAGCCTTTACAGCAGCTCTTAACATGTCCCCGGTTGATATCTGCGGAATACCATACCGTTCAACAATAAACTGAGCTTGAGTTCCTTTTCCAGATCCAGGCGGCCCAAAGAGGACAACATTCACGCTTATCGTCTCCCCTTGATGCGAACACCCTTAAGAAAACCTTCATAGTTTCGGGTAATAAGGTGTGACTCAATCTGAGAAACAGTATCCATCCCTACACCAACTGCAATCAGAAGCGCCGTACCCCCGAAATAGAAGGGAAGATTAAATTTTCCAATTAATATAGAAGGCAAAACACACACTAATGAAATATAAACTGCGCCGGCAAAAGTAAGTCTGGTAAGTACCGAGTCTATAAAATCGGAGGTTTCTTTGCCAGGACGAATTCCTGGAATATAACCACCCTGTTTTTTAATGTTATCAGCAACATCAATTGGGTTAAAAGTCACAGCCGTGTAGAAATAACAGAAGAACACAATAAAGGCAACGAAAAAGATGTTATATACCAAATTCCCGGGTGACAAACTCTTAGCTGCGATCTGAACCCATGGAATATCAATGAAGTTTGCTATAGTAGCAGGGAACATTATAATTGATGATGCAAATATTGGGGGAATTACGCCAGCCATATTGATTTTTAATGGCAAATGCGATGTCTGTGCGTTAAATGTTTTAAGCCCAACCACCCTCTTGGCATAATGAATTGATAGCCGTCTTTGTCCTCGTTCTACAAAAACGATAATTGCAATTACTGCAAACATGATAGCCAGAACGAAAATAAGAACAAAAAGAGATAGTTGACCTGCGTTTATAAGCTTGCCAGTATTAATAAGTGCGGAGGGAATATTAACAACTATCCCGGCAAAAATAATTAAAGAAATACCATTGCCGATACCCTTTTCGGACATTTGCTCGCCAAGCCACATTACAAAGGCTGTGCCTGCAGTTAAGGTTATAACCGTTAAAACTCTAAAACCCCACCCCGGACTCGGCACAACTAATTCACCAGCAGGTCCACGCATACTCTCAAGGCCGACAGCAACACCCATACCTTGAACAACACTTAAAACCACCGTACCATAGCGAGTATATTGAATAATTTTTTTACGACCCGCCTCACCCTCTTTGGACAGTTTCTCAATAGCAGGAATGACTACAGTAAGGAGCTGAAAAATGATCGAAGATGAAATATATGGCATAATTCCGAGAGCAAAAACGGTAAGTCGCTCCAGTGCACCACCTGAAAACATATCAAAAAGGCCCAATAATGTTCCTTGAGACTGTTTGAAAAAATGTGACAGAGCAATTCTGTCAATTCCAGGAGTCGGGATATGACAGCCAACCCGATATACCGCGAGCATTCCTAATGAAAACAAGACTCGCTTTTTTAACTCAGGAATCTTGAATATATTCTGGAGAGCTTCAAACACTATGCAATCTCCTCAATACTGCCACCAGCAGCTATGATCTTATCTTTGGCAGACTGACTGAATTTATTCGCTGTGACCTTCAAAGACTTAGTGATGTCCCCAGTACCAAGAATTTTAACAGCGAAACGATCCGATTTAACAAGTCCGTTAGAAACTAGTAATATTACGTCGACAGCAGAACCGGATTCGAAAATATCAAGTTGACTGATGTTTACAAGTGAATACTCCACGCGGTCAAACGGTGTAAATCCGCGCTTTGGTAAACGACGCTGCAATGGCATTTGCCCGCCCTCGAAACCAGCTTTTATACTTCCGCCTGAACGGGCTTTCTGGCCTTTATGACCCTTTGTGGCAGTTTTTCCGTGACCGGAGCCGGTACCGCGACCAATACGTTTTCTGTTTTTTGTTGACCCGACAGAAGGTCTTAGATTATTCAGTTCCATGAAAGTCAACCCCTTTATTCTATTCAACGGTCAATAGATGACCAACTTTATTAATCATACCCCTTATTTGTGGGCTGTCTTGACGCTGAACTGTCTGATTAAGCTTTGACAGTCCAAGTCCCGCAACTACAGCACAATGTTTTTTAGGAGTACATATAGTACTTTTTGTGAGTGTTATCTTAAGCATACTGCTCATAATTATTTCCCCGCATCAATAGAGAGTTATTCAGAAATACCACGACGAGCTGCAATTTCTTCCGGAGTCTTGAGTCGCATAAGACCATTAAAAGCAGCTTTAATAACGTTATGTGGATTATTCGAACCTAAACATTTTGAGAGAATATTATTTATTCCCGCCGCTTCAAAAATTGCGCGTGCCGCACCACCGGCTATAACTCCGGTACCGGCTGAAGCAGGTTTCATGAGAAGGCGCCCGGCACCGAATTTCCCTTCTATTTCAAAAGGGATTGTCTGGTTGGCATTAACGGGAACTTTGATCAAATTCTTTTTCGCCTGTTCGACGCCCTTTCTTATCGCTTCAGGAACCTCATTTGCTTTTCCCAGGCCATATCCAACATAACCGTTGCCGTCACCAACAACTATTAACGCTGAGAAACTGAAGCGTCGGCCACCCTTGACAACTTTGGCAACTCGACTGATATGAACAACCCTGTCGTTAAGATTAAGTTCTGCTGGATTAATCCTACTCAATGAAAACCTCCCGTACGCTTAAAAGTTCAACCCGGATTCGCGGGCTGAATCAGCGAGCGCTTTAATCCTGCCGTGATAGAGAAAACCGTTGCGGTCAAAAACTACTGAAGAGACACCTTTGGCAAGAGCAAGTTTGGCAACTTCCCTGCCTACAAGTTCAGCAGCAGCAATATTACCGGTTTGAGAAAGATCTTGTGCCGATTCTGACAAGGTAGAAGCAGCGACAAGAGTTGTACCAGTCGTATCATCAATAATCTGAGCGTAAATGTGACGCGCGCTTTTGAATACGTTAAGACGCGGACGAGCGGCTGTACCGCGAACTTTTTTTCTGACTCGAACTTGACGTTTAAGTCGTGTAATTGTTTTAATAGCTGTCTTAGCCACAAATTCTCCTTATAAAGACTATTTCTTGCCGGTTTTGCCGGCTTTTCTCAGTATAGTCTCGTCAGCATATTTAATCCCTTTGCCCTTGTATGGCTCAGGACTACGGAACGATCTGATCTTAGCCGCTGTCTGACCAACCAACTCCTTATCAAACCCTTTAACAGACAACTTTGTCATCTTTTCCACATCGATTGATATTCCTTCAGGAATCGGAAAGTTTACCGGGTGCGAATATCCGAGAGCAAGAACCAGTTCTTTACCTTTAACTTCTGCACGGTAGCCGACTCCGTTGATCTCGAGATCTCGTTGAAAGCCCTTGGTAACACCAACTACCATGTTATCAATCAATGTGCGGGTAAGACCATGAGCAGCTCGAGCAGCAGTTGAATCGTCACACCGTGTTACTAATATTGAAGTATCACGAATATCAAGAGCAACCGCAGCCATAACCCGGCGAGTCAAAGCACCGTTAGGACCCTGTACTGAAAGTACTGAATCAGTGAAAGAAATCTTTACACTCTTTGGTATTTCAATTGGCATTTTACCTATTCTGGACATCTAAAAGTACTCCTTGTCGCTATTATTACCAGACAGTGCAGATCAACTCGCCACCAACACCGGATTTTCGAGCAGCATTATCAGTAATGATTCCTTTTGATGTGGAAAGAATTGCAATTCCAAGACCGCTCTTCACGAGAGGAATATCCTCCGATTTGACATATACTCTGCCACCCGGTTTGCTGACCCGTTTGATCTCATTTATAACACTATCTTTCTCATCAATGTACTTTAAATAAACACGTAGAACACCCTGAAGATTATCAGAGATAACCTTATAGTTTTTAATAAAGCCTTCTTGCTTCAATACATTAGCAATACTGACTTTCATATTGGATGAGGGAATGTCTACTTTTTGATGCTTTACCATGTTAGCATTTCTAATTCTGGTAAGCATGTCAGCAATCGGGTCTGTCATTGACATCGTGAATGTGCTCCTGTCTCTTTATCTATATAAGGCTTTTAGTTACCAGCTCGATTTTATCACGCCTGGAATCTGGCCAGACGAGGCATATTTGCGCAGACAAATCCTGCACATCTCGAACTTGCGATAAAACGCTTTTGGCCGACCGCAGACCGGACAACGATTGTGCTGCCGAACCTTGAACTTTGGTGCACGTTGAGACTTAATAATCATTGATACTTTTGCCACAGAATCCTCCAGATATCTTAGTTCCTGAACGGCATGCCCAGGTACTTGAGAAGCGCTTTACCTTCTTCGTCCGTTTTAGCACTTGTTACAATTGTAATATTCATGCCCTTGATTTTATCAACAGTATCATAATTGATTTCAGGAAAAATAAGCTGGTCCTTGATGCCGAGAGTATAATTACCTTTACCATCAAAGGCCTTGCCGGAAACCCCCTTAAAATCGCGAACCCTTGCGAGAGAGACATTGATCAAACGGTCAAGAAATTCATACATACGATCTCTTCGAAGAGTAACCATGCAGCCGATCGGCATACCTTCACGAAGTTTAAATGTTGCAATAGACTTCTTAGCTTTGGTGATCACAGATTTCTGCCCGGTGATCAAACCAAGTTCAGACGTTGCGGAATCGAGGATTTTAACATTCTGGATCGCTTCACCCAAGCCCATATTAACGACAATCTTCTTGATCTGCGGAACTTCCATAATTGACTTATAACTGAAGTCAGAACGAAGTTTGGGAATGATTTCTGTAGAATATATATCTTTTAAACGGGACATTAGATGATTTCCTCCAAAGTAATTCTAAAGTGTAGTGCCACACTTTACACACACACGTTGTTTTTCACCATTTTCTAAAAGCTTTTTGCTTGTTCTTACAGGTTTAGAGCACTTTGAGCAATATGGCATCACATTGGAGATATGTATCCGCGCTTCCTTCTCCTTGATTTCACCAGCTTCATTCCCACGAGCTTTAACATGGCGCTTAACTAAATTAAGCCCCTCAATGATTACACCATTTTTTTTAGGCAACAGTTGGAGAATTTTACCAGTTTTATTTTTTTCTTTACCGGCTATAACCATAACGGTATCGCCCTTGTTAACATGTGGTTTCGTGGCTTGCATCATCATTCTCCGATATTTTTATAGTACTTCCGGTGCAAGAGAAATAATTTTCATAAACTTTTTAGCACGCAGTTCTCTGGCGACCGGACCGAAGATACGGGTTCCAACCGGTTCCTTAGCATTGTTGATGACAACACCAGAGTTATCATCAAAACGTATATAAGACCCGTCAGGGCGTCCTAAAGCCTTGGCTGTCCTTACTACAACGGCCTTGACTACATCCCCTTTTTTAACCTTTGAGTTCGGCGTTGCTTCACGAACTGAAGCAACGATAATGTCACCAACACCAGCATATCTTCTTTTAGACCCACCAAGGACCTTAATGCAAAAAAGTTTTTTTGCACCGGAGTTATCGGCTACATCCAGTATTGTCTGCATTTGAATCATTAGATGTTACTCCCTATACTAAGAGATACTTTCGATAATCTGTTTAAGGCTCCAGCGTTTATCCTTACTCATCGGTCGGCATTCAATAATCTGAACACGATCACCAACTTTAGAACTGTTGAGTTCATCGTGAACCTTGTATTTTACGCTTCGTTTTATATACTTACTGTAGACACTGTGCTTTACTAGACGGTCGACCTTTACAACAACAGTCTTTTCCATCTTGTCACTCACAACAACACCTACTTGCGTTTTCCTGTGACCGCGTTCATTCATTTCGATACTCCCCCTGCCTTACTTTCGGTGAGAATGGTATTAATTCTTGCTATATTCTTGCGAAGGCTCTTCAGCTTGGAAGTATTCTCCAGTCTACCAGTATGGAGCTGGAATTTAAGGTTAAAGAGTTCCTGTGTAGATTCAGTCTGCTTTTTACGAAGCTCTTCAGCTGATATTTTTCTAAGTTCGCTAGGCTTCATGTGCATCTCCCCTGGAAATAAACTTTGTTGAAATGGGCAGTTTATGTGCAGCCAACCTGAGAGCCTCACGTGCGATATCTTCAGTCACGCCTTCCATTTCATACAACACAACACCCGGTTTTATAACGCATACCCAGGAATCCGGTGAGCCTTTTCCTTTACCCATCCTGGTCTCAGCAGGTTTCGCAGTAAGAGGTTTGTCTGGGAAAATACGAATCCATATTTTACCGCCCCTCTTTATATAGCGTGTCATCGCAATACGTGCTGCCTCGATCTGGCGCGAGTCAAGCCAGCCGCATTCCGTAGCCTGAAGACCGAACTCGCCAAAAGAGAGCTCAATTCCCCTACAAGGCTTACCGGACATACGACCCTTCATCTGCTTTCTATGTTTTACCCGTTTCGGCATTAACATTGATACGTGCTCCTATTGTGCAATATAAAGAAAGTTATTTACCTGGCAGTATTTCACCCTTGAAAATCAGCACCTTGATACCGATAAGGCCGTATGTTGTCTTGGCTTCAGCAAAACCGTAATCAATATCGGCACGCAATGTGTGCAACGGAACCCTACCTTCACGATACCATTCAGTGCGTGACATTTCAGCCCCACCTAAACGACCTGAACAGGTAATACGAATACCCTTTGCCCCGAATTTAAGCGTTGAAGTAACACTTTTTTTCATTGCTCTTCTGAAAGCAATCCGACGCTCCAATTGCAAAGCAACATTTTCAGCAACCAATTGAGCATCCAACTCAGGCTTACGAACTTCGTTGATTGTTATAAAGATCTCTTTAGCCGAAATGAGAGCGAGTTCTTTTTTTATCGTCTCTACTTCAGACCCCTTCTTACCAATAATAAGTCCTGGTCTGGCTGTAAAGATATTGATTTTGCACTTGTTTGCAGCACGCTCTATCTCAATTTTTGAAACACCTGAGCTGTACAAGCGCTTTTTAAGATATTTACGAATGGCCAAGTCTTCATGCAGCAACTTTGCATAATCTGCTTCCGCATACCACTTGGAGTCCCATGTTTTTGTTATACCAAGCCTGAAACCAATCGGATTAATTTTTTGTCCCAACCTACACCTCCACGTAATAAAACTATTTCGAGTCTGAAAGGGTTACAGCAATATGACTGGTAGGCTTACGGATTTTGCTGGCACGCCCCATTGCACGAGGAACAAAACGCTTAAGTGCAGCACCACCATCAACAAATATTGTTTTTACAACAAGGCGGTCTACATCAGACACGCCCTTTTGCTCTGCATTTGCAACAGCAGACTTAAGAAGCTTTGATACAAGCTTGGCTGAAGGCTGTGGCATAAACCGTAAAATATTCAGTGCATCTTGAATACCCTTTCCACGAACAAGATCAACAACAAGACGTGTTTTGCGTGGAGAAAGGCGAACAGATGAAAGTTTAGCGTTGGATTCCATTTAAATGCTCCCTTACTACTTCTTGACTTTGCTCTTTTTATCAGCGGCGTGACCGTGAAATGTTCTAGTTGGTGCGAATTCACCCATTTTATGGCCGACCATATTTTCAGTTACAAAAACAGGAATGAATTTCTTACCATTATGAACCGCAAAACTACAGCCGATAAAATCAGGGCTGATTGTTGAACGGCGTGACCAGGTCTTAATTATTTTCTTGGAATTAGGACCTTCAGCCAGAACTTTTTTGTTCAGGTGGTCATCAATAAATGGACCCTTTTTTATCGAACGTGCCATAATATCTCAGCCTCTCAACGAATTATTTACTACGCTTTTTAACGATAAAGCGATCAGAAGTTTTGTTAGTACGTGTCTTATAGCCCTTGGTCGGAATACCCCATGGAGTGACGGGATGACGGCCGCCTGAAGTACGGCCTTCGCCGCCGCCATGCGGATGGTCAACAGGGTTCATGGCAACACCACGAACTTTAGGACGTCTACCAAGCCAGCGTGAGCGACCGGCTTTACCAATATTTACGTTTTCATGATCAGTGTTTCCGACTTGGCCTATGGTTGCATAGCAATCTTGAAGCACCAGACGAACTTCACCTGAGGGGAGTTTGACCTGTGAGTACTTACCTTCCTTAGACATAAGCTGGGCAAAAGTACCAGCACTTCTGGCCAACTGAGCCCCCTTACCAATCTTGAGCTCAATATTATGAATAACTGTGCCAAGAGGTATCGAACGCAGCGGTAACGAGTTACCAGGTTTGATATCAGCTTCCGGACCACTAATAATTACATCGCCAACTTTTAAATCAAGTGGAGCAAGAATATAGCGTTTTTCACCATCAGCATAATTCAAAAGAGCGATACGGGCGCTGCGGTTCGGATCATACTCTATGCTTGCTACTGTGGCTGGAATGCTGCGTTTATCACGACGAAAATCGATGATTCGATATTTCTGCTTGTGGCCGCCACCCTGATGACGAGAAGTAATACGACCGTTAGAGTTCCTGCCGCCGCTCTTTTTAAGAGCGACGAGCAAGGATTTTTCAGGGGTAGTTTTAGTTATTTCATCAAACGCGGAGCAAGTTTGATGTCTGCGTCCAGCTGAAGTTGGATTATAGCTTTTGATTGCCATTGTGAACCCCAAACGTATTAGTTAGACTTCAAAGAAATCTATTGATTGCCCTTTCTGGAGCGTAACATATGCTTTCTTCCAGTTGGAACGTTTGCCCAAAGTTTTACCAGAACGTTTTACTTTGCCAGCCACGGTTACAGTGCGGACATCAGTAACCTTGACTTTAAACAGATTCTCAACAGCCTGTTTGATCTCAATTTTATTAGCTGCTTTATCGACTACTATTGCAACAGTATTGGTTGAGTCGGCACCCAAAGAGGTTTTTTCAGTAACATGCGGCTTTTTAATTACTGAGTAAATATTCATTTTTGCAATACTCCTTCGGTTGATAATACAGAGTCCTGCGTGAAAATAATGTGCTTATATTTGAGCATGTCATGAATATTTAGGGCATCATGCTTCAGCATTTTAATATGGGGAACGTTACGAGCAGACAAAAACAAATTATTATTAAAAACATCAGTTACAATCAAAGATTTTTTGAGGTCAAATGTATTAAGAAAACCGATAAAATCTTGAGTTGATATTTTAGCAAATTCGATTTTATCTAAAACGGTAATATTGCTTGTCTGCAGCTTGTACGTCAGGACTGAGCAGAGGGCAGCTGCTCTTGCTTTCTTGTTCATGCTGAGATTGTAGGTTTTTGGCTGTGGGCCAAAAGCAACGCCACCGCCTGGATATTGTGGCGCACGACTGCAACCTTGACGTGCATTGCCGGTACCTTTCTGCTTGAATGGCTTTTTACCGCCGCCACGAACTGCAGAACGATTTTTGACTGCTACAGTTCCGGCTCTGCGATTTGCGAGCTGGATCCGAAGAGCCTGGTGTATAAGACTCTCTCTTACTTCTACATCAAACACATCATCAGACAGTTGGACTTCGCCGATCTGTTGTTTGTTCATATTGTAAACTGCTATTGAAGGCATACACAAACTCCCGAAGTACTAAGCTTTAACACTCTTTTTAATCATTACAATCGAATTCTTATGGCCGGGAACAGCACCTTTAATCAAGAGAAGATTATCAGCAGCATCAACGCGGATAATTTTAAGTCGCTGAACAGTAACTTTCACATTACCCATCTGGCCAGGCATCTTTTTATTCTTAAAAACATGTGATGGCGTAGCTGAAGCGCCGATTGAGCCTGGTGCTCTATGAAAGCGTGATCCATGAGAGGCACGGCCACCCTTGAAGTTCCAACGCTTGATTACGCCCTGAAAACCCTTACCAATACTTGTGCCGGTAACGTCAATCACATCATCTACAGAAAACTGATTGACTGTGATTTCATCACCAACATTCATGGACTCTACCTGATCATTTTTGAATTCACGCAGATGCCTGAAAACCCCATGACCAGATTTTGTACAATGTCCAAGAGACGGCTTGTTGACATTAGCTGCGGCAACAGATTCAAATCCGACCTGAACCGCTGAATATCCATCGACATCTGCAGTCTTTTTCTGGACAACATAACAAGGACCAGCCTGAACTACAGTAACCGGCACTCTTGTTCCATCTTCTAGAAATATCTGAGTCATGCCTAGTTTTTTCCCGATAATACCCTTCATCATATTCAGTCCTATTCAGTCGTAGTAGCAGTTACAGTTTAATTTCGACATCAACACCGGCAGACAAATCCAGCTTCATGAGGGCATCAACCGTCTGCTGTGTAGGATCAAGTATATCTATCAAACGCTTGTGAGTTCTGATCTCAAACTGGTCACGAGACTTCTTGTCAACATGAGGTCCGCGCAGAACACAATACTTATTAATAACAGTAGGCAACGGTATCGGTCCGGCAACACGCGCGCCGGTTCTTTTTGCTGTATCGACAATTTCACCGACTGATACATCCAGCAATTTATGATCATATGCCTTAAGGCGAATTCTTATTTTCTGGCTCTGCATTTATAACCTCGTAACGTAACTTATTTATTCAATAATTGAAGCTACAACGCCAGCTCCGACAGTACGGCCGCCTTCACGGATTGCAAAGCGCAGTCCTTCGTCCATAGCGATCGGAGTAATCAGGTTGATGGTCATGGCAACATTGTCGCCGGGCATAACCATTT
>JANNLB010000008.1:0-1502 GCA_031396605.1 Geobacter sp. | reverse complement strand
AAGGGGGGCACTCTTTGACATGATGGCTCCTTAGACAAGATGAGTTATCATCCTCGGGTCTCGTCTATTTACAGAGCCACGGTTTCGGCACCATCCCGGTAGACCCGCCGGATGACGCAGATGACGGGGGCGGCATTTCAGACCCAAGTGAGTCTGAATGAACAGACCACTTACCCCAAGAGCCACACCCCCGTCAATGTGGATATTATCTTTTTAAGGGGTGGCTGTCATCTGTAATAATCCGATGATAGACCCCATAAATTACCCTTGGCCTAAACGGAAAATTTTTATCTAACTTTCTTCGCCAAAGAGCATAAAATGAAGGTAACTGAGAGACCGTAATGGCCCAGTACACTGGCCGCTCGATACCGAGATTTTTTCAGAGCGGCGCATCACGAAGGAGACGTGACATGGCAACCCATGCGAAGAACACAATTTGCCTGTGGTACGACCGTGACGCCGAGGAGGCGGCGCGATTTTATGCTGCAACCTTTCCTGATTCATCCGTTGACGCGGTACACCTGGCACCGGGGGACTATCCTTCCGGCAAGCAAGGGGATGTGTTGACGGTCGAGTTTACCGTGATGGGAATTCCCTGCCTCGGGCTCAATGGCGGCCCCGGGGTCACGCACAACTGGGCATTCTCGTTTCAGGTTGCAACCGCTGACCAGGAAGAAACGGATCGGTACTGGAACGCCATCGTCGGCAACGGTGGCGAAGAGAGTGAGTGCGGCTGGTGCAGGGACAAATGGGGCTTGTCGTGGCAGATTACTCCGATTGCCCTGACAAAAGCGATAACCGATCCCGACCCCGCCGCCGCCAAGCGGGCGTTCGATGCGATGATGCAAATGAAAAAGATCGACATCGCGACAATAGAAACGGCGCGGCGAGGTAGTGGGGTCTGCAAAGAGTGCTTGAATGAAGATTTTGATTCTTGCGTGTGCCCTGAACCTGAAAACTAATCAACTGCGTATCTTCAGGTCCCGGTTCGTCAAGTGAAGCGCGTATTTCAAGGCCTGCCCGTTAGGTTTCCTTTCTGTGCGGGAGGATCTTGGCACCAACTATTTGAAGGTTGTCACCGACAATTCCCAGCAGGATCTGGGGCAGCTCAAGACGAGAATTGCCGCAGAACTTAAAATGAACTGAGAGCTGAAACAGCAAAGGCGGCCGATTTGGCCGCCTTTTGAACTAAATATCTCCCCGGAATTCGTCCTTATTTCTTCAGCACAAAGAATGTATAGCCATAGCAGGCCGAATTCCTCCTGAACATGTCGATCTCGGCCTCGCACCTGGCGTAAACTTCTTCCGCTTCAGCTATGCCAGCGTTGCGCAGTTTAAGTTCCCGTAGCCGTTCGAGCATCGGTGTGTAGTAATCATCCCACCAAGCGCTGTCAGGCAGGTTAAAACGGTCAATCACCCGGTAGCCGCTGTCAACGGCCATCTGACAGACTTCAGGTATGGTTTTCATATCCGGATAAGCGTCAGCAAAAAAATGCCTTCAC
>JANNLB010000107.1:0-29379 GCA_031396605.1 Geobacter sp. | reverse complement strand
TTGTTCTGGGCGTCACTAAATTGATGATGCATTGAAATCCAAAGCTATTTACAGGGCAAGACGATGAACGATCCCAGAATAAGGCAGTTTGCAGAGATACTGGTTGATTACTCTACCAGGGTCAAGAAAGGTGACGTTGTTCTAATTAACGCAGCCGGTCTGGAGGCGCTGCCGCTTGTCAAGGAGCTGTATGCACTCTGTCTAAGGCGCGGTGCAAAATATGTTGAATACAATTTTTCAGTGCCGGAAATTGACCGCTGTTTTTTCAACGGCGCCAACAAACAGCAGCTTGAGCACTTTCCTCAGCATAAACTGGATTTCTACAAAACCGTGACGGTCTATATCGGTATTTCTGCAGGAAATAATTCGATGGTCATGGCTAATGCCCGCCAGGAGGCGGTCGTGGCTTATTCAAAGCTTGTCAGACCTCTGATCGACCAACGTGTCAAACATACCCGCTGGTGTGTGACCCGCTACCCGACTCACGCAGCTGCACAGGAAGCCCGTATGAGTCTGGACGAATACGAGGATTACCTCTTCTCGGCCTGTTGTATCGACTGGAAAACCGAGTCAAAGAAGCAGGAAAAACTTAAAAAACTGATCGACCGTACAAAAAAGGTGCGAATTCTGGCTCCTGATACGGATCTCCGCTTCAGCATTGACGGTCTACCCGGCATCAAATGCGACGGCCGCCTCAATATGCCGGACGGTGAAGTGTTTACCGCGCCGGTCAAAAACTCTGTCCAGGGGTATATCTGTTATAACTGCCCGAGTATCTATCAGGGGAAAGAATATAATGGTGTCCGGTTCGAGTTCTCTGACGGTAAAATTATCAAGGCGGCTGCTGAAGGGGGAATGAGCAAAGCCCTCAACAAAATCCTCGATGCAGATGAAGGCGCCCGTTATATAGGAGAATTCTCGATCGGCGTCAACCCGGGGATCCGTCAGCCGATGCGCAATATCCTTTTTGATGAAAAGATTTTCGGCTCGATCCACTTTACCCCGGGACAGGCGTACGACGAGTGTGACAATGGCAACCGTTCCTCCGTACACTGGGATCTGGTGCGGATTCTTGCCGATGGCGAAATATGGTTCGACGATGTTCTGGTCCAGAAAAACGGCCGTTTTGTTCACAAAGAACTGCTGGGACTTAATCCAGCTTGAGAGCGCTACCATTATGACGCAGAGTCCTGAAATTGTATTTGAGCATGATGACTTCGAGTTTGACACAATAGACGAGGAGCTGCTTGTTGACGGGCGCTGCCGGCAGATTCTGAAACAGTTCTATCTTTTCCTTCAGCAGCGGGGGATGACCGCCGAACAGGCCTCCGAGCTGGCCTTCAGTGCCGATCTCTATCTGCGCGATTACCTGATTGACTTCGGGCGACAAAACATTGTGCGCCCTCAGCCGGGGATTGTAACAACATTTGCCGGTTCATGGTTTATCACGCATACGCTGGATCCGGAGTTTGCCATGTTGGAGCGGCACCTGACCGGAATTACCGAGTTGTACCGATATATGCACCGTCAACATCTGATTTCCGCTGACGAACTTTCCGGTATCCTGAAGGAGGCCGGGGAGCTTGATTATTTCCGGCAACGGATTGATTCTTTTCTGAATCTTACCGGTGCCGGGTTTGCCGCATGGGACACCGGCTGCCCTGCGCTGCTGTGATCGCAACTGCAGGAGCGGCATGTTGCCGCGATGATCGCTCCTGCCTTTGGAGTAACAGAAATGGCGTGTAAAACTGCAAAGCAGATGATTATCACGATACATGATCAGAAACATCTCAGAAAAGATTGGTTCGTTGATTTTAATGGTCAGCCGTTTCAGAATTTTCTGGCGGAATTGATCACAGAGATGAAGCGATTGGGAGTGCTTTTGGCTGTGGTACGCAATCGGGATACGGTCATCAAGGTCAACAGTTATGCCGATCTGCTGAACGTGGTAAAAATTTCCTCCCCGCAGGACGGGCACAGTAACCAGTGCGTTGGTCATATTATAGGAAAGAGCGGGAAACTTGATATTATGGAAGATATCAGTACAGCCATACGACGTGTCGCCTTTGCTCCTGAAACGATCGCTCCCTCCGGTGAATTCAGGAAAGTCTGCCATAACTGCGGCTGCGGGTGCTAGAGCTATCTATGATCAGTCAGAGTGATAAACTTGATATACTGCTCGATAAAATCGGAACGCTTGTCGAACGAATGACGCCGGTCGAAGAGCCGCCTGTTGATTACCATGCCAATCTGGCCTTCCGCTGGGAGCGAACGGGAGACGCCGGCCGGTTGATTGCGGTGACTCATCCGCATCTTTTTGATATTGATGAACTTGTGGGTATTGATGATATCCGGGATGAGGTCATCCGTAATACAGAGCAGTTTGTGGCATCATATCCCGCCAATAACGTTCTGCTCTGGGGGGAACGCGGCTGCGGCAAATCCTCGCTGGTCAAAGGCCTGCTGAAGTTTTTTGCTCCTCGCGGATTGCGGATTATTGAGCTGAAGCGCTGGGATATTCTGGCCCTGCCGCGGATTATCGCACTGTTGCGGGGTGCTCCGTTCAGATTTATCCTGTTCTGCGACGATCTCTCTTTTGATGAAGGTGAGGGGGACTTCAGGGCATTAAAGACGTTGCTTGACGGTGATATTGAAGAGCGACCGTCAAATATTCTGATTTACGCGACATCTAATCGAAGACACCTCATGCCGGAACGTATGTCGGATAATAGCGCCGATTCAGAAATTCATCCTGAAGAGGCGGTAGGAGAAAAACTGGCTCTGTCTGACCGGTTCGGCCTTTCACTCGGGTTTTATGAATTCGATCAGGATGAGTATCTGGCGGTCATACTTGGATATGCAGCTTCAAGAAACATCCCACTGACAGACGGTGAATTGTGCGACAAAGCGCTGAAATGGGCCAGGCTGACTGCACGCAGAAGCGGCCGTTCCGCACGTCAGTTTATCGATGACCTGGAAGGGCGCCTGTTGCTGGAGGACTCACGGAAAACTGCGCTGGAAGATTAGGATTGATTCCTCCCCCAGGTCAGGAGGGGGATGGGGTGTATACTACTCAATCGGAGCAGGCTCGCACAGGTTTTCAGCACAGTTAGCCTCTCCGCCGCAGGTGAAACAGTAGAATTTCGGGTCATTGCTTACCGAGGCAATTTCATCATACAATCCATTGCTTTTCAACATACAGAGATGACCGTGGTGATCGGCGCCGTAGCGGCATTTTGCATTTGCAGTCATGAGTGGATCCTCCGGAACAGAAGTTTGATTGCCGAGATGCTGCCACCATATCAGAACGATAGATAAAAGAAAACAGCCTGAATACCGCCTGTTCCATCCGGGCCCCGAATAAAGGAGAGAATTTCCCATGACATTTAACCCCGCATCCCTTCTGGTTACCGGAGGGGCCGGTTTTATCGGCTCCAATTTTATTCATTCTTTTATGGCCAATAACCTCGGATGCACGATCACCAATCTTGATTGTCTGACCTATGCCGGTAATCTGAAAAATCTGACAGCGCTTGAGGGGAACCCGCATTACCACTTTATCAAAGGGGATATTGGCGATGCTTCTCTTGTGTCTGAGTTGCTTGCCGAGCATAAGATTGATGCGGTGGTTCATTTTGCCGCAGAGTCCCATGTAGATCGTTCAATCACCGGCCCGGAAATTTTTGTCCGCACGAACGTACTCGGCACACAGGTGTTGCTGGAAGAGAGCCGCAAACATTGGCAATCCGGCGCCGTCTCCGACTTCCGATTTCTCCAGATATCAACAGACGAAGTCTACGGCAGTCTGGGGAATACCGGCTACTTTACCGAAGATACGCCATTGGCTGCCAATTCGCCGTATTCGGCCAGCAAGGCCGGGGCTGATCTGCTGGTGCGTGCGTACCATGAAACGTTCGGTATGCCGACCCTGAATACCCGCTGCTCCAATAACTATGGCCCCTACCATTTCCCGGAAAAACTGATCCCGCTCCTGATCCACAATATCATCAACGAAAAACCCCTGCCGGTTTACGGAGACGGAATGAACGTCCGTGACTGGCTTCATGTCCGCGACCATGCGGCGGCAATTGAGAATGTGCTGAAAAAGGCCGCGCCCGGCTCGGTCTATAATATCGGCGGCAACAACGAATGGAAAAATATCGACATCGTCAATCTGGTCTGCGATCTGCTGGATGGGCGTCTTGGACGGTCAAATGGAAAGAACCGGACGTTGATAACCTTTGTCAAGGATCGCCTCGGCCACGACCGACGCTACGCCATTGATGCCTCGCGCCTTACATCCGATCTCGGCTGGAGCCCTGCTTATACCTTTGAACAGGGCATTGCCGAGACGATCGACTGGTACCTTGCCAATCAGGATTGGGTGGCTGAGGTTACCTCCGGTGCGTACCGCGAATATTATCAGATTCAGTATGGCGGAGGTGCCTCGTGATCCTGGTGGTAGGTGCTAACGGCATGCTGGGGCGCGACCTGATTGCGCTCCTGGGTGGCAGGGGACGTGGCGTTGACATTGCTGATATCGACATTACGTCACCCGAATCGGTGTTGAAGGTTATCGGTGATCTTAAACCGGAGGTGGTCATCAATTGTGCCGCCTACACAGATGTGGACGGCTGCGAAAGCAACACCGAGACGGCAATGGCGGTCAATGGTGAAGGGGTGGGATATCTGGCGATGGCCTGCCGTGATCTCGGCGCTCTGCTGGTACAGATAAGTACCGATTACATCTTTGATGGCGGCAAAGGGACGCCGTACATTGAGGATGACGCTCCTTGTCCGCTCAGTGTCTACGGAGAATCAAAGCTGGCGGGAGAGATGAACGCCGCATTCTGCCCGGAGCATCTGATCGTGCGGACCCAGTGGCTGTTCGGACTTCATGGCAGGAATTTCGTCGAGACCATGTTGAAACTGGGATCTGAAAAGGACGAGTTGACCGTTGTCGATGATCAAACCGGTTCACCAACCTGGACAGTGGATCTGGCGCGGGCGGTTATTGCCCTGATCGATTCCGGCTGCCGGGGAGTCTACCATGCGGTCAATTCGGAGTACTGCACCTGGAACGGGTTTGCCGGAGCGATCTTTGAAGAAGCGGGGTTGAAGGTTTCGGTCAGGGCTATGACAACTGCGGAACTGAATCGTCCGGCCCGAAGGCCCCTCTACTCGACTCTGGAATGCAGTAAATTGACCGCTGACACCGGTTTCCAGCCACAGCCATGGCGGAATGCCCTGCGCGAATATCTGAAACTTCGTACCATACAATCACTCTGAAAGGATCAATAATGGAACGTGGAGAACGCCCCTGGGGCACCTATACTGTCCTCGATGAGAACACGAGTTATAAAATAAAGCGTATTGAGGTTCTGCCGGGGCAGCGCCTGTCGCTGCAGAAACATCACCATCGCAGTGAACACTGGATCGTGGTATCCGGCACGGCACTTGTTACCTGTGGCGACAGCCAGCAGGTCGTTAATGTCAATGAGTCGACCTTTATACCGATCGGCCAGAATCATCGCCTTGAAAACCCGGGCAAGATACCGCTTGTGATCATTGAGGTACAGAGTGGTGAATATCTGGGTGAAGACGACATCGTCCGCTTTAATGATGATTACAATCGATGCGAAAGCCCGGGCCCTGACAAACAGGATACGTCTGTTAACGAAATCATTGTACGATGAGAGATGCATAAAATGATTTTCAACGTACGTATGCCGGATATTTCCCGGCAATTCAGGTCACTGCTGCCGGTTATTTTCTGCTCCGTGCTGCTCTTCCTTTGTGCGGGATGCGCTGCCTCTTCCACCACGATCATCGAAGAGGAGGTTGTGAGTAATCCAAAGCCGATGTATCACTACACGTCGCTTGTGATTCGGGATCTTGAGCTCAAGCGGGAACTGTATTCCGATGCTCCCGAGTCCGGAATGAGCAAGCGGGATCTTCGTTACGCGAAACTCCCGGGGGAACTGTCCGAACATATCGAACGGTATGTCACGTCTCGCGACACGTACAAACATATTTCACGGGATGGTATTCCGGATGCTTCGACACTGATCCTTTCAGGGCGATTCATTCGCCTTGGGCGTTTCAAAATAACGGTTGTTGTCAGCTTGCGTGACGGAGTTACCGGCCTGGATGTGGCCTCCTTCCGGGAAACGTTGTGGGATGTCCTGGACACGACCGACTCATTCGGCGATCTCGGTCGTGAAGTAGCCGATTTTATTTATCGGATTCAATACAAATAGCAGGAGTTCAATGTGTACATAGTTATTCTGGCCGGAGGGTCAGGAACAAGATTCTGGCCGCTTTCGCGCGCCGCCCGTCCCAAACAGCTGATTTCAATCACCGGCGATCGCAGCATGCTGCAGAGAACGGTCGAGAGAGTGCTGCCCCTCAACCCGAAGCGGATCCTGATTGTAACCAACCACCTGCAGGCGGACGAAACCGGGCGCCAGATGCAGATGTACGACTCGATCCCGATTGACGTTATTGCCGAACCGGCCGCCCGCAATACGGCGCCGGCCATCGGTCTTGCGGCAGCACTCATCGCCTCCCGCGACCCGTCCGGAATTATGGTCGTTCTGCCTGCGGATCATTTCATAAAAGATGAACATGCGCTGCGAAATACTCTGACCTTTGCGGGAGAAACTGCGGACAAAGGATATCTGGTAACGCTCGGTATTTTGCCGTCACGTCCCGAGACCGGTTATGGCTATATCGAGGCAGGGATGGAGGCCCTTAACGAGGGGCATGAACAGGGGCCGTTCCCGGTCAGGCGTTTTGTTGAAAAACCGCCGCTCGCCGAAGCGGTGCGCTATCTGCACGAAGGGAACTTCTTCTGGAACAGCGGAATGTTTATCTGGCGGGCCGACACGATTCTTGAGGAGATGGGGGCGTTCATGCCGGCTCTGCATGAAAAGCTTGTTCCGCTGCTCTCCGCCGGCACAGCATGGGAAAATACCGGTTTGAAGGAGCAGATTGCATCCCTTTATCAGGACATCGAAAGCGTTTCGATCGATTACGGGGTTATGGAAAAATCCTCACGGGTCCAGATGGTGCCGGTCGAGATGGGGTGGAGTGACGTCGGGAGCTGGAGCGCTCTGCCGGAGGTGGTGGAACCGGACAGTGACGGGACAGTCTGTATCAATGCTGCCGGGCATATTGCGGTCGATTCCTCAGACTGCCTGATTTATGCTGACGGGAGAATGGTTGCTACGGTCGGCGTTCATAACATTGTTATCGTATCCACTCCGGATGCGATTCTGGTCTGTGACCGCGAGCGCTGCCAGGATGTGAAAAAGGTGGTTGGACTGTTGGGAGCCGCCGGGCTGACAGACTATCTGTAATAGAAACTTCAAAACCCGCCATCCTCTCGATTGAGACTAAACTCTGATTAGCTGCTCATTGTTTAGATAATTGCCAAAATAAAAACTGTTATTTCAAGACTTGACCTGAGGACGCTTCCGAGGTTTACAGGGAGTATCGACCCCATGATGAAAATTTTTATGGAGAGTCATAAATATGTCACTTAATGGCGATCTGGAACATTTTCCGATAATCGATGTCATTCAACTGCTGCATGGGTCCCGGAAAACCGGTGTGTTTCGGCTTTCCAGCGAAAAGGGAGAGAGCCAGCTGGTGTTCCATGACGGAGATCTCGTCAGCGCCAACTTCCTCAACAATCGGGTCCGGATCGGGCAGGTTCTGGTCAGCGCTGGCGCAATAACCGAAGAACAGCTGGCACAGGCACTGGATATCCAAATTAATGCCGGAGACGATCGCAAGCCGCTTGTCATTACCCTGCTCGAACATAACATGGTTGATGAAACAGCTGCATATAACGGCATAGAATCATTGATCGAGATGACAATTGTTGAAGTGCTGACCTGGAAAGAAGGGCACTTCTCCCTGGATATTGCCAGGAGCGACAATGATGGCGGCTATCATTTTTCCAGGACAAAGTTCCCACAAAGAATCCTGTTGAACTCCCAGGGGATTCTGATGGAATCATTGCGTATCTTTGATGAAAAGGTGCGTGATGGTACCATGGACGAGATCCTGAGCATTGCCGGTGTCAATAACCTGGATCTGGATGTGGAGCCGTCCGGAAGCAACGCGCCTGTCATTACATCGAACGGCCGCGATCAGGGCGATAGCCCGTCACTGCTCCAGCAGCTGCTTGCGGAAAAACGGAACATGATTCAGAGCAGCAGTGACCAGAGCTACCGGTCGGTCGATGCGGTCAAGAAGCTGATTATTGACGAATTCCCGTCTGCTGAGAAAGACCAGAAACGGCAACTGTTGTCGCTACTGGCAGGTTCCGTACCGGAAGGTAATGTTCCGGCTACACCTCCGGACATCGCTGTGATAGTGATTACACAGTCAACGCTGCTTTCCACAATGTTCAGATCGGTATGTTACCAGGAAGGGGTCTATGCGGTTTCGACAGATAGCATAGCCTCACTTGATATCAACATCAGGCTGTTGCTGTGTCAAACGTTGCATTTGTTTGTTTTTCTTGATGTCCCGCATGACAACGCCAAACAGGACACGATACATATCTGCAAGGACCTGCAGAAATACCCGCAGGCGTCGGTTGTTCTGGTTGCCTGTTCGCATTTTTGGGACAAGCTGGGTCTGCAGGCGCTCGGTTCGGGAATACGTTCAATCATTCCGAGGCCCTGTAAGGAATGTGCGGAAGAATCGTCAATGCAACAGGCACTGGCTTTTTGCTCGGGATTAGGGGCCTTTCTCCTAACCCTGTCGTCTGAATACAGCAGCAGCGGTGACCAACGTTTTTTTACCTGTATCTCCCAGTTACGCAACAGCAAGACACGCACGGAGATAACGGTTGCCGTTCTTGTTTACCTGATCGAGGTGTTTGAGCGTGCCATCGTCTTTTTGGTGACAGAATCCGAACTCGTAGCGGAACACTCTTTCGGGGCCAAGGGGGATAAAAGTGAAGGATTGGCGCCCATTTCCAACCTGCGTATCCCGCTTGACGATCAGCATATTTTTGAGGATGTCATTAAAACCGGCCAGATGTACTATGGGTTCCATAACGATTCGACCTGTCCTCATCAACTGTACCGGCTGGTCGGCAGGCCGGACTGCCCGGAAGTGCTGCTTTTCCCTCTCATACGCGCAAACACCGTCGTAGCGTTCATCTATGCCGATTTCGGATCAAAGCCCTCCTCATCTCTATCCCTTCACTATCTTGATGCGCTGCTGCAATACACAACTGCCCAGATCAGCGTTTCGGCATATCGTCAGAAACTGAAATCCATGCTGGAGCAGCAGAGAATGCAAGAGCCTGTCAGATCATAAGGTTTGAGGACGACTCCGTTCAGATTTGATTTGAAATTGGTATAACTCGCACTTTTGAAGAAGATAATGGACAAATTATCTTTTGGACACATTGTCAACCTTTGTATAGTATGCCGGTTTACCACTTGGGGCTGATATGATCAGAACAGTACAAAATGAACTTGAAGAGATCAGAAACCGCGGTCTGCTGAGGAGTACCCGGCTCGTCAGCGGACGGCAGGCGGCCCGGGTTACCTGCAACGGACACGATGTCCTGATGCTCTGCTCCAATAATTATCTCGGATTGGCTGATCATCCCGCTCTGGCGGCAGCTTCGATGCAGGCTGTTGAACAGTACGGGACATCGAGCGGCGCCTCCCGGCTGGTGTCCGGAACCATGGATCTTCACGAACGGCTTGAACGTGCTGTCGCCTCCTATAAAAAAAGTGAAACGGCGCTTGTCTTCAACAGTGGTCATGCCGCCAACACCGGCATCATCCCGGCTCTGGTCGGCAAGGGTGACGTTGTCTTTTCCGACAGGCTTAACCATGCCAGCATAATTGACGGGATACTCCTCTCCCGGGCCCGATTGGTGCGTTATCCTCATAATGATTTTCACGCACTTGCTCGACTTATGGATGAACATGCTGCAGGACGCAGCCTGATAGTCAGTGATGGTGTGTTCAGCATGGATGGTGATATTGCTCCCTTGAAAGAACTGGTCGCGCTCAAACGAAACCATGGAGCACTTCTTATGATAGACGATGCCCATGGCTGCGGTGTCCTCGGCGAGCGGGGCCGGGGGAGTGCCGAGCTGCTGGGTGTCGGAAATGAGATTGATATCCAGATGGGAACCTTCGGCAAGGCTCTGGGGAGTTTCGGGGCGTATGCCGCTGTCTCGGCTGAATTGCGCGACCTGCTGATTAACCGGGCCCGCAGCTTCATATTTTCAACATCGTTACCGCCATCGGTTCTGGCGGCTTCGCTGGCGGCCGTAGAACTTGTCCAGACAGAGGAGGGTGACCTGCTGAGAGAACAGTTACGCGCCAACACCCGCTTCTTCAGGGACACTCTTGCCGGGGCCGGCTTCAGGATCCCTGACGGTTCAACCCAGATTGTACCGATTGTCATCGGTTCCGCCGTTACTACCATGCAGTTTTCAGAGGCGTTGCTGGCTGAAGGGTTCTTTGCCCAGGGAATTCGCCCTCCAACGGTGCCTGACGGCACCAGTCGACTCCGCTTCACCCTGATGGCCACACATACCCGGTCCGACCTGACCGCCGCAGTTGCACGTATCTGCGCAGTCGGTCGACGCCTTGGAATGGTGTGATGACCTGGTACCGGAACCGCAGGGGCGAGCAGTTGTGGTATGAAGACCAGGGGGCCGGGTGCCCGGTTGTGCTCGTGCACGGCTGGTGCATGTCGTCAGCGGTCTGGAAGTATCAGTTTGATGGCCTCTCTGCCGATCTGCGGCTCCTGGCGCCAGATTTTCGCGGTCACGGCCGCTCGCACGGAAGTTTCAGTCATCTCAATTTCGACAGTTTTGCCAATGATCTGATAGATCTGTTTGATTGTCTGGAGCTTTCGAAGGTTATTCTGGTCGGCTGGTCGATGGGAGCTCAAATCGCGCTGCACGCTTCAACCGGATTGTCCGGAATGCTGGCCGGCCTTGTGCTGGTCTCGGCAACTCCCCGCTTTACCGCCTCGGATGATTATCCACACGGTCTTGCCGTCAATGAAGTCGACGGCATGCGCTCAAAAGTAGAGCGTAACACGCAGCGCGCTCTGGAGGGTTTTATCTCGCGACTGTTTGCAGAAGGAGAACTCGAAGGGCATCCCTTCGCAGCAGAAATCAGACATCTGCTTGCGGAGATACCGTCACCTGATTCCGCTGCAGTGCTCGAAGCACTTGAAGCCCTGACCCGGGCAGACATGCGCAATTTGCTGTCCTCGATTGCCATCCCGACTTTGATCGTGAATGGCGCACTTGATCGTATCTGCCTGCCAGAAGCATCAACCTATCTGAAAGAGCACATTCCCGGCGCTGAACAAACAGCTATGCCGGGTTGTGGACATGCGCCTTTTCTGACGCACAGCCGCCAGTTTAATGCCGAAATTATCCGATTTGCAAGGAGCGTCTGTGGAACAAATGTCTGATACCGGCAGAATTGCCGCAGCATTTCATCAAAAAGCCGTGGAATATGATCATCATGTTCTTGTCCAGAAACGGATCGTGGCACAATTGGCCGGATCTGTTGTACTCCATCAGAGCCATGCGCCGGAGCATATTCTTGATGTTGGAACAGGTACCGGAGCCCTGCTGGAAAGGCTGCATTTACGGTATCCTGATGCCCGTCTGACCGGTGTAGATATTGCTCTCAACATGTGTCTGCGCACAAGGCAGAAGCTTGGCGCCGGCTGCAATGTCGTTACCGGTGCTGCCGAATCCCTTCCGTTCAGATCCGGGACATTTGATCTTGTCGTGTCGGCGTCCGTATTGCAATGGGTAGGCAATTTATCAGCAGCTCTGCATGAGATGCGCCGGGTCTTGCGACCGGGTGGCGACATCAGTGCCGCATTTTTCTGCCAGGGAACACTTGGAGAACTGCACGGATGTTTTCGTGATGCTGTCAATCGATGCAGCAGCGACGGAGGTCAAAGGATATCGCGCCTGCACGGTTTCCGGACTGTTGACGACGTGAAGTCCATTGTGGACGGAATGGATTTTGAAAGGATTGTTGTCACGGTTGAAACGGAAGTCGATTGGTATGACGATCTGTACTCTCTGCTGCGATCGATTAAAAACATAGGGGCGGGAACGGTATCGCGTGGGTCTGGAAGCGGCTTGGGGTGGAGGGAGATACTGCAGGAGACGTCTCGGCTGTATCAGGAACGGTTCGACCGGAACGGCAGAATCCCTGCTACGTATAAAGTTCTGTACCTGTCGGCACGGGCAAAGGCTCAATCAAACGGGTAGCCGCTTCCCGGAAAAACTATAACGAAGCGATGATTTTCTTCGCAAAGGCATTGACAACGCTGTAGTGTACTTCCACCCCTTCACGTCTCCCCTCAATTATCCCCTTGTTCTTCAATAGTGCCAGGTGTTGAGACACCGTTGCCTGGGGCAGACCGAGACATTCCCAGATATGCTTCACGTTACATTCCTGTGCACAAAGTCCTGCAACGATTTTCAGGCGGATCGGATGGCCAAGTACCTTTAAGACATCGGCCTCTGCTGTAAATTTCTTTTCTTTATCGAAGGCCATTGTTTCCGCTCCCGTCTGTTTTCGAATATCATATATATGGAATCTGCGCTCGTCAATCTAAAACTGTACTTAAAAAGCGGTGAGTGCAGACGGTATCACTTCAGCCGTACAACTGCCTGCTCAGATGGCAGGCTGCAGAATGCCCGCGTGCATATTCTACCAGCTGCGGAATCTCACGGCGGCAGAGATCAATCGCGTGACGGCAGCGTGGATGAAATCGGCACCCGGAAGGGATTGACAGTGCGGACGGCAGATCATCCCGCAACAGTTCGTCCTTGGAGGCGGCTGACTCGTGTAAACCGGGAATAGCAGCTATGAGTGCCTCGGTATACGGATGCCGGCAGCGGCGAAAAATCTCTGAAGCCTGCCCGGACTCAAAAATGGCGCCAAGATACATGATAATGATCCGGTCGCAGATATGTCTTAAAATCAATAAGTTGTGCGAGACAATTATCATGGACAACGCAAAATCCATCTTCATCTGCAGCAGGATATTGATTATCTGGGCTTGAATTGAAATATCGAGTGATGACACCGGTTCGTCGGCAATCAGAATTTCCGGAGTTGCCGCCAGGGCACGTGCAATGCCGATACGCTGGCGCTGCCCTCCCGAAAACTCATCGGGAAAACGGTTGGCGGCTTCGCTCGGCAAGCCGACCGCAGACATGATGCGGGCGAGCTCTGTGCGCCGCATCGGGGCAGACATGCCGGCGATTTTGAGCGGTTCCGAGATGCTGTCGCCAACCCGCATACGAGGGTTCAGTGATGAAAACGGATCCTGAAAGATCATCTGGGTTTTACGACGGAAAAATATCTGATCGTGCTGTCCAAGCTGCTTCAGCTGCGTACCCTTGTAAAGAACGTTTCCCGCGTCCGGCACAAGAAGACCGGCCATTATTTTTGCCAGGGTCGACTTGCCGCAACCGGATTCACCGGCGATGCCGAGTGTCTCACCGGCTGACAGATGCAGTGATACCTGATCGAGAGCGGTCAGCAATCCGGTTGCATGATTCAGCGTGGAAACCCTGAATGTTTTATGCAAATCGACTGCGCTGAGAAGTGGGGTCTCGTTCATGAACATTTCCAGCAACGAACTGAATGTGACGGAGCAATCTCGACAATCTGCTGGTTTTCTGCACGGCACGTGTTCTCCGCAAGCGGACAGCGCTCTGCGAAGCAGCAGCCGCCGGCGGATGCCGTCCGGATGTCCAACTGTCCAGCTAAGGTGGGGAGCGGCTTGCCCGGTTCGGCGTATTGAGGCAGGGAAGCAAGGAGAGCCTGTGTATACGGGTGTCGAGGGGCAGCCAGCAGGGCGCCGGTAGGTGCAGACTCTACAATCTGACCTGCGTACATGACCGCGGTGTGGTCGGCTCGTTCTGCCACAATGCCAAGATCGTGCGTTATTAGCAGAATCGACAGCCCGCGTGACGTCCTTTGCGCATCAAGAAGTTCCAGTATCTGCGCCTGGATGGTAACATCCAGCGCGGTCGTAGGCTCATCGGCAATCAGCAGAGACGGGTTACACGCCAGAGCCATGGCAATCATCACCCGTTGTCGCATGCCTCCGCTCAACTGGTGCGGGTAATCGCGCATCCGGTCGCCGGCAGAAGGAATACCTACATTTGTCAACAATACGATTCCTCTCTCTTGAGCATCACGCCGGGACAGAGCCATATGCAGAATCAGCGGCTCGCAGAGTTGATCGGCAATCCGCAATACCGGGTTCAGAGACGTCATTGGTTCCTGGAAAACCATGGAAATCCGTCGTCCACGGATGTTTCGCATGACCTCGTCCGGGAGCACTAACAGATTGTGCCCTTCAAAAAATATTTCGCCTGAACTGATATATCCGGGAGGCGGAACAAGCCGCATGATAGAGAGGGCCGTCATGGTCTTTCCCGACCCGGATTCCCCGACAATTGCCAGTACTGACCCGGTTGCCAGGGAAAGAGAGATACCCCGCACGACATGACAGGTTTCTTCAGCTGTCGGAAAGGAGACCTGCAAGTTTTTAATTGATAGCAGTTCCGTCACGAGGTACTCAAAGAGTGAAGGGGAGCGTGTCAGGCATGTGACACTGATAGGGCGATATCCGGATATCTGTCAAAACGGGAGCCGAAAAAAACTCCTTCATCAAGAATGGAGGTAAATATCTCGACAATAGCGGGATCGAACTGCGTGCCGGAATTTTCAGATAATTCTGCGATGGCGGCATCCAATGTAAGTGCTTTGCGATAGGGGCGATCGGAGGTCATGGCATCGAACGCATCCGCTACACAGATAATGCGTGATTCGAGAAGTTGATCGACGTGTTTGATGCGGTAAGGATATCCCATGCCGTCATACCGTTCGTGGTGCTGCCCGATGCAGGTCCGCACATCTTTTAAAAAATCAATCGGCTCAAGAATATTCATACCGATCACGGGGTGCAAGTGCAGTTCATTGACATCATGCGATGACAACTTCCCCTCTTTGTGCAGCAGGCTCAGATCGATGCCTATTTTCCCGATGTCGTGCAAAATAGCAGCCCGTTCCAGAATTTGCAGCCGATCACTGGAAAGTTCAAGGCGGCTGCCGATTGCAACGCTATAACGGGTGACTCGCTCGGAGTGGCCCTTGGTGTAGCTGTCACTGGCTTCAATGGCGGTCACGAGAGCCTGGATCGTGTTCAGGTAGGTTTGCTGTTGCTCATCATACAGGGTCGCATTTTTAATCGCAATTGCGGCCTGAGCGGCTATGGTGGTAAGCATTTCCAGCTCAAATGCATAAAACTGAGAATTATCGGACTTATTAACGACACTAATAGTGCCGATAATCTCATCCTTTACCATAAGCGGTGCACATATTAATGTTTTACGCTCGTAACCCAGTTCACTGATGCGGGCAAATTGAGGCGCCTGATTGATGTCAGCTATCAGAAGCGGCTGTCGGTTGTTGATAACCCAGGCTGACGTACTGGTCTCTTTTATTTTTATGGCCTGATGCGGTGCACTCAGCTTGCCGTTGCTGATCAGATTGGTAACATTAAGCGTCTGCTGCTCTTTATCGTAAAGAATTATATAGCCGATTTGAGCGTCCAATGTACTTGTTGTGCTGCGGACAATCAAATTGAACAGCCGGTCAATATCCATAGTGGAATTGATTGCCAGGCCGATTTTGTGGATGGTTGAAAGTCTGTCAATCGCATGTTCGAGATTCGAGTTCTTCTGCTCAAGTTCGGCAGCCAGATCGGCGATGGTGTAGTTCGCTTTTTCAACTTCCTCAATTCTTTCTTCAAGCGAGACATTCAAATTTTCAATTTCTCTGAGATGCTCTTCAAGCTTCTGATTCATCAGCTGTACGTCATGATGATGGGCCAGTTTTTCTTCAGCCCGGGCGAGTTCGCGTTCGTTGATGACGGTGGTGTGCATCATATCTTTTAACTTTGTGGTCATCGAGTTGAAGTGAATGGAGAGGGCGCTCATCTCATTTGAGTTTTGAATAGAGCTGCTGACGTCGAAATTACCGAGTTCGATTTGCCGCATGTCGTCAATCAACGAGCGGATCGGCCGGTCGACATAGAGCGTCAAAAAGGTGAACATTGCTCCAATAATAAGCATGATCATCACGGCGGCAGAGATTATGGCGTTCAACTTCTCCTGGCGTATGTAGCTGGACAGATCGGTGAGCGATATTTCGGTTTCAATAATGGCAATGACTGGTTTTCCGGCATCATGGCAGGCATGACATTCAGTAGTGTTAAGGATACGGGTGTATGAGTCGAGGTTGTTTTTATTGTTGGTAAAATAAAAATGATTTTGCTTTGTATTCAGAATTTTATCGCGCTCTTCTGTAGTAAGCTCTTTGCCGATATCATCCATGTCGGCTGAATGAAGGACAGTGCCTTCATTGTCGATGATCCGCAGTTCCTTTATATCATCATGAACTTTTGCGTCGTGCAGAATCTTGTTAATAGCGGTTGTATGGCCGGCTTTCATGGAGCTTTGAATGTTGGCAACGATGCTTTCAATCAAAACAACGGAGCTTTTCTCGACAATATTTTCAATCACGACTTTCTGGTTGTGGTAATGCTGCCACGACGCATAAGAAATGACCGCGATGACGATGACCGACACCATGCCTACTATTTTTATTTTGAGAGAATTGATAGTCACGGAATTCTTCCTGTATATGATAGTTGTGTCTTTTGCCGCACGCTGGCAGCGATATAACGAAAAACTTAGTATTACTAAATACTTATCTTTTAAACCGCCGTTCGGACCGACGGAAACAATAAACAGCAGCAGCTACGGGCAGTTAGACGCGACCGCGTCAGTAGACTTTTAAAAAACAGTCCAATACTTTCGCATAATATTAACAATGCTTGTTGGTTATGGATCAGTTACGGCTGAACATACAGTATGCATGCCAAGTTGTGCAATAGAGATATTCAGACCAGGAAAACAAAAAACGGCCAATCAAAAAAATTGACACGATACGGCAATATGTGTTTTTATCCTCAGGTTTTGCAGCCATTTAATCGTATGCGCATATGTATCCTTCTCGCTCTGGCGACGACCATTCTCCCGTGGTCGGGGTTGACCAGGATACATGCTGCAGCCCTGGATGAAACTATCCGGGTTGCTATTGTTAAATCAGCCTCCGAAGTGACGGTGACTGGTGACGGGCTCCTTGTGACAAATGAGTCAGGCGATGCGCTTGCCTTGACGTTTCCCGTCACGGTAAAGCCAGTGAAGGATGGTCTTCTGGCTGAAGGGAAACTGCATCGTCGGCTGTTTTTTGCCGCTTCCTCGGCAGTGTTTGTGAATAGTAAACCGTATCGGGGTCTTGCAGACCTGACAGTAGTTGACAAAGGCATTCTGGTTGTTAACCAGTTGCCGCTTGAAGAGTATCTGGTCGGATTGATTAATTGCGAAATATCGTCTGCATGGCCGATTGACGCGGTGAAAGCCCAGGCGATTATCGCCAGAACGTACGCTTTAAATAGAAAAATGGCTCGTATAACCAGCCAGTATCACCTTGAGTCATCTGTTATTGATCAGGTGTATGAGGGGTGCCTGATCGAAGACAGCCGTGCCCGTCGCGCGGTTTTTGAGACAGAAGGTGAAGTTCTGACGTTCGGCGGCGCTATCATTCAGGCCTTTTATCACTCCAGTTGCGGCGGGAGAACCGAAGCTTCCGAAAATGTCTGGGGGGCTGCGGTGTCCTATCTGAAAGGTGTTGACTGTCAGTATTGTCTGACTTCTCCGACGGCCACCACCTGGGAATACAAGATATCTCTCAAAGAGATCGAGGAGCGGCTGCGAGCCGCCGGACATAAGGTGTCAGGACTGTATGATATAAAACCGGGACCGGTTAATTCGCGTGGCCGTCATAAACAGGTTGTCCTGCTTGCCTCAAAAGGGAGCAGCTCTATAAGTGGCGATCAGTTTCGCAAGGCCGTCGGGTATGGAGCCATAAAGAGCACCCGTTTTACCCTGAAGAACTCCAGAAATGAAATCAGCTTTTCCGGAAGCGGCAACGGACATGGAGTCGGACTATGCCAATGGGGTGCCAAACAGCGAGCGCTTGACGGCTTTACCTCCGGAGAAATACTCGCCTATTACTACCCCGGTACGGAGTTGAAAAAGCTCTCTGATATTCGTTGAACGCAGGACTGAATGCAGGGATTGAATGCTCGTTAAGGACTTTACCTATCATCTTCCGCAGGATTTGATTGCCCGCCATCCATCGGTACAACGGGACGGCTCGCGTTTAATGCTGCTCGATCGCTCGTCAAGATCTATTGCCGAAGATATGTTCAGTAACCTTCAGGCGTATCTGCAGCCGGGTGATCTGCTGGTTATGAATGACACGCGCGTCATACCTGCCCGGTTGTTCGGATGGAAGCCCACGGGCGGCAGGGTTGAAATTTTTCTCCTCAGAAGAGTGGCCGGCGGTGAGGAACGGTGGGAATGTCTGCTCAGATCGTCGAAAAAATACCGGGAAGGGCAGAATATTCTGCTTGAGTCCGGTATGAAGGCTGTTATACTGTCTCGTTGCGATTCTGAAAACTGGCTGGTCGGGTTCAATGGAAATGAGCCTTTCGAAGTCTGGCTGGAACGTGAAGGACACATCCCGTTACCCCCCTATCTGCAGCGGGATGACTGCTTGGTTGACCGCGAGCGCTATCAAACGGTGGTCGCACGGGAACCGGGCGCGGTTGCAGCCCCGACCGCGGGTCTTCACTTCACGCGTGAGATGCTGAACCGACTGGCTATGAACGGAATCGAAACGGTCTTTCTAACGCTCCATACCGGTCTTGGCACCTTTCAGCCGGTGCGTGTTAAACATGTTGAAGAACATCAAATTCATTCTGAACGTTTTGCCATTCCGCACGATACGGCGGAGGCGGTACGGAGGACAAAAGCAGCAGGCGGACGGGTTATAGCTGTCGGGACGACGTCAGCAAGGACGCTGGAATATTCGGCGCAGCAGTCAGGGGCTGTTGTACACGGAAGCGGCGAGGCGGATATTTTTATCTATCCCGGTTTTCACTTCAAAGTAGTCGATGCTCTTATAACCAATTTTCACCTGCCGGAATCCACACTCCTGATGCTGGTTTCAGCTCTTGCCGGACGTGAAAGTGTGCTTGAAGCCTATCGTGAGGCGGTATCGCGGGAATTCAGATTTTACAGTTACGGTGATGCCATGTTCATCTCTTGAGGGGCCCTGTGTCGGAAGCACTATCATCTGAAACTTTTACTATAATTCACCGTGATTCATCCAGTAAAGCACGCCTCGGCTCTTTGAAAACTCCTCACGGTGAGGTTGAAACACCGATTTTTATGCCGGTCGGCACCAACGCTACCGTTAAGGCGATGACGCCGGAGGATCTGCACGCCGTCAAGGCGCAGATTATTCTGGCCAATACCTATCATCTTTACCTGAGGCCGGGGCATCGGCTCGTGGAGCAGATGGGAGGACTTCATCGCTTCATGAACTGGGACAAGCCGATTCTGACCGACAGCGGCGGCTTCCAGGTTTTCAGTCTCGGGGAATTACGTAAAATCAGTGAAGAAGGGGTCCGGTTCCAGTCGCACATTGATGGTTCATATCACATGCTGACACCTGAACTGGCTACCCATATTCAGGAGGCTCTGGGTGCAGATGTCATAATGTGTTTTGACGAATGCCCGCCCGCCACGGCAGACTACCAGTATGTCAGCCGCTCCCTTGAGTTGACGGCCAGATGGGCCGGGCGATGCAAAGATGCCCATGCACGGTCCGGCCAGCAGCTGTTCGGGATTATTCAGGGGGGGATGCATTACGACTTGCGGGCTCGTAGCGTGAACGACCTCTGCACGATCGGTTTTGACGGCTATGCCCTGGGAGGGTTGTCGGTCGGCGAAGAAAAAGAACAGATGTACGGGGTGATGGAGTGTTGTTCTACGCTGCTGCCGGAGGATGCTCCGCGTTACATAATGGGGATTGGTTCACCGGAAGATCTGGTAGAGGCGGTCTGGCACGGGTATGATATGTTCGATTGTGTCATGCCGACCAGAAACGCCCGCAACGGCATGCTTTTTACCAGCCGGGGGCGGGTCAACATCAAGTCCAAAATATACGAAGATGATGCGGGACCACTCGATCCTGCCTGCAGCTGCAAGGTCTGCCGAAATTATTCCCGTGCCTATCTGAGGCACCTGTACCGGTCGGGTGAAATTCTGTCGTCACAGTTGAATACCTACCATAATCTTCACTTTTATCTTGATCTTATGAGAAGAATCAGGGAATCAATCGGGGTCAATAATTTTGACGAATTTCGCAGGCAATTTACATCGACAATGCAACAGAAACAATAATCCGTAAAAGGGAGGATAACAAACATGTTTGGATTGGCTTTTGCGATGGGAAGTGCTCCGGGAGGAGCGGCAGGTGGAGCAGGAGGCGGAATGGCGGCATTTCAGCAGATACTTCCGCTGGTGTTCATGTTTGCAATTTTTTATTTTCTGCTAATTCGACCGCAGCAGAAAAAGGCCAAAGAGCATAAAGTATTGCTGGAATCGATGAAAAAGGGCGACAATGTTGTAACAGCCGGTGGAGTTCATGGTAAAATCATCGCCGTAGAAAATGATCTTGTGACACTTGAAATTGCAAACAACGTACACATTAAAATTACCAAGAGCTATATCGCTGCAATCAAGAAGGACTAGTTCAAAATCTGAAAAGGGAGACAAGCCTTATGCCGAAAGGAACTGGCTGGCGTATAAGCCTGATAGCTGTTTTTGTAGCACTATCGTTTCTGTACCTGACTCCGACCCTGGCGAGCAAGCTGCCGTCATGGTGGGGTAACTTTTTGCCAAAGGACAAGATTCACCTCGGGCTTGATCTGCAGGGTGGAACCCATCTGGTGATGGAGGTCGATACACAGAAGGCGGTTGAAGGGTCTCTGGATCTTGTCGCCACTGACCTGGAAGATACGCTCAACAACAAAAATCTTCGTTTCAAACGAATTTCCAGAGATGGGTTTGATAAGGTGTCTGTAGTGCTTTACGAGAAGGGGACTGCCGATGCCGTACAGAAACTGATCAAGGATAAATATCCATCCTACGAACAGAGCCCGACTTTTGATGAAGGCGGCTTCGTTGCCTTGACGTTGCGGGTAAGTGAGAAGGATGCGCAGGATCGCAAGGACAAGTCTGTTCAGCAGGCTCTCGAAACGATCCGTAACAGGATTGACCAGTTCGGCGTTTCTGAACCGACTATCCAGCGCGAAGGGATCAATCATATTGTTGTCCAGCTGCCCGGCATCAAGGATCCTCAGCGGGCGATTGATCTTATCGGCCGTACCGCTCGACTGGATTTTAAAATGGTGCGCGAGGATATCTCGCCGACGTCCGGGACGATTCCCGATGATGCCGAGTTGCTCAAGGAAAAGTCCGTTGATGCAAAGACCGGCGCCGTCACGGAAATTCCGATCGTCGTCCAGAAAAAAGCGATGATCACCGGCGATCTGTTGACTGACGCCCAGGTCAGAATAGATTCACAGTTCAACCAGCCATATGTCGGGATTGAATTCAATTCTCTGGGCGCCAAGTTGTTTGATCAGGTTACTGCGGCAAATGTTGGCAAGCGATTTGCCATTGTTCTTGATAACAATATTCATTCCGCTCCGGTCATACGTGAGCGGATTTCAGGTGGCAGCGCCCAGATATCAGGTAATTTTACCGAGAAAACTGCTGCCGACCTTGCGATTGTACTTCGTGCCGGTGCATTGCCTGCACCGGTCAAGATTATCCAGAATGTGACCGTAGGCCCTTCTTTGGGACAGGACTCCATCAATAAAGGATTGTCTGCCGGTCTTATCGGAGTGCTCCTTGTTGTTGCCTTCATGGCGATTTATTACAAGCTGTCGGGTCTGGTTGCCGACCTGGGTATGATTCTGAACATACTCTACCTCATGGGAGCTCTGGCTGTTCTGGGCGCCACACTTACACTGCCGGGCATCGCCGCCATCGTACTGCTGGTCGGCATGTCGGTTGACTCCAATGTAATTATATTTGAACGTATTCGTGAAGAACTCAAGTTGGGTAAATCCCCCAAGGCGGCTTTGGATGCAGGTTACGACAAAGCCTTTTTGACAATTGTGGACTCTCATGTCACGGCCTTGATTACGGCAGCTGTTCTGTTCCAGTTTGGCACAGGGCCGGTCAAAGGTTTTGCGGTATCACTCAGCCTGGGGGTCCTCATCAACCTGTTCACCGCACTGGTCGGCACCAAGGTGATATTTGATATCTTTCTGCACAAGGGAACAGTCAAAAAAATGAGCATATAGGGGGTAACACCGTTCATGGAACTTCTTGGAAAAACAAGAATAGACTTTATCGGCAAGCGGAATATTGCGTTTGTCATATCGGCGATTATTTCGATTGTCGGTATCATCGGGGTCATTCAGGTCGGCCGTGGTGCAGCCAATATGGGCATTGATTTTTCAGGTGGCACCGCCATGCAGCTGAAGTTCAGCAAGCCGTTCTCAATTGCTGATGCCAGAACCGCCCTGCACAAGCATGGTATTGCCAAGGCTGATCTGCAGGAAATAAAGGACGGTAACATGCTTTTGGTCAAGATGGCCGGAGCTGCCGTCGGCAAACAATCCGAAATGGTGCAGACCGCCTTCAAAAAGGAATTTGCGGACAATGCTTTTACGGTGGAAAGTTCAACAGAGATCGGGCCTTCAATCGGTGACAAGCTGCGCAAGGATACGCTGATCGCTGCGGTGCTCGCAATGCTGGGGATTATCATGTACATCGCCTGGCGTTTTGACTTCAAGTTCGGGGTGGGAGCTACTTTAGCCACCATGCATGACTGTCTTGCCATGTTTGCGGTTTTTTATCTGATGAATAAAGAGATTAATCTGCTGTTTATCACCGCCGTACTGACAATCGCCGGATATTCACTGACAGACACGGTTGTCGTCTTTGACCGAATTCGTGAAAACCTGCATAAAAATTTAAAAGGTGCGATGCACACCATTTTCAACGACAGCATCAACGAAGTACTTTCCCGTACTATTATTACTTCGCTGACGGTTTTTCTTGCCGCTGCTTCTCTCTACTTTTTCGGAGGCGAAGTAATCCACGATTTTTCATTTGCCCTTTTGGTTGGCGTGCTCGTAGCCACCTATTCATCGGTATTTGTTGCCAGTCCGATTGTGGTAATTCTCGAAAATCGCGCCTTGGCAAAAAAGGCTATAACCGCTTAATCTGGTTATCTATTCAATACGGAGAGGTGTCCTGTGAACAAAGAATCAACCCTGATAGCTGTTGTCGCCCTGATCGTCGGTTTGTTGGGGGGGTATTTGATCTTCAGCATCAGTAATGCCGGTAAAGTTCAACAGACTAATACCGCTATCCCGTCCGGTGCCGGATCGCCCACTGACTATACGCAGCGCATTGCCCAGGCTGAGAAGGTTGTCGCTCAGAATCCCAAGAATCTTAACGCCTGGATATCTCTGGGAAATGATTATTTCGATACGGAGCAAACCCAAAAATCTATCAACGCATATGGTAAAGCTCTGGAGATTGAACCGAATAACCCGAATGTTCTAACTGATCAGGGAGTCATGTACAGAAAGATTGGTTGGTATGACAAGGCGCTTGCCAATTTTGAAAAAGCCAACAAGATTGATCCTAAACACCTGCAAAGCTTATTCAACGCCGGAATTGTATATGCCGTTGATTTAAAACAGCCGGAAAAGGCAGCCACGTATTGGAATCAATATCTCAAGCTCGACTCAAACAGTCCGACCGCCATTCAGATCAAAGGCATGATGGAACAGCCGGGCAAGGCCATGGCGCCGCCAATGAAATAACCGGAGAAAATCCCCCGCCTGTCGGGGGATTTTTTTTACAGGAACAAACTGGGTGCAGAAAAAATGGGTTGTTAAAGCTGTTGTCGCAGCTAAAACCGTGGATCTCTCCAGATCTCTCGGAATTTGTCGCATAACTGCACAAATTTTGGCTGGCAGGAGTATAGACACCGTTGAGGACGGCATGCTGTTTCTCTCGCCAGTTCTTTCAGCCATGCCAGATCCGTTTTTGTTGAAGGGTATGCAGGCTGCGGTAGAGCGAGTGCTGCGGGCGCGAAAAAGCGGAGAATCTGTGTGCATCTACGGCGATTATGATGTCGACGGCATTACCGGCACGGCTCTGCTGGTTTCTTTTCTGCGACGTGTGGGGCTGACCTGCAGCTATTTCATACCTAACCGTTTTGATGACGGCTATGGACTTAGCGAAGAGGCTCTTAAACGCATCATCGATGCGGGTTCCACGTTGATCATGTCTGTTGATTGCGGTATTACAGCGCGAAAAGAAGCTACTTTCTGTCAGGAGGCTTGTGTTGATCTGATAATACTGGATCATCATACGCCCAAGGAGAGTCTTCCGGATGCCGCTGCAGTGGTAAACCCTCTGCAGCCGGGTTGTTCCTATCCTTTTAAAATGCTGGCCGGGGTCGGTGTCGCCTTTAATCTGCTGGTTGCGCTGCGCAGTTGCATGAGACAGGAGGGGCTATTTGCTGCGGGTGATGAACCTGATCTTCGGGAGTGGCTTGATCTGGTGGCACTCGGGACGATTGCTGATGTGGTGCCGCTTATTGGCCAAAACCGTATGTATGCCTTCTATGGCTTGCAACAGCTTGAAAATCCGCTCAGGCCGGGCATTGCGGCGCTAAAAAAGGTCGCCGGAATTATGGGCGCAGTCACCTGCGGCCAGGTCGGATTTCGACTGGCGCCACGGCTGAATGCCGCCGGTCGCATGGAAAGCGCGGTGCCGGGTGTGGAATTGCTGCTCAGTGCGAGTAGCGAAGAGTGTTCCATGATTGCTGATGAGCTGGATACGGCAAATGCCGAACGCCAGACGGTTGAGCGCCGCATTCTTGAAGATGCTGCCGCAATGGTTGATGGTGGCGGCGCCTATCCAGCATGCAAGAGTATTGTGCTTTCTTCTCGTGACTGGCATCAGGGGGTTATCGGGATTGTTGCTTCCCGGCTGGTTGAGCGCTACCATCGCCCGACAATTCTGATTGCCATTGATGAGAAGGGCTGCGCAAAGGGTTCAGGGCGCAGTATTCCCGGTTTTCATCTGCTTGAGGCGCTAACCGCCTGCTCCGTACATCTTGAGCGTTTCGGTGGGCACCGGTATGCGGCTGGCGTCGGTTTGAACGCTGGAAATATCGACCGCTTCGCTGCGGCCTTTGAAACTGTCACTCATCGGGTTCTGGGGGATTCCGAGCTTGTGCCGACACTTGATATTGATGCTAACGTTTGCCCGGCCGAAGTGGACCTTTCCCTTGCTCATGAGTTGCATCGTATGGAGCCGTTTGGCGCCGGGAATCCGGAACCTGTTTTGATGATGCGCGGCGTTACGGTGGTGGAGCGCCGGATCGTCGGAGACGGTCATCTCAAGCTGCGTGTAGCGGCAGAGGGACAGGTTTTTAACGCCATTGCGTTCCGACAGGCAGAATGTCAGACGGACGGGATGCTGGACATCGCCTTTTTTCCGGAATGTAACCGCTGGAACAACGCAACAACACTGCAATTGCGGATAAAGGCGATCCGAAAGGCGGAGGCATAATGCAGAGGAATGAGAGATTCGACAGCGCCGACCGGATCATTAAAATCGGTTTTTGGGTTAATGCTGTCTTGATGATTCTGAAGCTTTCCGCCGGATACTGGGGGCGTTCGGATGCCGTTTTTGCCGATGGCATCGAGAGTGCGTGCGATTTCGTCGCGATCTTTGCGACAATGATGGCTCTCAAGCTTGGCCGCCAGCCCTTTGATGCTAATCACCCCTACGGTCATGGTCGTGCTGAAAGCCTGGCAGCGCTTCTGGTTTCACTGGTGATTGCTGCCACCGGCGGCTGGATACTGTACGAATCCGTTGTCAGCATCATCGCCGGACATTTTAAATCACCCGGATGGATTGCGGTTGCAGCGGCAGCGGTGACTATTGTTATAAAAGAGTGGCTTTACCGCTTCTCGACACGTACCGGTAAAAAACTTGAAAGCCCGGCACTGCTGGCAATTGCCAAAGATCACCGTAAAGACGCAATTACCTCTGTTTCAACGCTGGTAGGCGTTATTGGGGCTTTTTTCGGTTTCGGGATCATGGATCCGCTGGCGGCCGGTCTGACCGCATTCATTATCCTGCATATCGGTTTTCAGACATTTCGAGATGCGGCTCATGATCTGATGGACGGGACCGCTCCCGCTGATTTTATCGGTGCGCTGCAGGCTCTTGCCGAAAGTGTTGAACGGGTTGAACATGTGCATGAAATGCGTGCCCGCCGCTCCGGGCAGTACATGATTGTTGATCTGAAACTGGAAATGGATCCGGACATGACGGTCAAACAATCTCATGATGTCGCTACCAGCGTCAAAAAACTTATCTTCGAACGTTATCCCGGTGTTGGGGACGTCATGATCCATATCAATCCGCATGACGAGGAACATGAGGACCTGATCAGACTATGAGGCTGTGGTCACGTCAGAGAAGTGTTGTAAAAAAGTACTTGGCTTGCTAGTATCACATCACGATGAACATTGTATCAAGACAAAACATAGCTTTGCTGCTCCTGTTTGTGACCATCACCGGTTTTGTGGTGTCATTTGGCGAGAATGTCCTGTGCGCCGGGGAACTGCCGGGAGTTCATGAAGTTGCAACTGTTTCTGCCGTGTATGGTGCTGAACAGATTCATTGCAGCTCCTGTCCTTCTGTCCCGTCACCGTCGCACACTCCTGACGACCATTTTTGTACCGGTGACTGTGGTTGTCCCTGTCAGGCTCCGCTTTCTCCGTCTCCGGTTGTAGTCACCCACTCCAGATCATTTACCCGTCTTTATAATGCCGAACCTGCCTGGTATATCCCCGAAGTTTATCTTTCCTTCTTCGTTCCACCCGATTCATCAACAGTCTGATCATCCGATTCCTGTAACAAACCGGCAAGTAATGCCATCTGCACGGCTTGGTTCAGCCATGTCAGTATTGGTGCGTCCTCGGCCGTTTCAAATCATCTGCATTTAAAACTAAAAATAAGGAGGTTATTCCTTTGGGAACAACTGATTTTGCAAGAGGAGCCCTGCTCCTTGTACCGGGAATTGTCTGTCTTCTTACGTCCGCTCCGGTGTGGGCGGGGTCACAAAAGCTGGCGCTGCCGCAGGTGGTCGAATTTTCGCTGCAGAACAATGGCGACCTCAAATCGTTTCGTGAAGAAAAAGGTATCCGCGAGGCCGGCAAAACCAGGGCGGGACTTTTGCCTAACCCGACCCTTGAACTGGAGGGGGGTACGGGCGCTCTGACAGGCAGCAGCGCCGAGAACAGCCTGTCGCTTGGGGTGTCACAGGAGTTCTTCCTGGCGGGCAAGCGGGGGAAACGTCTCGCCATCGCCGAACGTGAACTGGACATGTATCGCTGGCAGTTGGCTGATCGGGAGAGAGTGCTGCGCGATGAGGTGAAGTCGTCATTCTATGATGTCATCCTGGCCGAACAGCGGCTCACGTTGGCGGATCGTTCCATTGCGCTCAATCGCCAGCTCCTGGATGTGACAAAGGAACGCCTGGCGGCAGGAGACATTCCGGAACTGGAGATGAACCTGGCCAAGGTGGAACTGGCACGAAGCGAAGGCGCCAGGATTGACATCGAAAAAGCGCTGAACCGGAATCAGGCAAAACTATGGACGCTCATGGGGCTTCCGATTGGCGAATCTCCAGTGACAAACGGAACGTTTGAAGCTGAAATCTCCATGGTGAAAAGTCTGATCGAGCTGAAACAGCTTGCGCACGGTAAGCGCCCGGATCTCAAGTCACTGGAGGCTGAAAAAAGCAGGGGTGAATCAGATATCATCCTTGCACAGGCCGAAGGTGTTCCCAATATCACGGCTGGCCTTGCTCTGAAGCGTGACACTACGGCCATTGAAATCGGCGGGGTGGAGGGCAAGGACACGGCCTATATCATAGCTTTGAAGTTGTCGATGCCCATTCCGCTGTTTGACAAGAATCAGGCCGGGGTTCAGGAAGCCCAGGCCAAGTGGAACAACAGCGAAAGCCGCTTGACAGCCGCCACCAGAAACGCCGAACGGGAAGTAGAGACGGCTTACGCCAGTTTACTGAATGCCGATAAGGTGCTTTCTCTGTACCGGACCAACATCATTCCCCAACTTGAAGAAAACCTGAAACTGACCCAGGAAGCCTATCGGCTCGGTGAAGTCGGCATTCTGGCTGTCATCCAGGAACAAAAGAAATTCTTTGAGGTCAGCGAAGGCTATCTAACGGCGCTGCATGACCGGCAGACGGCTATCGTCAAGCTTGAAACAGCAATTGCAACAGAACTTAGCGGAGGTGTGCAGTGAAGAAGAAAGCAATCATTATCGGACTTATCCTGGCCGTTGTCCTGGGCGGCGGTTTTCTCTATCGATCATCCCACCTCAAAAGCGGCGGCGGAGAGCATGCCGAAAAGAAGGACGCAGGCCACAAGGATGAAAAAGAGGGTGCCCATGAAGGAGAAAAAGCGGGCGCTCATGAAGAAGGCAAAGAAGGTCATAAGGAAGAGAAAGAAGGGCACTATGAGCACGCTGGTGAGGTGGGAAGCGTCAAGATGACCGCCGAGGTGCAGAAGCAGAACGGCGTAGTCGTTGCTCTCGTAAAAAAACAGCGGCTGGCCGGCACCATCAGCGTCACCGGCAAGGTTGAAGCCAACGCCGACCGGATTGCCCATGTGTCGCCCCGTATCTCCGGCAAGATCGTCAGCGTCAGCGCCTCCCTCGGCGCCAGTGTCGCCGCCGGTCAATCCCTGGCGATTCTGGACAGCGTGGAGCTTGGTGAAGCCCTGGGCCGCTACCATCAGTCAAAAACAAAGCTTGCCCTGGCCCAGTCAAGCATGGATCGGATCAAGGGTCTGGTGGAGAGGAAGATTGCAGCCCGCAAGGACATCCTCCAGGCCGAGACTGATTACAAGATGGCCCAGACCGAACTGCATACCGATGAAGAGCGACTGTCTCTCTACGGTGTTGCAACCGCCGACCTCCGCGGGGATAGCCACAAAAAGCCGCTCCTGCCGGTCCGCTCCCCCATCGGCGGCATTGTCACCGAGAAGCACGCCATCGTCGGCGAACTCTCCGACCCCTCCAAAAGTCTTTACACCGTGGCCGACCTTTCCAACGTCTGGGTGATGGTTGATATCAACGAAAAGGACCTGGCCAAGGTGCGCAAGGGGCAAACAGCCACCGTCATGGTCGGCGCCTTCCCCGAGCTGAAA